>JBATES010000243.1:0-3156 GCA_049664145.1 Smithella sp.
TGATTTCAATATTAACCGTGTCATTTCGAAGGAACGAAGTGACTGAGAAATCTTTATAATCATTGAATAAGATTTCTCCCTTCGGTCGAAATGACATATCGGTAACTTTTGCAAGTATGCACTAGCACGGATCCGTATTATTCAAGGAGAATCAAAAATGAATTTCAAAATGGGGCTGGTGTCGATATTCGGCTTTATTGCTCTGATTTTTCTGGTTCAAAATATTGACGTCGTCACGGTGAAATTCCTTTTTTGGGAACTTTCGATGTCGCGCGCCGTACTGCTTTTTTTCTCTCTGTTAACGGGCTTTATTATCGGCTGGCTTCTGCACAGCTATCTGTCCTATCGCAAAGACAAAAAAGAATTTTCCAATTTCAAGCCCTGAAGGACGGTCTGCAAATAATGTCATCCAAGTAAATCGTGGTTATTTCTTTAACACTTTCTCGGCAGGAGAAGATTTTCTTAATCCGTCATAAATGTAGAGGACGGCCTTAACGTAAATGTCGCTGTGGTTGTAGGCAAAGACAGCCTTGTACTTACTGTCGTAATCGTTAATGTTTTCTCCGGACAGTTTATTGTTATACAGGTAGTTTTCCACGCTGAAGATCGTATCTTCTATGGAAAACGGATCGATGTCATTACTGATTCCGTTGGAATCGATGAAAAATGCCAGCAGTGACGATGGAATGAACTGACCCCAGCCGATTGCACCGGCATATGAACTGGTAAAATACTGCGTCGGACGGCCGGTCTGAATGGAAAATTTATAAAGAGCGGTGATTTCCCGAATGGCAAAATTATTCCGTCTAGTGAAAATATATTGTGAAACCAGAGCATTGAACGCATAGAAACTACCCCGCTGTTGATTATCGGCGAAATTGGTTTCAATGCCGATAATCGCGGCAATCAGCTCCTTGTGTATCCCGTGTTTTGCTTCAGCCTTTTTCAGAATGTCCAGATGATCTTGAATGAAAGGTTTTCCCTTTTCAATTTTTGCATCGATGCCTAGGCGGTTGAAATACCATGAAATATCGAACTTTTTATCATGATCGATTTGTTTTTCCGCTGCTTTCTGAAAGTATTGATCGATATTCGAATAAAACTGAAAACTTTCATGCTTGATTTGTGCGTCAAACCATTCCACAGGGACTCCGTTTATTATCAGCGCCTGCTTCAGCTCTTCGATCTTTGCAGAAACATCTGAACCGTCATCGGGTGCTTTCGTGACTACCGGAATGGTTTCCTCGCAGCAGGCTTTAGGTGGTTCACTTTTTTGAAGCTGTTTTTGATCCGCCGCGCAGCCGGTAAACAGCAGAAAGAGGGGTACCGTCAGCAGCAAATATCGCAACTTTGTTTTGTCCGATTGATGTTTGAAAATCCTACCTGCTCCTTTAACTATAATCCAATTGTCAGGATGAATAAGAGATATCCCTTTATTATAATTTTAATCGATATTGTCAAATCATTTTGCGCCGTCTTTAATATCATTGCCAAAAATGTATATTCTTGTTAATTAATGAAGGCTTTTATGATGGACAGAACCAAATATCTGAAACATAATGGTGAAAAATAAAAGGAGTTTTATGCTGACCAAACAGGAGATCATTGATGAAGCAAAACGGCTTAAATTTGCCGATATTGGTTTTACAACTGCGGAACCCTTTGAATCTCAGAGGGATTACCTGATGAAGAGTCAGGAAGCATACGGCTGGGCGGAGGCCGTCGGGTTGGGGTTGATTGCCGGTACCGATCCGAAAAATATTCTTGCCGGCGCGAAATCCATTATTGTTGTTTTGGAATCGTATTTTGAAGAATCATTCCCCCTGCAGATGGAAAGTCATTTCGGCCGCTGTTATGTTGATGATGATCGTGTGACCAAAGACGGCTTGGCCGTCAGGATTAAAGCTCTGCGTGATTTTTTAAGAAAAAACGGCATTGATTCCAAAGTCCCGTTTAACCTGCCGCATCGTTTATCCGCCGCCCGCGCCGGATTGGGAACTTTCGGCAAGAATTGTCTTTTTTACGCGCGGCATGTCGCCGGTGAAAGTTCTTTTGTTTTTCCGATTGCTCTGGTCATTGACCACGAATTTTCTGCTGATAAGCCGACTGTTTACACCGGCTGTCCTGACTGGTGCCGTAATGCCTGTGTGGCGGCGTGTCCCACCCGTGCCCTCAAGGGAGACGGAAAGATCGATCCCCGTCGCTGCATTTCTTTTTTAACCTATTACGGTGCAGGTCTTACGCCGATGGAGTTGCGTGAACCGATGGGGCTTTATGTTTACGGGTGTGATCGCTGTCAGAATGTCTGTCCCCGCAATATCAACTGGATCAGCAGGGAAAGAAGTGAGAATCCGAGGGTGCTAAAAAAAGCTGTTGATTTTGAGCTGGCAAACCTGCTGCATATGGATAAATCGTACTTTCTTCAGAAAGTATGGCCGCACATGTTTTATATGTCCGCTGACGATCTCTGGCGCTGGAAGATGAATGTCTCCCGCGCGATGGGCAACAGCCACAATCCTGATTACGTTGCCGATCTTGTCCGGGCATTCAGGGAAGATTCTGATGAGCGCGTCAGAGCCATGATTGCCTGGGCGCTGGGAA
The DNA here is from genome assembly GCA_049664145.1 of Smithella sp. Taxonomy (GTDB): domain Bacteria; phylum Desulfobacterota; class Syntrophia; order Syntrophales; family Smithellaceae; genus Smithella. Next base: position 2,602 of record JBATES010000243.1, read on the forward strand.
AAATCGGCAACGAAGAAGCTATCGAAGCATTAAAGCAATTTTATGAAACAAGCGAGAGCATGGTGAAGGATGAAATTAAGCAGGCAATGGCATCAGCCGGCGAACAACGCTGAATCATGATTATTCTTCGGTGGTGATATCAATAATTTCCAGATTACGTGTACCGCCGGGTGTTTTGACGATTATTTCACTGCCGACCTTTTTGCCGATCAGCGCTTTGCCGATGGGCGAGGTCACGGAAATCGTATTCTGATTGATATCCGATTCATAAGGACCGAGCAGTTGATATTTTATTTCCTCGCCGCTGTCGCTATCTGCCAGACGCACATAACAGCCGAAAACCACCTTGCTGGCGTTCAATCCTTTTAAATTGATAATGTTGGACGTCGCCAGTTGATGTTCCAGCTCCTGCATTTTACCGTACAGAAAAGATTGTCTTTCTTTGGCGGCGCTGTACTCGGCATTTTCAGAAATATCACCGTGGGCGCGCGCGACTTCAATATCACGAACATTTTCCGGGATGGAGACGTTCTTAATCGTGTCCAGATCTTTTTT
>JBATES010000244.1:0-9244 GCA_049664145.1 Smithella sp.
TTTCTTGAGTTCCTTTTTAATGACGTCCGTGTGAATCAGCGATATCCTGGCTTTCTTATAGACCTGATCTGTTAATATTTTCACCTGAAACCCCAGAAAAGATCTCGCCCGATAGCCCATGGCATTCAAAGCGATAGCCAGCAAGGTAACCGCGACCTGCTCTCCCGTGGAAATCAGAGAATCGTATTCTCTTTCATCGGGCGAATCGGCCGCCTTATGAGCCAGTTCGATAAGTCTGTCTGTTTCTCCCGCCATCGCGGATAGAACCACAACCACCTGATTGCCGGCTTTTTTTACATTGGCGACTTTTCTGGCAACATTTTTTATTTTCTCAATGTCCCCCACCGATGTCCCGCCGAATTTCTGCACAATTAACGCCATATTAAACAACCTCCATTTTGGTATCTTGAATCAGCTCTTTGAGTCTGCCTGCTGGTCCCTCCACCGTTATTTTTCTCTCATTTTCATTCCGATATTCGAATTTGATGATGAGGGAAGCTTCGGGCAGTATTTCCGCTATTTTTTCCGCCCATTCAATGACCACCACACCTTCCCCGTTGAAATATTCTTCGTAACCCAAATCTTCAAATTCATAATAATCTTTTATACGATAAATATCAAAATGACAAAGTTTAAACCTTCCCGGATATTCATTGATCAGTGTAAAAGTGGGACTCGTGATGCGATATTTTTCATCGATGTCCAAACCGAGTGCCAGGCCTCCGGTGAAACAGGTTTTACCGGAACCCAGTTCTCCCGATAAAGCCAGAACATCACCGTTTTGCAATCTTTCACCGATCATGCGCGCCAGTTCTGCTGTCTGTTCGGCGCTTCCGGATATCATCTCCGCTTTCACATGACAATGATTTTTGTCTTCCATCAATCATGCTCCAGTAAGACGACAGCCGTTGAATAATTTTTAGTGTGCGTTAAGCTCAAATGAACTTTTGTTATTTTTTTTCTCTCTATTCGTTTTTTGGCTTCTCCGCTAAGGCTCAGAGCCGGTTTCCCACTATCTTCATTGATGACTTCAATATCGTTTAATTTAACGCCCTCGCCCAAACCAATGCCCAGCGCTTTCAGGAAAGATTCCTTGGCCGCAAACCGGGCGCTGTAATGCGTTGCCGAATGCGCATGCCTTCCGCAATACTCTATTTCACCGGCAGAAAAAATTCTATTGATAAACTTCTCACCCCATTTATGAATAATTTTTTCCATACGACTGTTTTCCACCAGGTCGATTCCGACACCGTAAATCATCGTGTCACCTGATTGGCATGAACAATCGCATCGGTTACCAGAGCAATTTTTTTCATGACCGCCACATCATGCACCCGGACAATATGACATCCGTTCATAATCGCCGCCGCAACCGTCGCCGCCGTCCCTTCCACCCTTGCGCCCGGTTCGTCGCCGGTTATTTTACCGATAAAAGATTTACGGGATGTTCCAATCGTAATGGGCAAATCCAGTATTTTCAACAAAGAAAGATTTTTAATAATTCTGTAATTGTCTTCAGCCGTTTTTCCAAAACCGATCCCGGGATCAACCACGATGGATTCCCTGGCCACGCCCGCTTTTATAGCCTTTTCACAGCTTTTTTTTAAATAATCTGAAATATCTCCCATCAGGTCATGATAGTCCATATTGCCCTGCTGCATATTGCCGGGATTGCCTCGCATATGCATAAGAATCACGGCCGCTTTACTGTCACTTATTGTCTTCGCCATCAATCTGTCGCCTTTTAAAGCACTGACGTCATTGACGATCTCAGCACCGGCCGCAACGGCCGCGCCGGCAACACGCGCCTTTTTCGTGTCAATGGATATGGGGATTTTTATTTTTCTACGCAGAGATTCAATCACAGGAATGACTCTTTTCAATTCCACATTGACCGGCACGGCACGGGAACCCGGCCTGGTGGATTCTCCACCCACATCAATGATATCGGCGCCTTCATCGGCCATCCGCCATCCGTGGTCAACAGCTTTCTGAGGTGAATAAAAAATCCCGCCATCGGAAAATGAATCGGGCGTCACATTGATGATACCCATCACCAGTGTTTTTTGACCCAGAATAATTTTTCGTCGGGATGTTTTTAAAACAAATTCATGGTTGCCGTTATTTTTTAATATTTCAGATATATCCTTGGCGAGCTGATTCAATCCAAACGGCTGCTGCTCGATCTTCGATGTCAGAGCCGCAATCTGTTTCAGCGTCCCCATGATTAACACATCCGTTTCCGGAACACTGCAGGCCACGCTGCCTCTGGCCACGGCCGCATCGCCTCCGAGTGACAGCATTTCCTGTTTCAGGATATTGGCGACTTTGCATGGCTGTTTTTCCAGCAAAACGTTCACATGGATTGCTTTTTGAGCCATGGCGCCGATGCCGTAAGCATCAACGCCTATTTGCTTAAACACATGAACCGCTTCGTCAATGTTTCTAATTTCGATTATTTTCATCATTCAGGAAAAAATCTACTGAAGACTCAGGCTATAGCTTACGACTCACCATGATTATCCTGGGGTAAAGCATCGCCAATCAGGACGTCAATTTCATGTCCGTTCAATACTTCTTTTTCCAGAAGCTCAATCGATAGCCGATGCAATATATCCATGTGATCAGTGAGAATTTTCTTTGAACGCTCGTAGTTGCGCGATACGATGGCAACAACTTCCTCATCAATTTGCTTTGCCGTATCCTCGCTGTAGTCTTTATGAGTGGCAAACTCCCGTCCCAGGAAAATTTGCTCTTCTTTTTTACCGTAACTCAGCGGCCCCAACTTCTCACTCATGCCCCATTCACAAACCATCTTTCTGGCTAAATTTGTCGCCCGTTCGATGTCGTTTCCGGCGCCTGTTGTGAAATCGTGCAAAATCAGTTCTTCCGCAGCTCTGCCTCCCAGCAGAATGGAGATACTGTTTTCCAGATATTTTTTCGGATAAGTGTGCTTTTCATCAATCGGCAACTGCTGGGTCAGACCCAGCGCCCGGCCACGGGGAATAATCGTTACTTTATGAATGGGATCGGTGCCCGGCAACATTCTGGCAACGAGCGTATGTCCTATCTCATGGTAAGAAGTATTCTTCTTCTCTTCATCGCTGATCACCATGGTTTTTCTTTCCGCGCCCATCAGAATCTTATCTTTGGCAAATTCGAAGTCGCTCATATTTACCTTGTCTTTATTGGACCGGGCGGCATTCAGTACCGCTTCATTAATAAGGTTTTCGATGTCTGCGCCGGACGTTCCGGGCGTCCCTCTGGCCAAGATGGCGAAGTTCACGTCTTCCGCGATCGGAGATTTACGGGCATGAACTTCAAATATCTTTTCCCTGCCTTTGACATCCGGCAACGGCACGACAACCTGCCGGTCAAAACGTCCCGGTCTGAGCAGAGCGGGATCCAGCACATCGGGACGGTTCGTGGCGGAAATCAGAATCACGCCTTCGTTGGATTCAAAACCGTCCATTTCCACCAGCAACTGATTGAGCGTCTGTTCTCTTTCATCATGGCCGCCGCCAAGACCGGCGCCGCGATGACGTCCCACGGCGTCAATTTCATCAATGAAAATGATGCAGGGCGCGTTCTTTTTTGCCTGACTGAACAGATCGCGTACGCGCGAAGCTCCGACACCGACAAACATTTCCACGAAATCAGAGCCGCTGATGGTTAAAAAAGGAACTTCCGCTTCACCGGCAATCGCCCGCGCCAGCAGCGTCTTTCCCGTTCCGGGAGGACCGACAAGCAACAAGCCTTTGGGAATCCTTCCGCCCAGTTTGGTGTATTTTTTGGGATCTTTGAGAAAATCGATGACCTCTTCCAGTTCAGCCTTGGCTTCATCAATTCCGGCCACATCAGCAAACGTGACCCGCTTGGATTTATCGGTTATCAGACGCGCCTTGCTTTTGCCAAAGGCCATGGCCTTCCCGCCGCCGGCCTGCATCTGGCGCATAAAAAATATCCAGACACCGATCAGCAAAATCATCGGCGCCCAGGAAATCAGAATCGTCAGCCAGGGAGATTCCGCATCCGGTTTGGCGGTAATTTTGACACCCTTTTCCCGCAACTGCGCGACCAGCTTATCGTCTTTAGGCGCATATGTTTTAAAAAGAGTGCCGTTCGTCAACTTACCGTTGACGTTGTCACCCTGTACAGTGACCTCACTGATTTCTCCCTTTTCCAGATGTGCGACCATTTCGCTGTATATGATATCTTTCGTCCCGGTCTTCGGCTGATTGTACAGCTGCCAGACCAGCAGAAAGACCAGCGCAACCGTCAGGACAAGCGCTATATTTTTTTGAAACTGATTCAATATCTTTCTCCTTAATATTAATAGAATTTATTCTTTATAATAATATTTCACATAACTCAAATATTTTCTATTCAAGCCGGCATATCGGTTTTTAAGGATAAATATCCTTAAAAACCGATAACTTTCATTTGTAAAACTTTTTTTGTTTCCCCGGTTATTTTTACCCGCTCATTGACATGTGTATTTTCTATGGCGATCACCGAGATACCGTCAACCATCAGCAAAACGTCATCGCGTTTAGCAGCCGGGATTTTGTGGTCGATGAAAAAATTCTTTATTTTCTGCCGTCCGGCCATGCCCAGGGGTTGAAACCAATCGCCGTCTCTTCTGTTGCGGACGATTAAGGGCCGTCTGATTTTATCCCAATCCAGATAAATTGTGTTTTTGTTTTCAAAATCAACCCTGCTTTTCTGAATCAACGCCGCTTCGATGGTAACATTCTTTTCCTGAATCTGCACCGTTCCCGGTACTTCTACAACATATTCAAATGGAATCTGCTTCCGCGGCGTTTTTTCCACAATCAAAGCATTGTATTCGCGCCTCGCTTCAATTCGGAAGGGAAGAATAATTCTTTTACCCGATTCACTTTTTTGAATCAGTTTATCCAGCGCTGTAACATGAAGAAAAGTGATGCCGTTTTTTCGCGGCGTTAAATCCTCCAAAACAGTCTTCAATAACCGCCACCGGACCGCCGGCGATAATTTTTTCAAATAATCTATTTTCATCAAGAAGCGATTTTCAGCGCATTGAACAAAACGGGAACTGAGAACCTTGGCAACCTGCTCCCGGATAAATTCATCCTCTACCCGCAATATTTCCGCTGTGCGAGCCAGATTTTCGACGATTTTCGGATTATATTTTTCCTGCAAATAGGGAATCAGTTCAGCCCGGATCTGATTGCGCAGATACATCCGGTTCTCGTTGGAACTGTCCCGACGATACGCCATGCCGGATTGTTCCAGAAAAGAAATAATTTCCTGCCGCGATGTTTCCATCAAAGGACGAATGAATTTTCCGTCTCTTTTCGGCAAAAAACCTTTCAACCCCTCCGGACCGCTGCCGCGCAACAGATTCAACAAAACCGTTTCCGCCTGATCCTGCAGATTATGACCGAGCGCAACTTTCCGTGCCCTGTATTCCTTGGCTGCCTGATTCAGAAATTCGTACCGTTGCCGTCGATAGAAATCTTCGGGAGAGACGCCTTTTTTATTGATATTCTGATTCATCTTCGCCGAACAGAAAAGCAACCCCATCTTTTTAGCCAGGTCACGAGAGAATTTCTCATCCGCGTTCGATTCCCGCCCCCGTAAACCGTGATTGAAATGAGCAGTGAACAGCGTCAGATTCAGTTCGCCCGCCAGCTTGATCAGCGCCATCAGCAGCGCCGTGGAATCGGGACCACCGGAAAGAGCCACCAGCACACGATCGCCCCTTTCCAGAAGATCGTATTTTTCTATGGTCTGTTTAACTTTCTCAATCATAGTTACATAAACAAAGAATTCAGTTCCAGAATATCTTCACAATAATAGTCGGGATTGAGTTTCAGCAAATCGGCGCGGTTGCCCAATCCATTTAATAAAGCGCAACTCAAAATTCCTGAATTTCTGGCAATCATCACATCATTAATGCCGTCACCGACGATGAGAACGTTTTCACCGGCTGATTGATGTTTGCGGAAAACGTAATCCATCACCCGACGATCCGGTTTCAGAAACGGCGTGGAATCTGCGCCGATAATTTCAGCAAAATAATGTTCAATCTGTAATCCTTCGACAATACTCAAAGTATATCGATATCCTTTGTTGGTTAGAATAATCTTAGTCTTGTGCCGGAAATTATCCAAAACTTCTTTTACGCCCGGATAAAGGACGGAGTTATCCAGCAGATGTTCGCCATAATAACGGGAAAAGATTTGCATCGCTTCTTCCTGCAATCCGACATGATCTTTTCCCAGGGCTCTTTCCATCAATTTGCCGACACCGTCGCCGACAAAACTGATGATTTCCTTTTCAGTCCTTTCGGGAAGCTTGAGCGCTCTCAGAGCATAATTAATGCTTTGCACCAGGTCCGTGCCGGTATCGACCAGCGTGCCGTCAAAATCAAATATCATTAAATCAATTTTCTTCATGGCTGCTCCTGTATTCTTTATAACGAAGTGCACGGACAAGTGCAAGTTTGATTATCGCGTCGAATCCTCACTGAAAAAGTGTTTGACTAAGCTCAAGACCGGTGTTAAAAAGAATTCAACCGCTTGGATCACCTTAATCGACTGAGACGGTAGCAGACATGTCGAATGAAGGTCTTCCTTTGCGCGGAAGGCCTTTTGTATTTTTATGAAGAAACAACCTTCTCACAAATTTGCCATTATCGGTACCGGCATGGTGGGAACCGCCATCGGCTTTCTTTTGAGAAAATCCGGTTATCAAATCACTGCTCTTTACGACAAATCGCCGGCTTCTTTGAAAAGAGCCCTGCCTTACACAGGCGGAAATATTGCTCGGAAACCGCAGGATGCATTACGCCAGGCCGATTACATTTTAATCACCACTCCCGATGACGCCATCGCGTCCGCCTGTGCGAATATTGCGCTCTCGCCGGAAATAAAAAACAAGTTCGTTTTTCATATGAGCGGAGCGGGCGGGCTGGATCTGCTGGAACCGGCAAATAAAGCCGGCGCGTGTGTTGCCAGCATTCATCCTCTGCAAAGTTTTTCTTCCATTGAGCAGGCCATCCAAAATATACCCGGCAGCTATTTCGGTATCACGGCGGAAAAAAATGCTTTATTGACGGCAAAGAAAATCGTGCGTAATCTGCATGGCATTTCGATGGTAATTGCACCGGATCAGAAAGCGCTCTACCACGCTGCTGCGTGTTTTGCCTCCAATTATCTGGTCACGTTAATGAATATTGTAGAATCGATTTCCAAATCCATCGGCATCAACGACAAGGACGCCCGTCAGGCCTATCTGCCACTGGTCTATGGCAGCCTGAAAAATATTGAAAAGTCAGGTTCCGTCTTATCGTTAACCGGTCCCATCGCCCGCGGGGATTGCAGCACCGTCCAAAAACATATCCAGTCTTTTCAGAAAAAACTGCCGCAATATGCTTCTGTTTATTCTGAGCTGGGACTTTTGGCCGTTAAAATTGCCCAACAAAAAGGTACTTCAAGCGCCGGACAGACAAAAAAAATAAACGCTCTTTTGAAAGGAGTAAAATCATGAGTACTCAGAGTAAAACCACCCGCAAGACCATCGCAGACATCAAAAAAATGAAGGCTTCCGGAGAGAAAATTACCATGCTCACCGCTTACGATTTTGCCATGTCTTCCATTATGGACGAATGCGAAATCGATATCATTCTGGTCGGTGATTCTCTGGGGAATGTTGTTCTCGGTTATGACACGACGCTGCCGGTTACCATGGAAGACATGCTGCACCACACAAAAGCCGTTGCCCGCGGCGCGCACAATGCTTTCATTGTCGCCGATATGCCTTTTTTATCCTATCAGGTTTCGGAACAGGAAGCGGTAAGAAATGCCGGTCGCCTGCTGCAGGAAGCCAACGCCCAGTCGGTCAAACTGGAAGGCGGCAGAGAATTTGCTGAAACCGTGCGTAAAATTACGTTATCCGGCATACCGGTTATGGCTCATCTGGGTCTGACTCCGCAATCCATTCATCAGCTCGGCGGTTACAAGGTACAGGGCAAAAAGGAAGATGCCGCCCGAAAAATGATTGAAGACGCCAAAATTCTGGAGGACGCCGGAGCCTTTTCAGTCGTTCTGGAATGCATTCCGGAAGGACTGGCGGAAGAAATCACCAGTTCCCTGAACATCCCGACTATCGGCATCGGCGCCGGCGTTCATTGCGACGGACAGGTTCTGGTCATTAACGATTTACTGGGAATTAATGAACGGTTTACGCCCAGGTTTGTGAAAAAATACGCCAACCTGAATTCAGAAATCAAAAAAGCCGTTAAAAATTATATCGGGGAAGTTAAACACGGTAACTTCCCCGATAGTGAGCACAGCTTCAAATAAGCTTATCAAATAATTTGAACTTTTTAATAAATAACGACCTTGGCCTGTTCCCGTATTTTTTTCACAATGGCATTAAAGGCTTCCATTTTCTTGCTCTGTTCCAGATGAGTGGAAATCTTTTCTTTGACTTCCTTCAATTCCACTTTCTTTTCCGGTTTCTTATCCAGAACCTGAACAATATGATACCCATACTGTGTTTTAATGACGGGGCCGATCGCATTCTTTTCCTGTGAAAAAGCCGCGGTCTCAAATTCTTTGACCATCTGCCCTTTCTTAATGTAACTTAAATCACCACCCATCTCTTTGCTGGGACAATCGGAATTCTTGCGAGCCAGATCCGCGAAGTCTCCGCCACTCAACAATTGCTTGCGCAAGTCTTCTATTTTTGCTTTCTTTTGCGCTTTTATTTTCTCATCATCTTCTTTTTTCACCGTAACCAAAATGTGACGGACATGCACGCTGGCCGGTTGAATAAATAATTTTTCACGATTCTCGTTGTAAAATTTGCTGATTTCCTTTTCCGTCGGTTTCCCTTTCTGACCCACTTCCATGTCTTTGAACTTTTCAATCTTCACAGCCAGGGCAACATCTTCCTTTTTGATCTTATTTTCTTTCATGAACTCATCGGCTGTTTTATTCGGAGCCATCTGGGCCTTGATGGTTTCAATCGTTTTTGTAATTTCCTCATTGCTTGCCGTTATTTTTCTTTTCTCAACTTCCTTGGACAGCAATGTTTTCATGATAAACACCTGAATCAACTGTTTCCGAAGCTGCTCTTTCATTTCTTTCTGTTTATCCGCCGGAACTTTGTTTTTGTAAGTATCGAATGCCGCCTGCAGGTCTTTTTCCAAATCTGCTTTTTTCATTACGACGCCATCAACACTGACTGCAAT
>JBATES010000245.1:0-27749 GCA_049664145.1 Smithella sp.
CAATGATGCCGCCTTAAAACGACTGGGTTATGCCAAGGAAGAAATACCGTCTCTCAATTTTGCTTCGTTTCTGAGTGAAGATCAAATCCCTGTTGCCATCAAGTCAACGGAAATTCTTCTATCCGGCGTTCAAAAAGGCTTAACCGAATACAGGTTGAAACACAAAGATGGAAGCGATGTGTACGTGGAAACCCTGGGATCTGTCGTGATGTCCAAGGGGAAACCTGTGGCCATCCAGGCCGTTGCCAGAGATATCACCGAACGCAAGAAGGTGGAAGCAGCACTCAAAGAAGCGCAATCAAAATTAAGAACGATCTTTGATTCGGCTTCAGACGGAATAATTCTGGCAAGAATCAGCGACAGAAAATTTTCCGTCGCTAACAAAAGAATATGCCGGATGCTGGGCTATACGGAAACGGAACTTCTGAAAATGGGAATCCTTGATATTCACCCGACGGAATCATTACCCTACGTTATTGATCAATTTAACAAACAAATCCAAGAAAATATTGTTATCGCAAAGGATATCCCTGTATTAAAAAAAGACGGATCTTTTTTCTTCGCGGATGTGAGCGCTGCCCCGATGAAAGTAAACGGAGAAGAATGTATGCTGGGCATGTTCAGAGATATCACCGAACGCAAGAAGGCGGAAGCAGCACTGAGACAAAGAGAAGAGGAACTCTCGATGAAATCCCGCCATCTCGAAGAAATGAACGCCGCGTTAAAAGTTCTCCTCAAGCAGCGGGAAGATGACCGTTATCAAATTGAAGAAAATGTGCTGACCAATGTCAAAACTTCCATTTTCCCTTATCTGGAAAAACTGAAAAAAAGCGCTTTGAGCAGGCAGCAGAAGACTTATCTGAAGATGATCGAAGATCAAATCAGGGAGATCATTTCCCCCTTCCTGCGCTCTTTATCCCAATCCTCTTTCGATCTGACGCCACAGGAACTCCGGGTGGCAGAGATGGTGAAGAACGGATATACCACCAAAGAAATCGCCGAATTTCTCAGAATTTCGGCCAAGACCGTTGATTACCATCGAGACAATCTCCGCAAAAAATTAGGCATCAGGAACAATAAAACCAATCTGCGATCCTTTTTGCTGAAATTCTCATAATACCTGTTTCCCCCCCGTATTATCACCTGTATTATTCCGTATTGTTTTATAAAACAATTTGACTATTATGCACTTTCTTTTAAGAAAGCCCTGTGAAAAAAAGAATTTAGTGTTTGAACCCGGTAAAATACCAGTAAAACGAAAAGGAGGTTATTATGGACAACAAGGAAATCGTAAAACAGATGATGGATTGGCACAAAAAATCATTCGGGAGTTGTTTTTCAACGATGGTCAGCCTGCAGAACCAGACGGAAAAAATCATGACGGCTTTTGTCGATCTCACCCCCGGCATCACCGATGAAGGCAAAAAGGTCATGGAACAGTTAAACAGCACGTACAAGAAAAACCGTGACGAATTCAAAAAAGCGGTTGATGAGGGATATGACAAGTTGGAAGACTTGTTCGACAACGATACCGTCGCGATGTTTCAGGAGCAGACCAAAAAGATGTTTGATCTTTTCCCCGCTCAGAAAGCCTGGATGCCTTTTGATTTTAAGAAAACAATGGATGATTGGACGGCAATGTATCAGAAAAGTTTTGATGATTTAAAAAAACAGGTTGATGAAAACGTCAAAAGCATGGGGAACTTTTATTCATCCGAGGACAAACAGCAGAAAAAAGGCAAAAAGTAAATTTCAACCTTTGCTCTTACCTTCTTAGACCGCACGCTATAATGTGAAATATTTTGCAACAAAAGGCAGAGGCAGCAATGGCTCTGCCTTTTCATTCATAATGAATAATATTGAAGAAGAAACAACAAATGAAAAAGAAGTCGCAATATAAAATCTCATCATCGGGAAATGACAAAATCCTGGAAATTAACATAACAGGCGAAGTGACAAAGAGCAGCATGGATCAGCTGGCCGTAGAAGCAGCCGTGATCATCATCGAGAGTGGTTTAATAAATGTATTGGTGGATGTGCGCGCCCTGAAAGGGCGTTTAGGGATTATGGATACCTATTCTTTCGTCAGAAGTCCTGCCGAAAAACCAAAAGTAAAAGGCGCCCTTGTCGATCTCCCGCAACATGAAGAATATCTGAAGTTCCTGGAGACGACAGCCCGCAATGCCGGTCTTTCATTGAAATGTTTTATCGATATCGACGCTGCAAGGGCCTGGCTCAAAAGTTCGAATCTCCGGTAGTTTCAGAAAAATATCAACCAGGTCGGCATCAAACATTTTTCCCCGCTGCTCTTCAAAAAATTGCCGCACCTGTTCCCTGCTCCAGCCTTTGCGATAGGGCCGGTCTTCCGTCAGCGCATCATAAACATCGGCAATGCAGATGATTCTCGCGATCAAAGGAATGTCTTTTTCGCTCAGTCCGCGGGGATATCCTTTTCCGTCCCAGCGTTCGTGATGATGCACAATGCCTGTCAGAATCGATTCATAGGAAGGAATGGAAGAGATGATATCGGCGCCAGCCTGCGGATGTTTTTTGACGACATCGAACTCCTCATCGGTCAGCTTTCCCGGTTTGTCGAGAATATGTTCCGGCACCGCAATCTTGCCGATGTCATGCAGAATGGCGGAAATTGTCAGAGCGCGCATTTCATCCTCATTGAAGTTCATATCCCGACCGATGGCTTCCGCAAATTTGGTCACCCGTTCACTGTGACCGGCTGTCCACGGTGATTTGGCGTCAATGGCCCGCGTCAAAGCAATCAGGATGCCGATAAAAATATTTTCTCTTTCCTTTGTCGAATCAAGAATCCGGGAAGCCATGATATTGAGCGCTTCCGCCAGTCGGCCAACCTCATCCTTCCGGCCGGTTGTAAAGCGGCGTTCGTAATCTCCGGAAGCAATAATTTCCGCTTCCCGGGAAAGCTGCTCAACGGGACGGGCAAGCCGGGCGCTGAAGATCTGTCCCAGCAGCCGCGACGCAAGCAAAAGGAGCAGAAAAAAGAGAAGCACTTTCGCCATATTCATCCAGAAAGCGCTGAGAAATCCCTGACGCTGAACATCAAAAGTAAAAATTTGCGTATAATCGCTGCCCACGGGAGTGATATTGATTTTCACGCTGACGGTGCTGTTCATGCCGGAAAATAAAGAAGCCGATTGAATAATCTTTCTCGTTTTAGTTTGCTCCAACGCTCCGGCAAGAACCGCGCTGGTTATTTTTTCCGAATGGATTTCACCCTTTTTATTCATATAGGTGTGCTGCCACGTCTTGCCGTCATTAAAGTAAAGAGAGTATTTCATCGGAGGGAAGATTCCCTGAAACGCCCTGGTCGCGTTGGCAATATGCGTCATGCGCTCGTTGATCATTTTAAGAAGTTCGCTCTGATTTTTGCTGATGGCTTCCCGGGATGCCGAATTAAGATATTGCTGAACGGAGTCGGTTGCCAGATGAATAAAAGCATTGGTCGAAGAAACAGCCAGATAAATATAAACGGCGTAGCCGATGGCGAGGCCGAAAAGGGTAAAGGCCAGTGTCAGCCTTCGGGAAAGCGAAGGCCGCCAGAAAAAGAAAAAATTTTTTAAAGCTGATTTGAATGGGCTATCTGTCATGGCACATGCTTATATGATCGCCTCTAAAATATCTTCTTAATTTTTCAGATCGTCCAGAAACTCAGATGGAGCGGCGCCTGTCTGCGGATCGGCTTCCAGTTTGCGACACTCAGCTTATAAACAATCAAACATAAATCGTTACTCACGCGCACAGACTAGAAACGTTTATCCTTCGCCTTTTCCAGCTTATGGAACTGCATACCCGGATTGGCAGGGTTCATTTACAGATCAAGAGCAGTAATCTTAACAGCTTTCTGCTCTTCTTTGTTCAGTTTGGATAAACTGCCTGTGAACGTATCAGCAATGCGAAATTGCATCTGATTTCCCCTTGCATGCATTCAATATCAAAAAGGCAAATCCTTATAGTCAGCTTGCGCGATGTATGCAGTTGATTGATATTCATCCTCAGACCTTACTCTTTCCCATTCTTCACGAAAATAATTTTCAATACTCCGTTCCACATTATCAGTCTTTTGGTGCTCATCCAGCATTTCGTAAATGTAATATTTTCGCTCAATATAAATATCGAGTGCTGCATGGAATAGTTCCGTCATAAATTCATCGTTGAATTTGACGATATGATCAAGGATTGGTCTTATCTGCTTGTAAGATAAATCCTGCGGATTTGACAACAGACGTGCAATGACATCTGGATTCGGATTAAATTCAATGATAGCCGCTGTTCCCGGGTACTGAGCATTGAGGTGATTTACTTCTTCAGTATATTGCGGGAAGAAAAATATTTTTTGTTTGGAGCCCAGACTTTCCAATATCTTCTTGATATTGATAACGCAGGAAAACTCGACATCGATGGTTTGATTCGAAATAGGATTCAGCAGAACATGGTGCCATGCAATCGGCGTATTGCCGCATAAGTAACAGGTGTTCTGAGACCGCCGAAAAATCCTTGTGCAAATAATTTCGTCCCTCAGTTTCCAAAATTGTTTGAGTTTTTCTTCCATTTGTTTCCAGTCATTTACTTGTATGATTTATAAACTCTCCTTTTTTTGTAAAATCACCATTAGTCTATGCGCTTTGTATAAGCACAGTGTATAGCCATCCTTTTTCTATAAGCGATGGGTGAATTTTATCGTATATATCTGGGCGAGTCTTCTTTAACCTATCATTCACCAATGATCTGACAACTGAAACAACTCTACACTTAGCCCATGTTGTTGTTTGAACTTTACTGGATAGTTTGCCTATTTTTATCCCTTTATGAATAATTTTACCATCAATGATTGAAACAAGATCGTCTATGGATATCTTTTTGACAATATAATTTTGGAGGCCTTTTTCATATTGCGGGACATAACCTGGCCAACTGACTATTATTTCCTCATGTTTCCCTTCAAGATATGACGAATATTTTTCAACATCGGTTTTGTATTGTGTCCTGTTAGCCCATCCTTTTTCACGATCCCCCCACTTGAAATACAGGCCACTCTTTGCACGGGTCATGGCAACATAATAAAGTCGGGCTTCTTCAGCAGCCCGATCATCAATACTGTAATTCACTGCTTCATCATATTCGTCGGCAAAAGGGAACGATGCCGAAGATGGTTTGATGAATACCGTATCAAACTCAAGGCCCTTGACTTTATTAATCGTTGAAATAATAAGACGCCCCCGAGAAGAGGTCTGGCCATAGCGCCTCATCAATCTATCCAAATCGTCTTTGTACATATCTTCGATGAATTCGATATGCATCTGAAGACTTGGATTTCTGAATTGCCAATGCGTTAGTCCCCATAATTGATCTACCACTTGCTTATTGCCTTCCGGAAGCCCCAGATCATTGTACTCTACCATCAATTCTTCGAGTAGTTCGTCGGTCATCAACGTATCGCCATTTCGTAAATTTCGTTTTCGGCATATATCGAGCCATTCCGCATATTCCCGAATGACTGACAATCTGAGATCAATGTTGTTTTGAATTTGAATAACATTTCGATGAATGATGTTTGCTGCGATTACTTTTTTATAGGTGTCAACTACTTCGGCATTCGTCCTGCACAGGATGGCGATTTCCTTATTTTCCTTAAGCTGCTCAGGGATGATTGTTATAAAATCTTCTAATGAACAATCCTGTTCAATAGTGGCTTGTGCTTTGTTGTCGGGATTTTCTTTTAGAAGGATATGCTTTTTCAGCCTCGTCCTTGAAGGCTGCACCTTCAGAAGAACATTATCTAAGAATTTCTGTGATCGATGGACAATTTCGCCCGCAGACCGGAAATTAATGGTCAGGTACTTGATATCAACGTTAGCGACATCGCTATTTAATCTTTCAAAATAATCGACTGCATGCAAACTTGTTTTTTGCTTCTTTTTTAATCGGTTCCAAAGAAGAACATCCTGGTCATCATCGCCAATGACCATCAGGCCGGCGCCGGATGCTTGTTGCATGGAAATAATGACGCTGTAAAAATCGTCGTTCATATCCTGAAATTCATCGATAAGGATAGCTTTATAAAGTCCTGCCACCTCTTTTCTAAATTGATCGTCTGTTCGGAGTCGTTCCGCGAAGACGGGCAGAAGCTTTTCGAGTTCATCTTCATCGCTGCCGTTTCCTGATATTTTCATTGCGCGTTTAGCAAACGCATGGAAGGTGTAAACGTGCAGGTTTTTCACATAAGAACCGCATCGCAACTTACTGAATAATTCGATAATCTTTTTTCTTATTTCGTAAACAACTGCCCGATTGAACGCAAGAACCAGAATTCCCTCAGGTTTAAGCTCCTGGCTGTGAATAAGATGAGCACAGCGCATCAGGAGCAACTTCGTTTTGCCTGCCCCGGGACCGGCATTGACCACAAACTTTTCCTGATACCGCTGTTCACAGATTGGACGTTTCTCTGGATGCAGATCTTCTAAAGCTTCTTTCATGGCATCTTCGCGGACACTGGCAAGGATTTCTTTAAGTTCCGAATTATCGCTTCCTACTTCATCCACTGTGTCAGCAATAAAACGCTTCATGTCTTCAGGTGTCTTAATTTTGAAGTAGACGTCAATATATTTTTTGCGCCGGTCAGGCTTTAAACGGGCGTAAAGCTCCATTGCGTGAGCTTTCAGCCTTGCCATTTCATTGCATTGTTTAAGCTTTTCATCAACCTTCAGATCGATTTCCGTAAAATCTGGATGATTCAGTGGAAGGGTCGTCTTCAGTCCCAGAACATAGCTTCGGGAAAACAACATTTGCTGATTTGCGCAAATCCCCAGATAAGAAAGAGTCTGGAGTGCGGCTTGCAATTTATTTTGATCAACTTTATTGCCACAGCAGGCGAGAAGGTCTGTAAATGAAATGGCATTCGATATTTCGACGCGCATGACAACGGCTTTGGCGATATGAAGAATGGTTTGTATTTTGTTTCTGATACCATGAGTTCTATTGTGACTCAGCGTGTATGTACATAGGATTTTACCTTCATCATCGTACGTTTCATTCAGATTTAGGCCTGCTGCCCGGCATAACGATATAGTGGATTTAACGATCTTCTGTCTGATGGAATTGATCTTCTGTTCGCTCCAGTTGGTCACATTACTTTCCGGCATGTCTTCATTCAACCATGAAAGCATTTCCGCATAATGAACAACACGACCATTCATCGGCGTCACGATAATGATTCGCTCCATTACAAGTTCTAGCCAATTCCTCATCACATCGCGATTCTCAAACAGCGAAAGCTGCTT
The DNA here is from genome assembly GCA_049664145.1 of Smithella sp. Classification (GTDB taxonomy): domain Bacteria; phylum Desulfobacterota; class Syntrophia; order Syntrophales; family Smithellaceae; genus Smithella. The sequence continues at coordinate 7,314 of JBATES010000245.1, forward strand.
AAAAAGAATTGTCCGAACAATGTCCAACGCTCCTTTTTTTTGAAGCGTCCGCAAGGCCGTTAAAACATCATCTTTACGTGCCAGTGACGTTTTATGCCAAATATTTGCTAGATGTATTTCCGCTTCGTCCCACGTATTTCCGGCAGAAACAAGATTACCTTCCGTTTGTTTTGCTCCCTGTGAATCGCCTTTGGCTTTAAAAAGAACGCCGGCATAATTGCTGATGAAATCAATAATTCTATCCACCAGCCCCGCATGAGGGACTATTGTCTGTTTTTCCGTTTCTGAGGCTTCGTAGAGTTGTAAGATTGCTTTGGCAACTATATTTTCATGCGCTTCGCCAATCGCATATTTTTGCAAGTTTTCCTTGTTCAGGCGTAACTGAAGGAGACCGTAAATTGCATCCAGAATCTCCAAACGTTCGCATCGTTCCAGCCAGAATAATGACAAGCGGAGCATATTTTGGTCAAGATTGAGATATTTGTTTTCGGGAATGACACAAAATAGTTGGTAATAACCGTGCGCGTCCGTCCGCGCTTCACTAAGCAGTTCATTCCAAAGAAAGGTGAGTGAGTCAAAAGTAATTCGACTGTCTCTTATTTTTGAATGATTTTCTTCAAAATCGCTACGGTCATAAAGTAAATCGCAAGAGACTTTTTCTATTCCAGCTTTTTCCCTATCTTCCGCTCCTCGTCCCGTGCGCCCCACTTCCTGCAAGTAATCTTCGAGATAGCTTGGCGGGGCCAAATGAATGCACTTGTGTATGTGGGATATGTCCATCCCCATGCCGAAAGCCTTCGTACAAACTAAGACGTTCACCTTGCGGCTTCTGTACTCTTCATAAATTTCAGAGCGTTCCGCCCCAGAAAGGCCCGCGTGAAAATAACGAATTTTTGCATGATCCTGTAAGCTTCCATCTTTAACTGCGTTTTCCAGCATAGACCAAAGTTCTTCAGCATGATGTCTGCGAGTCACAAAGATGATTACTGCGCTCTTAGTAAGATCCGTATCTTTGATCCGTGCTTCAATGAATCCAATTCTGGACGCTGTAATACTTGCTCTATAGAGCTTGCTTTGAGCATCTTCGCTATCCAGATGTATGAAAGACTGAATCGGATGACGCATATTCTCCGGCCTGATTTTGAATTCTTCATCCGCCTTAAAATTCATTTCTTTTTTGATATCTTCAAGGGTGGCATCTGTTACTGTGGCGGAAAAAAAGAGAAACCTGGAAAAAGCGTCGTCTTTACGACATATTTTTTGAAGTTCCTTTAAGGCATAAAGATAATCCGGCCGAAATTCGAACCCCCATTGACTGATGCAGTGTGCTTCATCCACAACGACATATTCAAAAGTTTTGTCATTTGTAAGACGTCGAGCCAGCGCTTCTTTAAAACGGCGTACTCGGAAACGTTCAGGCGCGACATAGAGAAGCTTAATCCGGTTATCGATTATGCCCTGATAGACTTCACTGTTTACCCATGGATCCCTGTCGGCGTTCAAATAATCAACCGATTGTGAAAACCCCATCTCCCACAATTTTGTTACCTGATCAGCCATCAGCGCCTTGAGCGGCGTTACAACGATTGTGAGTTTCTGGGTTCTCATTCCCCGCAACAAGGCCGGCACCTGAAAAAGAACGGATTTCCCCTCCCCTGTCGGCAGGCGCACAAGAACATCACTGTCATTGGCAATAATGGTTTCCATTGCCGGGCGTTGGGTATCTTCCTTAAAATCGTAGCCCCATTGTTCTTTTAGAAAACTTCTGTATGCATCGTAGTCTTTCGGGGCATTCTGGCGCTCAATATCGCCCATGGATTCACGAAGTAAACGCCCCAGCCGCTCCTGCTGCGACTCAGTGAAATAGGTCATCACAAAGTCACAACGGGCAAATTTCGTTGATTTATTGAAATATAGGGAATCAAATCGGCAATCGAGGATGATGGGCGGGTATGCCGGCAAACATCCTTTCAGTATTTTACATACCCACGGAATTAAATAACGTTCGGTACAGCGTTGGACTACCTCCTGTAATAATATTTCTGGTTGAATGTGCGTGGAATTTTTATTTCCGCACATCTGTTTTTTGGGATATGGAAGATCCGCCTCTTTTTCCAGACCAACACTTTCTTCGTCCTCCATCACCACTGATGCATCTTCTTCAATAGTTTCAGAATATTCAAGTTCGATATTATCCGCTACCGCATTCTCATAAATCCACCAATCAAAAACAGGGAGCGATTCAATAACAAGTTGAATATCACAGTCAAGTCTTTCAGCAGCTTGCAACCAATATTGCGCCTGATCAATGGTATCTACGGCAAATATTTTCTTTTCACGTTTGAGTCGTTCTAAATAGCGCAGTGGCGAACCGTCAAAAGAAATCGTTTCTCCGAAATCGCTGAGAGCTGATTTTATGGCCTCTTTTTCATGCGGCTGGGTCAAAAGGAAAATGTAAATGCCCTCAAATGTGCCTTCACTCTTAAGCGACAATAACCGCAACAACACATCCTGCCAGTATTGAACACGATTGGACGATGTTGGTGGAATAAAATCGCCAAGGACTTTACTTTTGCTTTGTTTTGCCGGTTTCCATTTGGGAAATACGGGAATGGGTATTTTATCCGCCGCAACAGTATATGATGAGTTTTGATCTTCACAGTTTTGCAGTACAGCAAAGGATATCCGTTTGTAGAGATGCCAACAAGAGCCTGCGCCGCTTTTCATATTTGCGGGATCATAGGTAAGCCATATTTTTTTTGTTTTTAGTTCTACCTCTGAGATTAATCCCTGCTCTAAAAAGAAGCGACACACATTATCCTTATCATTAACATGAAAAATTGCACCTGAACGCGGTGTCGCCAACCCATTAATATTCGCCACAAAATGACTATCCAGGGCTATCGGCTCAGCTTGCAAGTCGAATTGAGCTTCTTCAAAAAAAAGAGGTTCTACGGATTGATCATAATAATCGACTTGGTTGTCGCGATAAGCGTGATATGCGCTGATATTGATTTTTTCCGGAATAACGTTATGGTTTTTTATCAAGCAACGGCCGTCCTGAAGCTTCCTCAGAAGTTTATCGCGCAGCCATTTGGGGATCATCCTCAACAATACCTGGACATTACGACTTTCCGCATCCCGCACAACGACGGTCAACGCATGGAGCCAGGTATCTCCGTCATTTGCGGCAAGACGATCCAAAGATGCCAAATCGATCAGGCAATCATCCTCTTCTCCATGAGTTTCGGGCCAGACATAGACGACACCCCGGCACCATGCACATTCAGCATATCGCCATTGCGGAATGATAATTAATCGCTCTTTCTTTATATTCTCTTCCAGATAATGTGGAACGTCAGGGTAGTCTCTGTCTGTTTCATACAAGATTTTGGGATTCCTGAAAAGAAACTCGACAGGATCAAGAATTTTATCAGCAAGGTCCAATACGTAGTCCGTTGGAAATTGATCAACTTGATGATGGAAAAGATCGAGGGATGATTTCGCGTCCGAATCCGCTTGATGTGCTTTTTCCTTATTCACAAGCGCATGTGTTTTTTTCCACGGCGCGAGTATCCATGATAGAAGAAAAGTATCCCAAACCAGTTTTGTCGAAAAGCAGGAACTTCTTTTACCTTTCAGAATCGGCAAATCCCAATCAATAATGTTATGCCCAACCAGCCAGTGGGATTTTGCGTTTGCAACTTCTTCTGTCTCTTTTATCTCAGTAAGAAAATTGTTTTTTGTTTTATCAAATAATTTTGTCTCATCTTCAGTGGCATAGCCAAGTTGAAATATTTCACTGCCATTGCTTTCTATATCTATTGCAATGGAATTTGCTTTAAAAAGGTTGGGAAGGAGAGCAGGTGAAATATCATCAGTGGATATGATCTTGTTTTGAAATAATTGAAAAAAATCACTTAAAGTGAAGCTTCGGAAAGACGCGGTACTATCTTTTGGCGTAGAATTTTGACCTTTTTGAATGATGGCGTTCCTGTTTTCTTTATTGATCGCCAAGCATAGTGATTGAGCATTCTGGTTTAGCCACTTTTGAAGCTCGATTTCGGTGTCAATTTTTTCAATTCCGCGTCTTAATTGTTCAGCCGATGCCAGCTTCTGGGGCGATTTGCTTTGTTTAGAATGAGAATTGGTTACATTATTATAATTTTTCTTAACATCAAAACCAAGAGATGACTCGAGTTGTTTTAATTGTTCTTGCAGTGTTTTATTCATTTTTTCATATATTGAGAGCGTGACGAATCACACATCATTATTACACTTTAAATACCTTCATGACTTCATCACCTAAATGATTGATGACTTTGACGGCGATGCGGCCGGATTTGGGTTTGTCAAACGGGCGAAAAATATGTCGATTGAGATTGCCTTTTCTTCGTCCAGTCCATTTACGCTACGCGGATATTTTATTTTCAGCGGGTCTTGCGCTTCTTTTTGCAAAACAGATTGAAACTCGGCGGTGGGAATATTTTTGCGCTTGGCTTCATCGTGCGTCAGCGTTTCAATGGTTTTATTGTTTGTCTTTTTTTGTTTCACTTTCCAACCCTTTCATCCTTACGCTTCACCATCCACTATCCACTATTCACTCTTCAATCACTTCCCAATGCCCACCCTTGGCCGGACCGATTCGTTTTAAACGGCCTGCCTGACGAAGTTTTCGCACGGCTCGTTCCACGGCGCTTTCTGACTTCCCCATTTTTTCGGCGAGCTCGGGGAAGGATAAATCGGGACTTTCTTTTAGAAACGATAAAATCACATCCGGCGTTTTCCCCGGCGTTTTCCCCGGCGTTTTCCCCGGCGTCACACCAAATTTATCAGCTATGCCCTTTTGCAATCCTTTCCTCCGGAATCGCGCCACAAACAGCATTGTGCCTACCTCTTCGAACTCCGTCGCCGGTTCCTTCGCTAAAATCAGCTTTATGCCGCGGCCCCATTTCTCAATCAGATGCCGGCGCTGGAAGAGATCCGCCAGAAGTTCATTGCGCCGCATCGAAACCATCTTTTCCCGGATATCGGAAATGGTCAGTCCGCCACAAAGCAAGCCGGGGTTGCGAATTTCCAGGCGATCCTTGAAGACAGCAATGTTAACCGAATCGTATTCGCGGTAATCCCGATGACAGAAAGCATTGATGATGGCCTCGCGAAACGCTTCCCGGTCAATCTCGGGAACATCCACACGCAACAGACCTTCCACACGCATACCGATATTGATATGCTCCAGAATATACTCTTCGGCCTTTTCGATGAGCGTGAAGATATCTCCGGTCATGTCTTTCATGTCCAGCGGAACGGTTGTGTCTGCTGTTCCAAACGTGGCGCAGCGCAATTTGGCATTGGGAAAAAATTTCTCCGGTTTTTTGGCAAAACACAAAACGGCGGCATTGAGCAATTTGTGCTTCTTGATCAGATTGAGTTTGGTGAGTGCATTTTGAACCGTATCGTATTTGAGCCCGCAGGATTTCAGGAAGCGTTTCAGTTTAGCGCTGCTGATATCGTCTTGTGTTGCCTGGGGACAGATTTCCGTGTCCCAGCGCAGGCGGTCACGGTTTTTTTCCAGGATGAAATTTTCCAGTTCTCTGGCGCTTAACTGCCGATCTTCGTCGCCTACCCGGATGTAGGCTCTGCCATAGGCGTAATAAGGCGTTTCTTTACCTTCCACCTGCACCCGAATGCAAGTCTTGCCATCCATTGTCACTTTTTCAACGGAAGGATAAATCTTGGGTTCGATATGATCGCCGATCGCCCGGGAGACTTCCCGTAAACTGGCCTCGGAAATGCTCTGACCAACAGCTGTGCCATCGTTCTTAATTCCAAACCATAGTTCGCCCCGATGATGCTTGTTGAGCATGGCTACCAGAGAAACAACGCCCGCTTTCAATTCACTGCTGGATTTCTTCAGTTCTAAAGTTTCCGACTCAATCAATTGCATTGCTTCCCTTTTATGGGTTCCCGCCAAAAGCCTGCGGGAATGATAAATTTTGCTGCCTGACTTTTCCCAGGCGTTTTCAAAATATTACGATAATTTTTTGCGTCGGCTGGCCTTGTTCATCTAATTCCCAGTGTTGTTTTGGATATTCATATGGCGAATTGAGAATTGGTTTATCAAAAAAGCGATTTTCCATGTCGAGCTGTCTTCTCCCAAGCAGTTACAATTAATTCCTCAAAATGTATAAAGAAGTTACAGATCCAAATTGTGTGCTTTTTAAACGGTCGGAACTATACGAATATCCGTATCTTATGTCAATGGAATAATCCATCTTCAAAAATATTATTCATGATTCTTGCTGAGATTAAAGTATTTCATCTTCTGCGCAAAATAATATTTCACAAGATATTTGCTATCCTATTCTTGATTGACATACCCCTGTAAATCACCTATGCTTTGCGCAATTCGAGAAAGGATCTGGTTGTTCATGGAATATAAAAATGTCGATGATGTTCAATCCAAACTGATCAATGCCGGATACATCCCCTCACGGGAAATCGCCACGGTTGTTTTTCTGGCAGGCGCGACCCAAAAACCGGTTTTGGTTGAAGGCCCGGCCGGTGTTGGCAAGACGGAACTGGCCAAGGCCATTGCCCGCTCTCTGGACAGAGAGCTTATTCGTCTGCAGTGCTATGAAGGACTGGATGAAGCCAAGGCGCTTTATGAATGGGAATACGCCAAGCAGCTTCTTTATACGCAGATGGTCAAGGACAGACTTAACGACATTATTTCTTCCGCCGCAACGCTTGCGCAGGCGGTCGATCAGATTGCCGAACAGGAAGACGCCTTTTTCTCCGATCGTTTTATTCAGCATCGCCCGTTGTTACAGGCCATCAGCTCTGAAAAACCTGTTGTGCTTCTGATAGATGAAGTGGACAAATCGGATCCGGAATTCGAAGCATTTCTTCTGGAACTGTTAAGTGATTTCCAGGTATCTATCCCCGAACTGGGCACCCGCAAGGCCATTCAGATTCCCTTTGTTCTGCTGACATCCAATAATTACCGGGACATGAGCGACGCGCTGAAACGTCGCTGCGTCCATCTCTACATTGATTATCCGGCGCGGGATGCGGAAATTTCCATTGTGCGGCTGAAGATTCCGGGAATCGAAGAAAAACTCTGCGATTCTCTTGTGGACGCCATCCGTAAAATCCGCAAACTGGATTTGAAGAAAGCTCCCAGCATTTCGGAAACGATTGACTGGGCGCAATCCCTGATCGCCCTGCAGATTAATGAACTGACTCCTGAAGTTGTTTCGGAAACGCTCAACATTATTTGCAAGTATCAGGTGGATTTGGAAAAAGTCCGCAAGAATATCAATCGCGTTTTGCAATAACAGTAATGTATGGTCAAGCTGATTCAAAAATTTGTTTCCTGCTGTCGGGCGGCGGGAATGCGGGTATCCACTTCGGAAGTGCTCGACAGCCTCAACCAGATGAAGCTGATTGATCCGACCGATGAGCGGCAATTTTGCTCGCTGCTTCGTTCCAATTTTGCCAAAAGCATGCGCGACGTTCAGCATTTCGACCGTCTCTATCATCTTTTTTTTCACGAGATGCGCATGGAGACTGCCGATATCCGGCAGGCGGTTTCTTATTCCGATCAGATTAAACAGGCTGTAGAAGCGCTTAAGCGGTTGCCTCACGACAATCCGATATTTGATGCGGTCGTTGATTTTTTGCAGGGAAATCCTATGGCTCTTTTGCAAGAGATGCGTCGGATTCAAAACGAAGAAGAAGCGGCTATGTTGCGTTTTAATCTCGGGCCGCTGGGTAATCGCCTCAATGTAATGCTGCAGATTAACAAAGCCGCATCTGCCGCCCAGGCGCTGGTGGAAGAACATTACGCCAAAACCGATTCAGTTGCCGCACGGGAGCTTGCCGATCATTTCGAAGAGCGCGTCAATACCGCCCGATCCATGCTCGTCTATGAACCCGATCAGGTGGAAACCGGCACCAGGAAAACAAAAACGGAAGAACAAAAGCTGAGAGGACTGGGCGAAAAATCATTTTCTTCATTTACCCGCGAGGAAATCGAAGAGATGCGTGACACCATTGATAAACTGGTACATAAACTGAAAAACATCGTCAGCCGCCGCTATGTCATCCGCAACAGAGGCAGCATTGACGTTAAAAAAACGCTGCGCGCTTCGGCTAAATACAACGGCGTGCCCGTGGAAATAAAATATCGGCATCGCGCCAAGCGGAAAAGCCGCATTGTCACCCTGTGCGACGTATCCGGTTCCGTCTGGGCGGCGGCACGATTTATGCTGAATCTGCTTTACTCCCTGCAGGATTGTTTCGACAAGGTCAACAGTTTTGTCTTTATTGATCATCTGCTGGAAGTGACGCCCATCTTTGAAGAAAATGAAATCAACGAGGCGATTCGTCTGGTCCTGGCAAGTCCGGACATCAACTTTAACGCTTCCACCGATTATGGAGAAACCCTCCGCAATTTTAAAAAAGATCACCTGGAACTTTTAACCAAAAAAACGACGCTGATCATCGTCGGCGACGGACGCACCAATTATATGAACCCCGAAGACGCGATTCTCGGGCAGATGCGCGAACGCTGCCGGCGGGTTATCTGGCTGAATCCCGAACAGGAAAATCTCTGGGGTTCCGGCGACAGCGAAATCAGATCTTTCCTGCCACACTGCCACGAGGTGCGCCAGTGCCGCAACGTCAACCAATTATTTGCTTTCATCGAGGAGCTGGTTTTATAAAATGAATACTGCAACGAAAGACCAATCTTACAGTTGGATATCGCGTTTCGCCATCGAACACGTCGCTTCCCGCACCGATTTACAAACCATGCAGGACTTTCCCCATGACATCCTGCAGAAGATGAGCGAGGCGGGATTTTTCAAGATAGGAATCGCACCGCAATACGGCGGCAGCGGCGGCGGCCTGACACAATTGGCCGGCGCTGGAGAAGTCTTCGTCCGCAGCGGTTATAATATGGGACTGGCCCTTTCCTGGCTTTATCAGCAGATTATCGCCAATCGTGTTGTTTCCGTTTACGGCAATGAAAAACAGCGTCACCACTATCTTCCGCTGATGGCCGAAGGAAAACTTATCGCATCCTTTGCTGTTTCCGAGCCAAAGCACGGCGCGCGCCCCAAGTTGCTGACCTCGACGGCCGTTTCTGAAGGAAATCACTACATCCTCAACGGAGAGAAAACTTACCTGACCAACGCGCCGATTGCCGGCCTGTTCATCGTCATCGCGATAACCGGTGAAGCAGAACAGCAAAAGAAATTCAGCGCGTTTTTCGTGTCCGATAAAGATGACGGGGTGGTAATCAAACCGCGGTTGAAGTTCGATTTTCTCAAACCGGCTCTGCATGGCGGGATTAAATTAAATGATTGCCGCGTGCCGGCTTCGGCTATGCTGGGAGAAAAGGATACCGCTTACACGAATATCGTAATGCCCTTCAGCGATGCGGAAAATATCGTTCTGATGGGCGCGGTAGCCGGAGGAATGGGCGCGGAGCTGATGGATTTGATCATGGAAAGCGACCGACGCCATATTCATAAAGACAAAGCACTGCAAAGCGAAGTGGGCGCCCTGGATTCTCTCCTGGAAACAATGCGCGCCATCGTCCGAGAAGCGGCGAAAAAAATGGACGAAAACGATAACGCCGCCTTACCGCTGATCGTAACCTTCAAGGAGCTGGTCGCCGGTTTTCAGACAAAAATAACTGCCGCAATCTCGAAATGGGAAATTAAAACCAGGGAACGTTACAATGTTCTGCAAACGGACATTAACGTTCTGGGAGCGCTTCAGGAAAAAACATTGCAGAACAAACAGGCGAAACTGGGTGACGAGCTTCTCCACGGGGCAAGGTAGATATTGTCATAGTTTTTCTATAAGCGGGTCGAGTTCGCTGAATTTCACCAATGTTTCTTAATAACAAATTATTTAATTTCCTTAAATGTTATGATATGGAAAACCAAATTTAAAATCATTCATTCATGATAAAGGAGTATTATGCGTAAAACAATTATTCTCATTTTTATGGCTTTGGCCCTGGTTTGTTCCTGCTCGGAAAAGGAAAAAACAACCTCCGGCAGCATTGATAAAGGTAAAGTCTCCGTTGAAGGAGAAAAAAATATTCAGCCGATGAAGACGGTTGATCAGGACAAAACATCACCGGATAAGGATAAGAATATCAATCCGATGATGACCATCGAAAATCTGAGCAAGGCCATTAAAAAACAGCCGAAAAATGCCGTCATGTATAACAACAGGGGCAGTGCGTACCACAGTCTCAAGCAGCACGAACTGGCTATCGAGGACTATAACAAAGCGATTAGTTTGAAGAAAGATTATGCCGATGCCTACAACAACAGGGGAGCTGCATATTATTACCTCGCCAAGTATCAACCGGCCATTGCAGACTTTAATAAAGCCATCAGCTTGAAACAGGATTTTGGTGATGCCTACGCCAACAGGGGACTGACTTATTTAAATCAGGGCAACAAAGAACCGGGATGTGTGGATGCGAAAAAAGCATGTGACCTGGGAAAATGCAAAGTATATCAAGACGCCCAAATCAAAAAAGTATGTCCCTGAAAAAAGCGTTGTCCCTGTTTTATTTATATTAATCCGCCAGCGTGATGGCAATGGGATAACCGGATGTGAATCAACTTTTTTCAGAATTATTGTCGAAAAAAAGTTTTTCTTAAATTTTGAAATTATTAAATGAGATTTCCTTCATTGTTCATGTAAATCTTAAAACTGCTTAAAATTCGGCTCGGCTTATCCCCATATTTTATTCGGTACATAAAATCTGTAAGACAAACACCTACCCTTTGTAAGATAAAGATTCACCCTGAATTCAGACTGAGGCCGATACCATAACCCTTTCAAAAGGTATATTCAGTAATCGCTTTTCAGGGGGTCATATTGCATCAGCCATGTAATCACGCCCCACCTTGCGGTCATTTTTCTAACAGGAACGAGGCCAAAGCATGGGGCGTCCCCCTCCTGAAAAGCTGAAAAGACGAGATTAAAGGAATCAACGAAAGGAAAAAGCTACGGATATTTAAAAAATGCTTTTTTCAGCGAAAGCGAAAAGCATAAAAAAATAATTTAGATAAAGGAGAATAATATGGCTGAAGCAAAAGATCAGGAATTTTACAATAAGGTTTTTCCGGTTCCCGACAGGGTAAGAGAAAAATCCTACATCAAGAGCAGAGCGGAGTACGACAAACTTTACAAAGAATCGATCACCGACCCCAATGGCTTCTGGGCAAGAATGGCGACTGAAAGACTGACCTGGTTTAAACCCTTTGACAAAAAGAAAGTATCGGACTGGTCATTTGATGCAAAAGACGTTCATTCCAAATGGTTTGAAGGCGGCAAGATGAACGTCAGCTACAACTGTCTGGACCGTCATTTGGAAACCAAGAAAAACAAGGCCGCGATCATTTTCGAAGGCAACGATCCCAATGATTGGAAAGTTTATACCTATTACGACATGTATCGCGAAGTCAACAAGTTCGCCAATGTTCTGAAGGGCCTGGGCGTCAAAAAAGGCGACCGCGTTACCATCTTTCTGCCCATGATCGCCGAACTGTCCATCGTCATGCTGGCCTGCGCCCGCATCGGCGCTATTCATGCTATCGTTTTCGGCGGATTTTCGGCGGAAGCTTTAAGAGATCGCATCAATAACTGCGATGCTAAGGTTGTCATTACCTGCGACGGCACCTACCGCGGCGCCAAAGCAGTTCCTCAGAAAGGCACCTGCGACAAAGCCGTGGATCAATGCCCCGGCGTGAAAACCGTGGTTGTTGTGAAACGAACCGGCACGGAAGTTACCATGAAGGAAGGCCGTGATGTCTGGTATGAAACATTGATGGCCACAGCGGACAGGTACTGCAAACCGGAAGAGATGGACGCGGAAGATCCTCTGTTCATCCTTTATACCTCCGGTTCAACCGGCCAACCCAAGGGTGTGGTTCATACCCAGGCTGGTTATTTGCTGTATGCCTCAATGACTCAGCAGCTGGCTTTTGATGTCCATGAAGAAGATACTTACTGGTGCACCGCCGACATCGGCTGGGTCACCGGCCACAGCTACATCGTTTACGGCCCTCTGTGCAACGGCCACTCCAGCATTCTTTTCGAAGGCGTTCCGAACTATCCTGATTTCGGCCGGTTCTGGGCTGTCGTCGAAAAATATAATGTCAATAATTTCTATACCGCACCTACCGCTATTCGCTCGATTGCCAAAGAAGGCGACAAGTGGGTCGATATGCACGATATTTCCTCGCTGCGCGTTCTGGGTTCGGTCGGCGAACCGCTCAATCCCGAAGCCTGGAAGTGGTATTACGATAAGATCGGCGCCGGTCATTGCACGATTTCCGATACCTGGTGGCAGACCGAAACAGGCGGACATATGATCCTGCCTCTACCCGGCGCCATCGATATCAAACCGGCCAAAGCCATGGTTCCGTTCTTCGGCGTTGTTCCGGCTTTGTTTGATGAAGAAGGAAAAGAGATCAAAGGACCCGGAACAGGCGCTCTTTGTATTAAAAATTCCTGGCCCGGCATTGCCCGTGGTTTATGGGATGACAAGGAAGGCCGGTTTGTCGAGAATTACTTCGTACAGTTCCCCGGCAATTACTTCTCCGGCGACGGTGCGGAACGTGATGCCGACGGCGATTACAAGATCACCGGCCGTGTCGATGACGTGATCAATGTTTCCGGTCACAGACTGGGCACTGCGGAAGTCGAAGCAGCTTTGACGTCTCATCCGGATGTCGCCGAAGCGGCGGTTGTCGGTTTCCCCCATGACATCAAAGGTCAGGGCATCTTTGCCTATGTCACGCTGAACAATAATGTGGCGAAGACAGATGATCTTAAAAAGGCCCTGGTCGCCCATGTCCGCAAGGTCGTCGGTCCGATTGCATCACCCGACCAGATTCAATGGGCGGATGGTCTGCCCAAGACGAGATCCGGCAAGATTATGCGCCGCGTTTTGAGAAACGTTGCCGCTAAGAAGTTCGAAGACTTCGGCGATACGTCAACCCTGGCAGATCCGGCGGTGGTCGATGATTTGGTTAACAATAGAAAGGCGATTGGCTAACACATCTTCTATGCGGAGAACCTTTCAACCGTTCTCCGCATAGTATTCCCTTCCTTTCAAAATGCCGTTTCTCCTGAAAAGAGAAACGGCATTTTCTTCTGCCATTCAAACGAGAATCTCGACCTGAGTGAAACCATTCTCATAGTAATACTTCACCTCATATCCAAGGTTCCTGAGAGTCTGCTTCAAAATATGGTTTGTCGAATCGACGATGGACACGAACCGGGAAATGTCATGTTCCCTGCCGAAGGCAAAGATTTTTAACAGCAATGATTTGCCAAGGCCGCAACGCTGCCAGTCGTCGCGGACCACAACAGCAAAGTCTGTAACCTTATCCATGGATTCATAGCCATAACGGGCCACGCCGATAATCGTATCTTTCCCTTCTTCTTCGATCACGGCGGCCAGGGCAAAATTATTATTGTAATCGAGGTGCGTGAGTTGAAAAAGAAGATCTTTGGAAAGGGCGCTGACGGGCCTTAAAAACCGCAGATAGAGAGATTCGGCAGAAAGCCTGCGAGATAGATCGACAATGAGACTTTCGTCTGTATCCAAAACTGGCCTGATCAATACCTCTTTCCCGTTTTTAAGCACAAGCCGGCTTTCATATTGGACCGGATAACTTTTCTGAACGCTGGACAACATTTTTATCTCTGTAATTTATGACAAATTCAGCGACATCGAAACCATATTTCCATCTTTGGTATCGAGGTTGAAGGCGCAGCGCCTGAAAATCCGGATCATGGAGTAATTTTCCTGAAGCGTTTCAGCGCGTATCTTTTTGTAACCTTCTTTTTTGGCCAGTTCGATGCACTGTTCGGACAGCGTATGACCCAGAGATTTATTCTGCCAGGGGTCGGAGATGATAATGGCGTATTCCGCTTCGTCCTCACATCGTTTATTTTTGATCAGACGCGCGATGCCGAGGAATTTATACTGATCGCCGACCTTCATCTCCGCGACAACGGCGACTTCTTCTTCCGGGTTGAGGTTGCAGAAGCGCTGCGCCCGCTCCGGCGTGGCGCTAAAAGGTGATAAAAACCGAAGCCACAGTGATTTTTCGGAACAGCCGTTGACAAAATCCGTCCACAGGCCAATGTCCTTCGGGTTGATCAGCCTAAGGCGCACGGGATTGTTGTCCACCGAGAACGCATCTTTGGTCAAATGACGAGCGATGGAATCCGTGAGGGCGCTTTGCCGTCTCACACCATAGTGATACATTTGCCCCAAAACTTCCGCCGCCATTTCCGCCGTGGAGTAAACTGGAAATCCGGCCTGCTCCATCCTGACCACATCATCGATCATGAATTCCTTGCAGGCCACTACGCACATCACCGGCTTCTCCTTGTAGTCGATGTTTTTCATGACATCGACGAAAGAACCCAGGATTTCACCCTGGATCACCACGATAAAGCTCGATACATCACCTGATTCCACACCGATTTCGATCAGATTTTTCACCTGCTCGGGTGTCATGGAAAAGGAGCAGTCGATGGGATTGCCGACACTGGCGTAATCGGGCAGGGCACTTTTCAGGCGCTGCTTAAAATACGGCTCCAGCGCAGACAGACGCATATCGGAGAGATACAGCGCATCCGTTGCGGCAACGCCCAGTGAACCGGTATAAGTGATGACCATGACACCGTTCCCCTTCGGGACGGGCTGCTTGGAAAAAGCGCGCGTCAGCGCGAAGAGGTGCTCGTTGTCTCGGGCCCGGATGACGCCGCTCTGTTTGAAGGCTGCGCTGTTGACTTCGTCATTGCCGGCCAGCGACGCGGTGTGCGACGAAACGGCCTTTTTGCCCGCTTCCGTCCGGCCCGATTTCAGAATGATAACGGGCTTACGGACCGCCGCACGTCGGGCCACGTCCACAAAACGCTTGCCACTGCTGATGTCTTCCATATACATGGCGATCACGGAAATATGATCATCTTCGCTTAAGCATTCCAAAATATCCGTTTCGTTGATGTCCATCTTGTTGCCGATGGTTGCCACAATGCCGAAATCCAGAATATTGCTCAATCCCGTAAGAATGCCGGCGGCGTAAACTCCGGCCTGCGCAACCATACCGACATTGCCCCTGCGCAAATCGGAAAGAAGCCCGATAGACTGCACCATATTGTGATGGGTGTTGATGACGCCAGAACAATTAGGACCCAGAACGCGGCAGCCGTGTTCTTGAATGATTTTTTTAATCCTTTCCTGAGCATTTTTCCCTTCTTCACCGGTTTCAGCAAATCCCGCAGCCTCGATAACCACATACTTTACCCCTTTCGCGCAGCAATCAGCGATGGCTTCCTCTACCGCCCTGGCCGGAACAATAATGATGGCCATATCCACCGGCTCCTGCACATCCAGAATGGACTTATAGGATTTGACGCCCTTGATGGAATCCTTGCCGGGATTAATCGGGTAGAGCCTGCCGGGGAAATCATGGTTGATCAGATTCCAGAAGACATTATAGCCAAGTTTCCCTTTGACATCGGACGCGCCGATGACTGCGATGCTTTTCGGATAGAAAAAATCCCGCAGGCTTTCGTGGCCCGTTGCCGTCAGATTTTCTTTGGGAGACGGTTCGCTGACGAACATCCGCGCGTCAACGGTAATATATCCGTCCGGATACAAAAACAGCGGATTGAGATCCAGTTCGCTGATTTCAGGATTTTCCACGACCAGCCGTGATATTTTCAAGAGCAACCGCTGAAGCGAGTCGAGATCGACGGCCTTTCCGCGATACCCTTTGAGAATACCCGAGCCGCGAATGTCTTCAATCATTTGTACGGCGTCTTTTTCAGTAATCGGCAAAATCCGGAAGGAAACGTCACGTAACACTTCCACGAACACGCCGCCCAGGCCGAACATGATGAGCGGACCGAAACTCGGATCACGCGTCACACCGATAATGGCTTCAATGCCCGGTTTGGCCATATTCTGAATGGTGACGCCTTCGATATGCTGGTATTTGAATGTTTCGATGATTTCACGATATGCCCTGCGCACATCTCCGGCAGAGATCAAATTAAGCTTTACCCCGCCGGCATCCGTTTTATGAATAACATCCGGTGAAACAATTTTCATAACGGCAGGAAACCCGATTTTTTCACTCAAAGCCAACGCCTCGTCTTCAGAACGAGCTATTAAAAAACCGGTCGTCTTGATGCCGATGCCTTCCAGAATTTCTTTGGTTTCATGCTCCATCAGGTAGCCGCGGTTATCCTTTACCGCCTGATGGATGATTTCCGCCAGTTCATCCTTTAAAAGTTTGCCCTGTAGGTCCGGCGTTTCCTTCCGGGCAATCCGCTTCGCTGACTTTGTCTGCCGTGCTTCTGATTGTGCCTGTCCCTGTCCCATAAAGCCTCCCCCTATTTGTCCCGTCTGTGTTTTGCCGCACTGAAGCGACAACGAATTTAAACCCGATACTGGACTAGCACAGGCATTCAAAAGAAAATATCGGCAGAGGGCTTATTTATCTGTCGGATCAGCGCCGGATGATATGACGGATTTTATCCGACAAGGATTTCAAGCGCCGACCAACGCGGGCGGGCTAGTTGATGAGCTTGTTATGGACGGCGTAAAGCGTCAGTTCGGCGTTCTTTTTCAGGCTCATCTTGGACATAATGCGTGTGCGGTAAGTGCTGATCGTCTTCACGCTCAGACAGAGTTCATCGGCGATGTCGGAAACGGATTTTCCGGAAGCGAGCATGATCATCACCTGATGTTCGCGATTGGAAAGCCGTTCGTGAGGAAGTTTTTCGGCGTTAACTTCCAGTTCGTCGGCCAGTTTTTCCGCCAGTGAAGCGGTGACGTATTTTCCGCCCTGCGCCACCTTGCGTATGGCGCCGATGAGTTCCTGCGGCGCGCTGGCTTTGGTAAGATAACCCGATGCGCCGGCGCGAAGCGCGCGCACCGCATACTGTTCTTCCGGGTGCATGCTCAGGATCAATACAGCCAGCTTCGGACGCTGGTTTTTAATATCCTCCAGAACTTCCAGACCACTGCGGCCCGGCATGGAAATATCCAGCAGGACCACGTCATATTCATATTTAAGAACCTTCTCCAGCGTCTCCGCGCTATTTTGCGCTTCATCCTTGACCAGCATATCCCGGACATCCGCCAGAATCTGTATAACGCCCTGCCGCACCACGGCATGGTCATCGGCAACCAGTATTCGTATCATACTTGTTTTTCTCCTTTGTTCATGGGGACCAAAACTCTCACTTTTGTTCCGGATGGCCTGGTGTTTCGGACATGAACCGTGCCGCCCCAGAGATGAGCGCGTTCACGCATGCCGATCATGCCGAAGGACCGGGGATCATCCACCTGCCACTGCGTGATGCCGACCCCGTTATCCGCTACTTCCAGGCACAGTTCTTTTTCATTTTCCGTGAGGTTCACTCTGCATTGCGTGGCTTTGGCATGCCGCGCGATATTGGTGAGCGTTTCCTGAAAAATACGGAAAATGGTCGTCGCCAGTTCCTTATCGATGGCCTGGTCACTGCAATGGATATGCACCTGGCAGCGGATGCCGGATCGCTTCTGAAAGTCCGCCGCCTGCCATTCAATGGCCGTCGGCAGGCCCAAATCATCGAGCAGACTGGGACGCAGTTCCGTCGTAATATTGTGCACGCTTTCAATGGTCGAATCGACCAGCTCCGACATGCTTTGTATTTTTTTGCGAATGTCTTTACTGCTGGCCGGAAGATGGTTTTCAAGCCAGGACATGTCCATTTGCAGCGCGGTGAGCGACTGTCCGAGTTCATCGTGAATCTTGCGCGCGACACGCGTGCTTTCTTCTTCGCGCACCGATTGAAGATGAATAGACAGATTCCGCAATTCTTCGCGTGAACGCTCCAGATCCTCCTGCGCTTTTTTCTCCGCCGTAATATCTTCATAAGTGACCACGATACGCTTCTCCCGGAGTTTTTCTCCGATGCGCGAAGCCTTCATCCGGCAGCGAATTTCCTGCCCGTCCTTGCGCACACAGGGATACTCCGTTTCATACGTCCGCTGATGTTCGAGAGTCGAATAAAAGGCGGAAGCAATTTTATCAGATTCTTCCTCATTGCGATAAATCATGCGGATGCTTTTGCCGATCAGTTCCTCACGGTGCCAGCCGAAAATGACCTTGACCGCGTGGTTGGCAAAATTAATGCGCCGCTCGTGCAGGCCGACCACCGCCTGGGGAATTGCGTCGAGGATAGAGGATTCCAGCGCTTCCAGTTCTTCAAGCCGGCGGCTGGCTTCTTTGCGTTCGGTGATATCCATGGAGTTGCCCAGAATAGCCCGTTTGCCCTTGAATTTTATGGACATCACCGTTTCCATAAT
The DNA here is from genome assembly GCA_049664145.1 of Smithella sp. Lineage (GTDB taxonomy): Bacteria > Desulfobacterota > Syntrophia > Syntrophales > Smithellaceae > Smithella. The sequence goes on from JBATES010000245.1 coordinate 25,738, forward strand.
CCACTTGATTCTTCCGTCTCTGGCGACGATGCGAAATTCATAAGGAGAAAAGCGTTGTTTCTTGAGCATCATGATCGCGTTTTTAGCCGTCTTGCGGCGGTCCTCCGGCAGAATGAACGACGCAGGATTCATCTTGAGCATTTCTTCTTCGGTGCATCCGGTATAATCCCGGAAATGTGAATTGATAAATTTAAAATGTCCGTCCTGCATAATATAAAAACCGATCTGAGAACTGTGCGCCAGAAGTTTGTAAATATCTCCCCCGAACGCCCTGAGCGGCGTGGGCGTTTTTATGCCGGCCAACTCCGTCCGGAGATTTTTCATCGGTTCAGTCAAATCTTTTTTTGTTATTTTACCTGGAGACACCTGTCACCCCGTTCAACAGATCATTATGGAATATCATCAAGGCAGAGTAATACTGATTTAAAAAGAATAATCAAGACAATTATCCGGAGATTGCCTTTATCCATCTTGGGCGGTTCTCCGCAAAGAGCCACCCGAAAACCACAAGGGCAGGCACAAGAAAGGATGAAAATGGCGATAAACTATTTAAAAGGACTAGCCGCCGATTTTCTTCTTGTGACCCGCCCAGTATTTTGCCCGCAATTCACGCTTCAGGACCTTGCCGGTGCCGGTCTTTGCCCGATAGACAAGCTGATCTTCAAATGGCAGTTTCTTCATTGGGTCTTTCAGGGTCGACAGCGTCAGCATCGGACAGGTTTCCGTCATGCCATAGGCCTGGTAGCACTTGACGCCGAATTTTTCCTGCGCTTCCTGCAAAATGGTGATCCCCAGCCGTTCACGTGAAACAGCGGCACACTGTGCAGCTGCGTGTCGGCATCGGTAACACTCAGCATATGAATATAATTGATGGCATTCGCGTAGATATTGCGGTGAGTCATCATAACGCCCTTGGGTCTGGACGTCGTGCCGCTCGTATAGAACAGTTCAGCCACATCGTTCTCATCCATCTGAGGCCGGACAGGCCTTTCTATAGAGGCCTCGTTTAACAGAGTATCATAGTCAGGCCAGTCGATGCCATCGGGACGATGGCTGTCGGTAAACAACATGAAGTGCGTAACCGTCTCCAGTTTGTCGACAACCGGGGCTACCAGATTCGCATACTCCCAGTCAACGCAGACCACTTTGGCTCCGGCATGATTCAGAATGAAGGCAATCTCTTCCGGACTCAAACGGATGTTGATACAAAGGAGAATGGCGCCGATTTGAGTGATGCCGTAATAGGACTCGAGAATGCGGTGTCCGTTCGGGCCGATATAGGCAACACGGTCGCCCTGCTTGACTCCTTCAGCTATAAGAGCATTGGAAAGCCGGTTTACCCTTTCGCTGAACTGGTTGTAGGTAAATCGCTTTTCTCCATCGACGATACAGGTTTTGGGGCCGTACAGTTTGACGCCCCGATCCAGGAAGTGTGTAACCAGCATAGGTACTTGCATTATTGTTGTCTCCCGCGTTTATTAAATTATTACTTTTCAGTCGGATGCGCGTATCTGATTTGCCGGCCATAACGCCGGGCCGCATTGCAGATGTCGGACGCAAGACGCGCACCCGTGAAAAACACTTATCCAATACTACAGGATGACGGTTTATGGTATCAGCGTCAGTCCGAATTAGATGTAGGACAAATTCCGATACCATTTTGTCTTTGTGATGCATCACGATAACGTCAGCGCCATGGAAACCATGTTCTCTTCTTTAGACTCTAATACAAAATCGCGGCGCCCCGAATTTCCGCGATCATCTCCGCGGCATCTTTTTCCGTGATCGGCAAAATCCGGAAGGAAACGTCACGCAACACTTCCACGAACACACCGCCCAGTCCGAACATGATCAGAGGACCGAAACCCGGATCACGCGTCACACCGATAATGGCTTCGATGCCCGGTTTGGCCATATTCTGAATGGTGACGCCTTCGATATGCTGGTATTTGAATGTTTCGATGATTTCACGATATGCCCTGCGCACATCTCCGGCAGAGATCAAATTAAGC
>JBATES010000246.1:0-3524 GCA_049664145.1 Smithella sp.
ATCAGCCGGAGATTTTGCCTTCAAAACGGTCCCATCGTCTAGTGGTTAGGACGCTGGCCTCTCACGCCGGAAACCGGGGTTCAACTCCCCGTGGGACTACCAGAATTAAATCAACAGCTTATAAGTATATTTTAGGCAATTAATCATGAAGTTTCTTTTAATCCCCCGCGCTGTCCCCGGTAATAAAGATGAAAATAGATGTTTTTCTATGGTTAGAATAAGTTTCTTCTCGGTATATTGTTAAGGACTTATCGATGTTCTATGATATAGAGAAATATATCGACATATTGAACAGACATTCTATGTCATGAAATCGGTTTGGTTCTCATCCGGAATGTGGGATAAGGAAAAGACGATGAAAAAAAAATTAAGCGTGTGTTGTTGCATGATCTTATTGTTGATGAGCGTGGCACTTCCCGGTTGTTCTAGTTCGTCCGGTTTGAATTCGTCCGGTTTGGATTCGTCCAGTTCGGATTCATCCGGTTCGGATTCATCCAGTTCGGATTCATCCGGTTCGGATTCATCCAGTTCGGATGCATCCGGTTCGGATTCGTCCGATTTGGATTCGTCCGATTTGGATTCGTCCGGTTCGGATTCGACTGATTCTGGATCGACTAGTTCTGATTCGCCGCCCAATATTTCTGCCGCCTCATTGCCGGTCTGCGTGATCGGCCAGGCCTACAGCCAGCAGATCAGTGTTGCCGGCGGCAGCGGCACCAAAACGTTCTCTATCACTCAGGGGGCATTGCCTTCGGGTATTACGCTCTCCTCTATCGGCGGCATCGCTGGTACGACAAGGATGTCTCCGGGCGTATTTCAGTTTACCGTTAGGGTCCAAGATGCTGAAGGCTCAGACACGCAGGATTTTTCCCTGACCGTTGTCGCGGAAGCTGTTGCTGTTGCCACACCGCAACCGTATGAAACGATCAAAAAAAATCCATCCTACTACTATGTCTCGCAGGAATCGGCCTTATGCGGCGCGACAAGTTTTTACATGGCCATGAAATACTATGGTGATCACCTGAAAAAAATAAAAACCGGGATCGTCGACAAAGATTGCCCTGCGGAAGTCACAGAGAAAATTTATTATCCGACTGAACTTCCAGCGACATCTCAAATAGCAACATATATTCAATATATAGATAATACATTAAATAGTTTGGCCGGCATCCACCTTACCTCATTAGGCAAGGCCGCTGAAGACCTTCTGGATGAGTCAGGTGTAAGAGCGTTATATGGTGAGGTGATAGTGGATAATTACCGTGATGACCTCACCGGAACGGAGAATGACATTTCCGTACAAAAGAAAAATATTTTCCTCAATCGAATTGTTCCTTTTTTGAAGTCCGGCTCTCCCGTGCTGCTGCACCTGTGGAGATCTCCGGTGTTGGGGATTCCTTCTTCCGGCCATTATGTACTGGTGATCGGATATGATGCTTCCGAGAATGCCGTGTACTTTATGGACCCGAACGATCTGAATCACCAGGGGAACCAGTGCGATTGCGTAGCGACCGATAGCAGTAACCCCAATATATGTTTCATTCAAAAGGTCAATTTCGGTTTTTTCACAGAAGATTTCTGGTATAAATCCGACGATCCCTATGTGCTCAATGCACGATGGGATGGAAACTGGGTTGGGTTCCGTCATTAATGCCGCGACAGCATGATAAGTCAATAACCTTCAGTTTTGTTTTACTCACATGAAGATTTTGAAGAATAAAAAAATATAGACGCTATACCTTTCAATTGTTTCGTGAAGCTCTGGACTTGTGGTTGATATATTCTCCATGACTCGCATTCGGTCGCGAAGATTTCATTGACATCCAAAACTTTTCTTCTTACTCTTACCCATAGAGAAAAAAAATTTAATCAAAATATTTAATTTATTAGAGTTGAAAACAAGTATGATAAACAGCGAAGCTAAAATAAAATATTTGGAAGACAATTATGGCAAAAATATCCTGCCATTGTCAGCAGTTGAAAATGACTGCTATCCGGGAAAAATCCCATCGGAAGTTCTGATATTTTACAGAAAAGGAACTTCACTGGAAATACTTGAAGAGCATTTTTTCAAAACCATTGAACAATATAATCTTTTCTCAAGCCGTCTCATCATGATCGATACTAATAGGTTTGCTCTGCAATACTGTACAGACGGAGTTGTGAAAAATATTTTTCCACCTGTGAATGTTGCTTATGAGGATATTAATATCGATGATATAAAAAAAAAGATGGTTCATGTTAAAACCCTTCCTGGTGAACCTCTTCTTGCTGTAACGGGAATACCGATAAAAGATGGAATATTGGGCGCGGTCAGTTGCTCTCATGCGATAGGCGATGGAATTTCATTGATGCTTTTTTTGTACGCGTGGAATTGCAGGATAGAAGGCAATGCTGTTTTGCCACCGTCAAGCCAAAGATTATTCAAAGGAAATCCGATAAACTTTGATCAAATTGACGAAGCCTTCATCCCGCCACTTTCTGAATTAAGCGATGATATTCAGGATCGTGTCAAGGTTGGTAAAAATATTGAAACATATACGGCAAGAGAATACTTTTCTGATGAATTTCTTGATGAGATGAAAAATACAGCGAAATCAGAATATCCTGAACACGCGATATCCAACAATCAAATTATGACTGCTTTTTTGTTAAAGCGACATCATCATAAAATGCTGCCGAATACGGACAAAATTGTCGTCAGAAATCCGATCAATCTCAGATACATGCATCCTGATATTGATTCCATGTATATCGGCAATGCCTATTTTAACAGCATAGCCGAATTTACCAAAGACGAGATAAATAAAATGTCTATATGTCAGATTGCCTGTCGATTGAATGAATCCATTATCAAGATGAGGAATGAACGCTTTATGAGAGAAATAGTATATTTATCTGAGTATGGGATAGAGCTCAACGCGGACATGTTCAGTCATTACCCTCCTTTTGATACCGATTGCGATATCGTTTCCAGCAACCTGACTCATTTAAATGATCTTGAATCCCTATTCCTTAGAACCAACGTGGGAAGTATATTATATATTGATGCTTCAGTTCAAACAGGTTTTACCATGTTGAAGGAAAAAAATGGCAGGATCTTTGCGCAAATTACAAGCAGGTATCCATTAAAATAAAGCCTCTGTGATAAATTCTTATGACAATTTAACAGATTTGCATCTATTGTTGCATTGTCAGGAATAATACTACAAAAAAGCAATAGAAAGCCATTGTGCCAGCACGGGGAGTTTATAGTTTTAATCTCTCCGGGGCTCGCGGGAGGGGAGTTGCAATTTAGATACAGAAATATATTATTTCAATGGACCGTCGGCTAATCACATGATTTTCTCCTTTATTTTAATTTATCTATCATTTATGTGACATAAAAAACAACCTGACTTTTACAGCAGAAAAATCTTGCCTTTGTCAAAAGCAGGTCGTTTTTATAACGGTGCGTATTCCGGTTGATGTCGCCACCCAATTCCGCTGCAATCCGCCACCCAAATCCGGAGGAAGTCGCCACC
>JBATES010000247.1:0-11084 GCA_049664145.1 Smithella sp.
GAAGAAGGGCAGGATTTTCTAAATCCGGAGAAGTCTGATTCAGGGAATGCGAATTGTGTATCTTATGATGGTTTGCTGAAAATGGAAATCCCCCTGAAGGATAACGGGGATCCGGATTTTCTGGGCAAGCTGGTTGTGATCAAGGATTTGAGGAAAGGACAAATTCAGCCGTACACGATACGCCGGCTGGAAAGCCTGCGCCGCACGCTGATTCCCAATTTGAAAAGATTGAAAAACCCGGGGACAGAAAACTGAGGTCAGAGGTCTGAGGTCGGAGAACAGAAGGCGGAGGTCCGAGAACAGAGGGCTGTAGCTGGAGCGGGCATGCCGCCAGCTCCGTAATTTTGCAAAATGTTCCGATTCAAGCTGCAAGCTTGAACCAGCATGAGGAAGATTTAAGGGTTAAAAAAGGATTAGGTAATTTGCTAAGGAATCCACAATTTATAAATCCTAAATTCTATGTGATGATCGCGATAGATATTGCCTCTTTTATCATCGCGCTTTGTCTGTCTTACTGGCTGCGTTTTGAATTCTCTTTTGCCAATATTGACGTTGTCCATCCGTTCCGGCTGCTTCCGTGGGTGATTCCGTTGAAATTTGCAATCTTTTATGCGCTGGGTCTGTACAAGGGCATGTGGCGTTACACCAGTCTGAAAGATTTCTGGTTGCTGGTTCAGGCCTGCTTTTTATCCACCGGCATGGTTGTGATGATTATCCTGGTCGTTGACCGGTTTGAAGGCTATTCCCGTGCCGTGTTTATTCTGGACGGTTTTCTGACTTTGTTTTTTACGGGTGGAACGCGCCTTGCTATCCGCAGCTTCTACGCCATGCGTGCCAACCAGATGACGACAGATTATTTTTCACCGGATTCTCCTGTGAAAAAAATATTGATTATCGGAGCCGGTGACGCGGGCGAAAAAATGCTGCGGGAAATCAGGGATAACTACCGTTTGAATTATGATGTCGTCGGCTTTGTTGATGATGATCCGGCAAAACAGGGAATGACCATTCATGGCGTGAAGGTGCTGGGTACTGTGGAACGCCTGCCTAAAATTCTGCTGAAGGAAAGTGTCGAACAAATCCTGATCACCGTTCCTTCCGCGACGGGTGAGCAGATCCGGCATATTGTGGAGGCCTGTCAGCATTGCAATGTCCCTTATAAGATACTGCCCGGCATCGGCGAATTGATTGACGGCCGGGTCAGTGTCAAGTTGCTGCGGGACATCAGCTATGAGGATTTGCTGGGGCGATCGCCGGTTCAGCTGAATGTCAATGACATACGCAATTATCTCAACAGTAAAACGATTATGATAACCGGATGCGGCGGTTCCATCGGTGCGGAGCTTTGCCGGCAGGTCATCAAATATCAGCCGGGCAAAATCATTCTTCTGGATTCCAGTGAATTTAATCTTTTTCAGATTCAGATGGAGCTGCAGAACGAACATGACTTCCATCATTATGAAACTATCCTGGGACAGGTGCAGGATGAAGCGTTTATGGATAACGTGTTTCAAACATACAGGCCGGCCGTCGTGTTTCACGCGGCGGCGTACAAGCACGTGCCGATGCTGGAGAGAAATCCGTGGCAGGCGGTCTTCAATAATATTATGGGCAGCATGGTGGTGATGGAAAAGGCTGTGCAATATAAGGTTGACCGATTTGTTCTGGTTTCCACCGATAAGGCCGTTCGTCCGACGAATGTGATGGGGGCGAGCAAGAGGGTGGCGGAACTGGTTATGCAATGCCAGCAGGGAAACGGCACACGGTTTATGGCCGTGCGGTTTGGTAATGTGGTGGGGTCTTCCGGGTCGGTCATTCCTCTCTTCCGCCGCCAGATTGAAATGGGCGGGCCGGTGACGGTGACACATCCGGAGGTCAAACGTTTTTTCATGACGATACCGGAGGCGGCGCAGATGATCCTGCAGGCGGGTACCATGGGAAACAGCAAAGAGATTTTTATTTTGCGGATGGGCACACCGGTGAAGATCGCCGATATGGCGCGCGACCTGATACGCCTTTCGGGCAAGGAACCGGATGTGGACATCAAGGTTGTTTATACCGGTTTGCGCGAAGGTGAAAAACTTTATGAGGAGCTGATTACGGTGGGTGAAGATATCCAGCCCACTGTTCACAGGAAGGTTATGGTTTTGCGTTCCAATGATTTTTTTGATGGCATCAAAGATCCGCAGGACGCCAGGAAAAAACTTTACGATAAAATAGAAGAGCTCAAAGAGTCGGCCGGTCGTTATGACGCGATGAGCATCAAAATGAAGCTGCACGAAATCGTGCCTGAATATACACCCCAAAACCCGGATTTTGAATAAATGCTTGAACCGGTTATTTAATTTTGATATATATTTAACAATTCAATATAAATATTGAAATGATATGGGGACAGCTTATTAAATAGAACCGTCCCTTTTTTCTCAATGACAAAAATTAAGGAGAAAGTTTTATGAAGAAATTAAGCATTGTCGCGGCCTTTATCTTTTTGCTTGTTTCATTTTCAGTGGTTCACGCTGAGGTGAGGAAAGGCGCTCTTACACTGGGCGTGTCTGCCGGCGGTTATTTGTTTGAAGGCAATCAGGATTACAAAGACAATTATACCCTCGGATGGCGCGCAGGCTATAATTTCACGGAGAATATCGGGGCGGAATTTTTCTGGAACTGGGTGCCGTCAGAGTACGAAGATGACAGGACGGATGATACCAACAGGGTTTATGTCACCGCTCTCGAAGGCATCTACCATTTCAATCCCCGGAGCAATTTCGTGCCGTTTCTGGCGGTCGGAATCGGTGGAACCCATTATTCCTCGGGTGACGATGAAATCGTCCCCAGCAAATTTGCCGTTGACTACGGCGCCGGCGTCAAGTATTTCGTAACAGACAATCTGGCCCTCCGGGCCGATGTCCGCCACGTTCTGCCGCTGGGTGATGATGACGAATATGGCGACAATCCTCACAGCGTGCACAATGACCTGATGGCCACCCTGGGCATCAGTTATCAAATAGGCGGCGCAGGAGCCAAACGGGTTGCCAAACCTTTGCCGGTTGAGGAAATCGGCGACGCTGACGGAGACGGCGTTCTGGATGACGCCGACAAATGTCCCGGTACGGCATACGGCGTTGTGGTGGACAGAAAAGGTTGCGTGGCTGATTCTGATCGTGACGGTGTGACCGACAACCGTGACCGGTGCCCCGGAACCCCTGCGAACGTGAGCGTGAATCAGGAAGGCTGTCCCACGGATTCCGACGGGGACGGTGTGGCCGATGACATCGACAAATGCCCGGGAACCCCGGCCGATACAGCCGTGCAGCAGGATGGTTGTGCTTTCACGCCCTATTCAGTTGCGCTGAAGGTGGAATTTGATACCGCTAAATCAGACATCAAACCGAAATATTACGAAGAACTGAAGACCGCGGCTGTTTTCCTGAAAAAACACCCCGATGCGACCGTGACGATCGTGGGTCACACGGATAACGTCGGCGACCCGGATGACAATATGCGTCTTTCACGGGATCGGGCCGAAAGCGTCAGGGCATACCTGATTGAGAATTTCGGCATTGAGTCTTCCCGCATCTCAGCCATCGGTGTCGGTTCGGAGAAGCCGATCGCCGGCAACGATACGGCGGAAGGAAGACAGCAGAACCGGCGAATCGTGGCGGTTTTTCAAACGATGCTGAAAAAATAGGCAATCCGTTTCCTATTGTGAGATCAGATTGAAGTTTATTGAAATAAGTTGACCGGAGGATGACATGAAAAAAATTATCAATTCAGCCATATGCATTTTTTCAGTTTTGTTGATGCTGAGCGGCAACGCTTTTGCCGAGAAAACCGTTCCTTTTTATTTCGGTCTCTCGGGAGGTTTCACCGTGGGATCGGATCTGGAATTCGCGGTCGATGATTATGATTTCGATCTTGATGTCGATGATAAATGGACGCTTGGAATCAAACTGGGTTACACGCTTCCCTTTGCCCGATTTCTCGCTGTGGAAGCCGAAGGATTATATTTTGATCCCGAAGTGGATTCACATGCCTGGGAAAAATATAGAACGTATGAAGTCGATGTGGATGCCGATGTTCATTTCTATAACCTGCTGTTCAATTTGATCGCTAAATACCCGGATGGCAGAATTCATCCGTATCTGGGCGGTGGCGTAGGTCTGTCGCATGTTGATTTTAACGGCGAGGCGGTAAACACATACAATACGAATACAGATCTCAATAATGACCGGGATACGGCTTTTGCCTGGCAGGTTTTGGCGGGTGTTAATTTTGACATTAATGAAAGTTTGTCCGCTGATCTTACGTACCGTTATTTTTCAACCAGCGCGGACTTTGCTTATGACAATGAAATAGATTACACGACCAGCATGATCACCGTTGGTTTGAATTTCCACTTTTAAGCAATTAATTCATGTGTGCTAAAAAGGGGCAGGTTCATTCGTGAGCCTGCCCCTTTTCTATTCTTCCGGTTTGAAATAGGGCAGCGCCAGCTGTATTTTCTTGAGGGCCTGCTTTTCGATCTGACGGGCTCTTTCCCGCGAGATGTTGTATTTTTCACCGATTTCCTGAAGCGTCTGGGGATCGTCAGCCATGACGCGGTTGAGTATAATATAAGTTTCTCTTTCGTTGAGGTGGGCCAGCGCCCCGGCGATATTACGCTGGACGAGACTTTTTTCTTCGCTTTTAATCAGAGATGCCTCCTGATTGTCACCCTCATAGGTCAGAAAATCCATGTGCGAATTATTGCTGTCGTCATTGATGATTTCGTTAAGGGAAACGTCGCGGGAGCCCATGCGCAGATCCATTTCCGCCACTTCGGTATCCTTGACGCCCAGCGAAGAGGCGATTTCGCTGAATTCCGGGTTCTTCCGGGAAAGTGTCTCCAGCTCTTTTTTCGTCTGACTTAACTTGAAAAACAGCTTGCGCTGCGCCTGGGTGGTGCCGATTTTGACGATGCTCCAGGAACGGATGAGATAGTTCTGGATGTAGGCGCGAATCCACCAGACGGCATATGAGATCAGCCGGTAGCCTCTCTCCGGATCGAATTTCTTTACGGCGTGAATGAGACCGACGTTGCCTTCCTGGATCAAATCGGCCAGTTTGAAGCCGTAATTGCGATATTCATGGGCAATCTTAACGACAAAACGCAGGTTGGAAACAATCAGTTTTTCAGCAGCGGCCACATCGTTGTCCTTTTTCAGACGCATGGCATACTTGAATTCTTCCTCAGGTGTTAAGAGAGGGAAACGATTGATTTCCGCGATATATAAATTAAGAGAACTGGTTACCTCTGGAAATTCCAACGTGCTCATCTCCTTTAATTCTAATTTTTGAATTCTAACCAACTATAAATTTATGGTCAAGTCTTTTAATGAGACTCGAATTTTAAAAGCTCAGCGTATTAAAGTTTGTAAGTCGAATTATCCAAGAGCCAAAGGATATTGGAAATTATCCCAGGAGAGAAATGACGTGGGACTTTTTTATCAAACCTTGACAGAGGGGATATTTGTGCTTATTCTATTAAAAATAAATGATAAGGTGAATTTATGAGAACAGTCAATAAAATCATGATTGAGCATGCCTTTAAGATTGCGCATGAAATCAATGCGAACTCTTTGATGGTGTGTGTCGATGTCGTTAATGATCCCACGCTGATTGCCGATGAAATCAAAAAAGACATCAACCTGATTCTTGTTGCCCGCGAAAATGAAAAGTTGTCCGATGACTTCAAAAAGAACGCAAAAATCTTATACATTCCGAATGTCAACCTGACCCGCGTGGGAAAAATAAAAATCGCGATCGCTCAGGGCATCGTTCTGGGCATCCTGAAAAGGGGCGATAAGGTGGTCTGTTTGAGTGGTGTGCCGAGGTTCGGTTATGCCGACAGTATCTTTGTGATTGATGTGGGTAGGGAGTTTGAGATTCTGACGTCTGATTTTATTAATGATGTCATCGAGAGTGTCCGGCCGGAGGTGTTTAATGCGGTTCTCAACATCGCCTGCGAACTGGCCGCGCAGGGCAGGGAAAGCCGGAAGGTGGGAACAATCTTTGTGCTGGGTGATGACGAGAAGGTCATGCAGCTTTCCCGGCAGATGATTATTAATCCTTTTTCCGGGTATTCAGAAGAGCAGCTCAATATTCTGAATCCGGAACTTGAGGAAACTATCAAGGAGTTCTCCGCGATTGATGGAGCGTTTATTATCAAGGAAAACGGCGTGCTGGTGACCGCGGGCAGGCATCTTAGCGCCGCGCTCGACAGCCGCGATTTTCCTCCCGGTCTGGGCAGTCGCCACATTGCCGCAGCGGGAATCACCAGCGTGACGAAAGCCGTGGCCATCGTGGTTTCCGAATCGTCCGGTAACGTGACCGTTTTTAAAAACGGTAAACTTTTTGTGACTATTGAAAAACCAGTGGAGTAAAGGAAATATAAAACATGCGTTTTGACAAATTTACGTTGAAAGTTCAGGAAGCCCTGCAGGAAACTCAGTCGCTGGCCGGTTCGCTGGGGCATCAGGCCATCGAACCGGAACATCTTCTGGTGTGTTTTTTACGGCAGGATGACAGCATTGTCAGCGCCATTACCAGTAAGCTCAATGCTTCACCGCAGAAGATTGAAAAAGAACTGGACAGTTATCTGAGGAAGCTGCCGAGCGTTCAGGGTGTGGGCGCAGGAGAAATTTATCTGGGCAGCAGGCTCAACAAAATACTGGACAAAGCCATGACAGAAGCGGCGCAGCTCAAAGATGAGTATGTGAGCGCCGAGCACGTGATGATTGCGATCGCGGAAGAAAAAGAAGGGCAGGCCGGTAAAATCCTGCGTCAGGCGGGTATCACCAAAGATAATATTTTCAAGGTTCTGAAGGATATCCGCGGCAACCAGCGCGTGACGGATCCGAATCCGGAAGGAAAATATCAGGCTTTGGAGCGCTATGCCCGCGATTTCAACGAGCTGGCTAAAAAGAGCAAGTTTGATCCGGTGATCGGCCGTGATGAGGAAATTCGCCGCATCATGCAGGTGCTTTCCCGGCGCACCAAGAACAATCCAGTGCTCATCGGGGAACCGGGGGTCGGCAAGACGGCGATTGTGGAAGGATTGGCGCAGCGCATCGTCAACGGTGATGTGCCGGAAAGCCTGAAGAACAAAAGAGTCATCGGACTGGATATCGGCGCTCTGGTGGCTGGCGCGAAATACCGCGGCGAATTCGAGGAACGCCTGAAGGCCGTGCTCAAGGAAGTGATCAGCGCCGAAGGTGAGATCATTCTTTTCATCGATGAAATTCATACGATGGTCGGCGCGGGCGCCGCGGAAGGTTCGATGGATGCTTCCAACATGCTCAAGCCCGCTCTGGCGCGCGGCGAGCTTCGTTGCGTGGGCGCGACAACGCTCAATGAATACCGCAAATACATTGAAAAAGATGCCGCTCTGGAACGTAGGTTTCAGCCGGTGCTGGTCAAGGAACCGACGGTGGAAGACACGATTGCCATTCTGCGCGGTTTGAAGGAACGTTACGCGGTCCATCACCGGGTGGGCATCAAGGATTCGGCAATCGTAGCCGCGGCGACGCTTTCGCACCGTTACATCACGGATCGTTTCCTGCCGGACAAGGCGGTGGATCTGATTGACGAGGCGGCATCCCGTTTGAAAATCGAACTGGACAGCAAGCCTTCAGAGATTGACGCCATCGACCGCAAAATCATTCAGCTGGAAATAGAAAAACAGTCTTTGAAAAAAGAGACGGATAAAGCGACAAAGGAACGGCGCGACAAGATTGAAAAGGAACTTGCCGAATTGAAAGCGAAGGGCGATCAGATGAAGGTGCGCTGGACGACCGGGAAAGACATCAACAACAAAATCCAGGACATCAAAAAGAAAATGGAAGACTTAAAACTGGAAGAGGTGAATGCCGAGCGCGAAGGCAATCTCGAGAAAGTGGCGGAAATCCGTTACGGCAAACTGGTTGCTTTGGATAAAGAGCTTCAGGCGGCGCAGAAAAAACTGGATGACGTTCAGAAAGATGATCAGATGATCAAGGAAGAGGTGGATGCGGAAGACGTGGCCGAGGTTGTTGCCAACTGGACGGGCATTCCGCTGGCCAGAATGATGGAAAGCGATGTGCAGAAGCTGATTCACATGGAAGAGCGTCTCAAGATGCGCGTCATCGGTCAGGACGAAGGCATTGGCGCCGTGTCCGCCGCTTTGCGCCGCGCGCGCTCCGGCCTGCAGGATCCGAATCGTCCCATCGGTTCTTTTATTTTCCTGGGACCGACCGGCGTGGGCAAAACGGAACTGGCCAGAGCCCTGGCGGAATTCATGTTTGACAATGAGCAGGCGATGATTCGTATTGACATGTCGGAATATATGGAGAAGCACGCGGTGGCCCGTCTGATCGGCGCTCCGCCCGGTTATGTCGGTTATGATGAGGGCGGTTACCTCACCGAAGCGGTGCGTCGCAAACCTTACAGCGTTTTGCTCTTCGATGAAATTGAAAAAGCGCATCCGGATGTGTTCAATATTCTGTTGCAGATCCTGGATGACGGCCGTCTGACCGACGGACATGGACGCACGGTTGATTTTAAGAATACCGTTGTCATCATGACGTCCAACGTGGGCAGTCAGTGGATTCAGGATCCTTCCATTTCCGATGATGAAAAGAAGCATCGTTCGATGGAAGCGCTGCGGGCAACCTTCAAGCCGGAATTTCTGAATCGCATCGACGATATCATTATGTTCGCGGCCCTGAAGCTGGAAGATATTTACAGGATCGTCGAGATTCAAATGGGATTGATTGACAAACGACTCAAAGAACGCAAGATGAGCGTGGAGTTGACGAAAAAAGCCAAAGACTTTATCGCGGAACAGGGCTACAGCCCGGTTTACGGCGCGCGGCCGCTCAAACGTTCGCTGCAGAAGCTTATTCTCGATCCGCTGGCAATGGAAATTCTGGCAGGTAAATTCGTGGAAGGCGATAACATGGCCGTCGATGTTTCCAGAGGAGAAATTAAAATCAGCAAGAAGTAATATTGGAGGAGATAATCAATGGAAGAAAAGAAAAAAGATTCCGGTTTCGTTGTCAAAGACAAACGTTATTTCGGAGAATCCGCGGAAGAGAAACCGCCGGAGGCCGCCGCGCCTGCGGCAGGCGATGAGCAGCAGGAGTCGAAGGAAAGTTCACAACCAGCCCCCGACAAAGAGATGAATTATCCTTCGGTGAATTTTACCAATTTTATTTTGTCGCTCAGCACGTCCGCCCTTTTTCATTTCGGAGATTTTCCCGAAACCGAAGGCGGCAAGCCGCAAAAAAATCTTCCGGCGGCGAAGCAGACTATTGACATACTGGATCTGCTCCATGAAAAAACAAAAGGTAATCTCGATAAAAATGAAAGTGAATTGCTCCAGGGCATTCTTTACGAATTGAAAATGCGGTACGTTAAAGAAAAGGCGTAAAATGCACTGGATCGCGCCGGCGAAAATAAATATTTTTTTGCATGTCTTACGAAAACGCGCGGACGGTTATCACGATATTTTCTCATTGATGCAGAAAATATCTCTACACGATGAGTTGATTTTCTCTCCCCGTCCGCAGGGCATCGTTTTGCATTGTCCGGGTACGGATTTGCCGACGAATGAAAATAATCTGATTGTCCACGCGGCAAAGGCTGTTTTTGATTACTGTGACTATCGGTCGGGGATGGAAATCACGCTGCATAAAAA
Source organism: Smithella sp. (assembly GCA_049664145.1). GTDB lineage: Bacteria > Desulfobacterota > Syntrophia > Syntrophales > Smithellaceae > Smithella. The sequence goes on from JBATES010000247.1 coordinate 9,719, forward strand.
AATTCCGATGACCGCTGGTCTGGGTGGTGGAAGTTCCGATGCCGCCACCACAATAATGGCTCTCAATAAAATTTGTTCCCTGGGCCTGAAAAAGATCGAACTTTTAAAAATCGGGGCAAAAATAGGAGCAGATGTTCCTTTTTTTATCTTTGGAAACGCGGCTTTAGCATCTGGTATCGGTGATCGGCTCAAGCATTTGCGTCACCTGCCGCAACTGGATATTCTTCTCATCAAACCGCCTTTTGACCTCTCCACAAAAATGATTTATGAAAACCTCAATTTAAGATTGACAAGGGGCAAAAATAATTATAGCATTCCGCGATTTTTGGATCTGGGCGACATGGTTTGCGGATTGCATAATGACTTGGAGTCAGTTTCACTGAAAATGCATCCGGAGCTGGCTGATCTCAAGCAAATGTTGCTCAGGCACGGTGCGCTTGGCGCATTGATGTCGGGTAGCGGTCCCACTGTCTTTGGTATATTTAGGAACGGTGAAGAGGCAAAAAAAGCCCTGAAAATTATAGAGAAAGAAGTTTCTGCTCAATATCAGTTCTTTCTGGCCAACTCTCTGTAATGATTAAACCTTCCACTTAAGATAGACCACTGAGCCCTGCATTGAATTTTTTATTGGGGCGTCGTCAAGCGGTAAGACACAGGATTTTGGTTCCTGCACTCGGAGGTTCGAATCCTCCCGCCCCAGCCAGAAAAGATCGTGGAGAATTGTTAAATGTTAGAAAGAATTAGGGTTTTTTCCGGAAATGCCAATATGCCGCTCGCGCAGAAAATCTGTGATAAACTGGGTGTGCCATTGGGAAAAGCCAATGTGACCACCTTCAGCGACGGTGAAACACGCGTTGAGATTAACGAAAATGTGCGGGGCATGGATGTGTTCATCATTCAGTCCACCTGTCCGCCGGTGAATATCACCTTAATGGAATTGCTCATTATGATCGATGCCATGAAAAGGGCCTCGGCAGACCGTATTACGGCCGTGGTTCCCTATTATGGATATGCCAGGCAGGATCGGAAAGTCGCTCCCCGCTCACCCATTTCTGCGAAATTAGTGGCTGATCTGATCACGTCGGCGGGCGCCCAGCGTCTGTTGTCCATGGACCTGCATGCCGGTCAGATTCAGGGTTTCTTCAACATCCCCGTGGACAACCTCTTTGCCACGCCGGTTTTGATCGACTACATGAAAAGAAATTATCGCGAAGATACGGTGGTTGTGTCGCCGGATACCGGCGGCGTGGAAAGAGCCCGCGCTTTCGGGAAGCGCCTGGGGGCGTCCCTGGCCATTATCGATAAAAGGCGGGAAGGCCCCAATGAAGCCCAGGTGATGAATATCATTGGTAATATTCAGGGAAAG
>JBATES010000248.1:0-4948 GCA_049664145.1 Smithella sp.
TATTCTGAGAGGCCATCATGATGCCACTGATGGGGTTATTGATTTCATGAGCCATGCCCGCCGCGAGGCCGCCAACAGATGCCATCTTTTCCGATTGAATCATCATCTCTTCAAATCGTACGCGCGACGTGATATCATCCACACGTATAACCGCCCCTTGGATTCCGTTGGCAATAAGCGGATATACGGCAATATCATATAATCGCGTTTCACCTTTGACGGTATAATTCACTTTTTCGATCTTCTGGGGAGTTTTTTCCTTGATGGCTTTCCCGATGTTCTGAAGATGAATGGAAAACTGCGGCAGAAGTTCTTCAATGCGCTGACCATGAGCATCGTTTTCAGTTAATTTAGTCACTTTTGCAGCTTCCATATTCCATTGCGTAACCTTCCCGTCCGGATCAACACCGATAAGAATAGACGGCATGGAATTAAAAATATTTTTCAGATAAAGCTGTATATTATTTAATTCATGATTTGATTTCCGAATCGCATTCACCATCGTGTTGAAAGCCCCCGTAAGATGACCAAATTCATCACCTCCCCGGCTGGGCACTTCCACATTCAGATTGCCCGTGTAAACCTGGCGGACACCTTCAAGGAGTCTTCCCAGCGGATTGAGTAACGTGCCGAGAAAAAAGAGTCGGAAGCCGATCAATATGAATATCAGCAATCCTACGAGCATCAGGATTAATTTCGTGGCAGCAGGATGAATATATTGCCGGTATTTTGTATAGTCAAACCCCACTTCATATATAATGTTCTGCGACGGTTCGTGTTGCATAAAAGAAACCGCGTTATCCCCTTCCTGTCGAAGTTTCCTGTAAAATCTTTGTCCCGATGGATGCAGGAGCTGAAAATATTGCAGGACTTCCTGCTTCAGGGCGCTTCCGTCAGATGTGCTCGAAGCAAGATAATTCATGGTGACTTTTTTGAAATAATCCATGGAAGGGTCGGCAGATGTCAATAATGTCGCTAACTCAGACCGAAAATTTTCATTCGGGAGCCGCTGGATCTTCCTATTATAGTAGGATACGTAGAACTCAATTTTCTTGAGATATGCTCGAAGTTCACTCCTGTCATTGCCGATAACGCTGTGGCTTGCAATATAGTGATCCAGCGATTGCGTATAGCCTTTCAGATGGCTGTATTTCTGCTCCGCTATCTTGAGAAATTGGCGTAACGCATTCATATCGGTGTTTTCAATTATTCTTTCAGCAAAAAATGTATTCTGAAAATTTGTTTTAATCAGATTGGCATCGACGCCTTCGATTTGACCTTCCCCGGGTACACCCATTACGTCCGAATCCGTGTGATAAGACATTACATATAAAAGATCAGGCGGTTTATATCCGGAGGCTGAAATCACCCGATAGATCTGCTGCCGGTGAATCTCATCATAGGCAAGTTCCTTGTCCGTCAGAAAGAAATAGCTGATGCCTTGTAGCATCACCAGAAAGGTGACCATGCTGATACCGATGATTTTCGTTATCAAGGTTGTTTTATCACGGGTATTATTGATATACATCATGGCGAGCAGGAAAAATCCGAAAATATTCATGAGCGCCCATGATATCTGAAAAACTTCGCGGTCTAACAGTCCCTCCCGGCTTAAAACATTAGTGACCGACGGAATTATCGTTCCGGCAAAATATGCCAGACTCATAATCAGGATGACCAGTCGCGCCCATCCCTTTACCGTGATGACCTTGTAGATGAAAATAAAGGCGAATATAACAATATACAAAAATATGATAATCCCAATTATTTCACTGATCTTATCGGCTGAAAAATCCCAGTAATGGCCGTCAAAATGATACACTTTTTGAGCATGAAGCGTCACATAACCGAATACGCCCGTAACAATAATAGATAAAACATACTGAAAGAAAAAAAGTTTTTTTTCTGTTTTGGGATTGGCATTCTCCGGATAGTTTAAAAGAAACAGACTGTAATGGGCCTCGCCCAGCAAGATGACACCCACGGTCAGCCACCGGTGATAAGCGCCAAAGGGATGATAAACGCTTGCGGAAAAAAAATAGGCAAAATTAAATAGCGTGATTAGAAAAGAAGCAATGCCCAAATGAAGCGTCGCCCTGGATTTGTTGGGAATACTCAAAAGAAATATCGTTATAACCAGATGAAATAAGGTAGGAATCAGGGCACCGATGGAAAAAAAATCGAAATATATTTTCTCAAAAATTTCCATAGAAATTCCTGTTTTATAACAAGCATTTGATTTGATTGTAGTATAGGAAACGAGGTTTCGTATGTCAAGGAAATATGCGTTTCCATCGAGGCATCGCCAAGTCGGTCATTTCAATTACGCCCTGTATATATTGTGCCCATATTCTTCTTGACACACAAAAGAGTGCATTTCTGAGACTCCGCCCAACTAAAAGGAAGTTCTTATCGATCGAAAACCGCCATGACTAAATCATGAAAACTATTATTACTTTTATTTCACGAGCGTTGGATGTCCCCGGAAAACGCCATTTATTTACCCGGTCGATCAGGCACTGACGCGATCCGGCATCCTTCAAATCACCGGTCGCTATGTCCACTTTCTTGACAGTGCCGTCGGCGTTGATTGTCAAATTGATTTTGACTGACCCGGAAATATTTTTACCGGTAAAGCATTTTTCCAGTTCACTCTGATGCGCCTGCGCAATTTTCAGAATTCCATTTTTTGTCAAACCTCCACCCACAACAGAGACAACGCATTTAATATTAAGGCCTTGGTCTTTTTTTTGAGAAGATTGAACCTCCTGCACGGTGATTTTATCTTCCCTGGCTCTCATGCCCATGCTTTTATAGACGGCCGGGGCACCCGCGTAATGGGTGTTGCCTCCAACCGCGTAATCAGAAACGCCTTCCGGCAGAGGCAAGCGTTGCTGAACGGTTGTCCACTTGCCATTCACATTGCGCACTTCATTATCAATAGCCACAAATGATGTATAAGCGGTCAGGAGATTATATTTCAGACCCAGATCCGTGACTTCCTTCACGCGTTTGTCGTCATTGCGCAGTTTGTTGTAATCGGACAAGATGGTGATGCGATGACGCGCCCAGAGATATTTCAGCGCTTCGTTATTTTTCGCAGGCTGATAATCTGCAACATTCAATTTCTGCGAATAACGACCGTTTCCGGAAACGCCTGTTAATTTTATTATCCCCTTCCGCTCACCACGCCATTTGCCAAAAACCAGAACCGGCCTGTCAGACAAAACATCAGGAATGGCTGGCGGCTCCACATCAGATGCTTTAAATCCATCAAACGTCACTCTCACTTGAGTCAATACGGGCGATTGAATCAGTTTACGGAATTTTTCCGCCTGAATCTGCGCCACATCCGGTTTGGTGACAATGAAAGGCTCACCCGAACCGACGTGCGCCATCCCTTCAATGATGTGGCGATTGACACTGGAGCCGATCCCGAACGCAAACATATTAGCCTCACCCAGATTACGGCGAATCAAATCAAACGCCGCTTCTTCCACGGATACATAACCGTCAGTGACAATCACGACCGTTCGGGAAAAGTTCTTTTCCTTTTTGAGTGAAAGAGCACGCTTAAGCGCCGGCAGCAGTTCCGTGCCGCCTCCGCCGGTTTGATGTTCAATAACATTGATGGCCTTATAGACATTTTCCAGTGTAGCCGGCAGGGATTTCTCCGCCATCAGAGTCGAACCTCCGGAAAAAAGCAGGACATTGAATTTATCTGTCGGACGCAGATTGCCGATCAGATTGGACAGCAGTTTTTTGGAAATATCCAGCGGAAAGCCGTGCATCGATCCGGAAATATCAACGATAAAAATATATTCACGACCGGGTATTTCGGCTTTGGTGACCCTTTTGGGAGGCTGCAACATCAGGACAAAGAAATTTTCTTTGCCGTCGGACGAAAGAAGCAGGCCTGTCTGAATTTTGTCACCGTCCAGTCTATAATGCAGGAGGTAATCACGATTGCCGCCGTGTTTTTCGGATTTGTTCAGCGACACGCTGACGCGCTCAGCGTTCTCGTAAACCGCATTGATTTTATGGGAAGAACTGTTCAGGTCTTTAATCGGCAGACCGGCATGAATCACTACCTGAACATCAAAGGTTGTTTTGGATAATTCACCCTGACGCAGATACGGATTTTCCAGCCAGCGTTCAGCAGGAGCAGACCCAGCAGCCTTTTGGTTCGAATAACGCGGCCCCACAATGGCGGGATAAATAAATTCATAGATTTTATCTGTTGGAACCAGCAGTTCCGTGTATTGGAGTTCAACCCTGATTTCATCTCCCGGCATGATGTTGGCAACATTCATTTGAAAAACATTGGGACGCTGTTGCTCCAGCAGCGAAGCGTTTTTGCCCGCGTCACGCGCCTGTTCGTATTCCTTTCTTGCTTCATCGCGCTTTTTGATTTTGGCCTCAATCACCCTTTTGCCGATGGTCATTTTCATGCCGTAAACGGCGGCCCGTGTCGAAGCGGGAAAAACGTAAACGGCTTCTGTAGGTTTCTTCCCTTCATTCTTATAGATCTGTGTAACCAGAACGTCCGCAATAACGCCGGAAATATGCACGGATGCCGCTGTGGATTTCAGCGGCATCCTGTCCGTCGCCGGATCCTTGCTGTTGACGAAAAAATAAGGCGACAGAGTCCTGTCCTCAGATTCTATCGGTTGAGCCAGCACATCTGTTGCTGAAAAAATGAATAATACCGATAAGATTACTATCAATTTCCCCTGAATCTTCTTCATAATAAACCTCCTTTAGATTAAATCATTTGGTATCGATTTTGAAAATTAGACAAAAGAAGCGGGCAAAAAGTTCCCATATTTTTTTAATGAGACTCAAATATTACAAAGGATATTGCTTATCAAAAACTTTCCGGTGTGCTAGAAGAAACCATGTCCTGGTGGAAAGAAAAAAGTAAAATTCTGATTGCCTGTCCGAAGGG
>JBATES010000249.1:0-2889 GCA_049664145.1 Smithella sp.
GAGCAGACTCAGGTTACTAAAGCTGCGCCGGTTTCTGTTGCAGGCGTCGGCTCTTTTTGAACTTCAAGCGGTTGAGGCGGGGAAACAGCAATCGGTTTTTCAGCAGACATGATTGCCGGTGAAACATCCTGCAGGGGAGGCATGATAATAGCTTGACCAAGCACAGGCACGACAAAGTTGTCGGGCTTCAGATTATTCTGAGCCAATGCCGAGACCAGAACATTCGCCGGATCATCAAACCCCTCCATGCCCAGCCTAAATGCCTGGAAGTGGGCGGCGATGGTGAACGGCAAGCCCAGATCCATATGCGCCTGGACGGCCTCCACAGGACCCATGTGAACAATGGAGCGATGCGCTGGTGCAGTATCATTTATCTTTTGCGGTCGGAAGGGCGCGATAGGAAGCAACGCCACCCGGATTGGTGAAAAACGGCGGGCGATTTCTTGAAAATGGGGGCCGTAACCCGTATCGCCGGAATAGAAAACATTACCCGAGGGTCCAGAGATGACAAAACCTCCCCAGAGGGTTTTATTGCGATTCCCCAGTGTGCGCATAGAAAAGTGCTGCGCGGGAACCAGGGTTATCGTTACGTCGGGAGACACACGGACCGACTGCCACCAATCAAGCTCATCTACAGCGGATATGCCTGCGCCCTTGATGAGGTTGAGATCGCCAAGGGGCACGATGGAGCGCGGACTTCCCTTTCCCGCGAGACGCTTCAGTGTGGGAAGATCTAGATGATCATAATGATTGTGGGATATCAGCACGACATCAATCGGGGGCAGATCTTCAAACAGGATGCCTGGTTTAATGTGTCTTTTTGGACCCGCCCATGATATCGGGCTGGGACGGTTCGACCAAATTGGATCGGTGAGAATGTTCAGACCGTCCATTTGAATAAGGAAAGTGGCATGACCGATGGGCGTCACGCTCATCTCGCCTTTCTGGACACGTTCCACGGGGCGTGGTCCAGGCGGAACATCCTTAACTTCAGGCCATTGGGGCCAATCATTGCGCAGAATCCAGTTCCAAATCCACCACGTAGGGCCGCGCTTTGATGTTTGGCCCGATGCCTCCGGCGTTTCAGGAACAACGGGATTGAAATACCGGAGGCCATTAAAATGGTCCGATTTCTGTTGTACTTTCTCTGCGGATATGCCTGTTTCCACCATTAATGCAGGAATCAGCAGGCAGACTGACAATGCCAAAGAAAAAAAGAATAGGTGTAGTTTTTTTTGTGTCATAGCACTCTCTAGCTTGAAGTTGACTTACAAATCGTGCATCGTCAACACTTTTTGTTTAAGGATGGTCTCATCGATCAACCTTTTCTGTATTTTAAATTCTTAAAAGTGATCAGACATATAAATAAAAAGAAGGAAATCAACGACAGGTAAGCTGCGGTGTAATAATATAAAGGAGTGAAAGACAGCTCTATTTGATGAAAACCTTTTTTAATCGGGACTCCTATAAAACCAATGTTGACCATCATGGTGTTAGCGATTTCACCGTCAACTTTTATTTTCCATCCTTTGTCAAAGGGAATTGAAAAAAATAATATTTTGTCTTTAGCGGAATTTATTTGTCCTTTAATGGTATTCTGCCCATGCCTGCTGATGACGAGCGAATCTTTTTTTATGAGTTCTATGTCTTGTGCATAGTCCTTTAATGAAAAATCTGCCGGTATCTCTTTGATATCCAATTTCGTCAGCTTTTTGATATTTTCATCAACAAGGTCATCGATGACGGCGGCTTTATATAAAACAAGTATTTTCTGGTCTTGTGACAAGTTTTGAAAGTCTTTCAAAGAAATATATCTTTCGTATGTGAAGCCCAAAGGTAATGCAAATTTATTTTGTAATATTTGGACGTCTCCGAATGAAGCAATCGGATAGTAACCGAAATGTAACAGGTTGGAAGATTGATCCTTGGTTAAAGCATATTTTACGCTGGCAAAACTATGCAATAATGGCCAACCGACCAGTCCCCTGTTCCATCGGGTTTGCTGTTCTTTTGTCAGCTCCATAATATTCATTTCCTTGAGAAAATTTACATAATTGATTTGATTAAAACTATGATAGGAGGGCGTTCCATAAAAATCCTGAGCAGCGGCATCGTTTATGCTTTTGTGCATCGCTGTTCCGGAAGAATAGTCCTTACTGATTCTGAAAAATGATTTATCTGCAGACTTGATGAAATGTAGAGCGTTTACGGTATAATCATTGTAGCCCACCTTCATGGTTGTTTCTTTATGGGACATCACCGGTCTTTTGTTAACAGTGATGCCGGAGAAACAAATTAATTCAATTGCAATAATAAATAATAATATAATTTTAACATAATTTTTAATTCTCTTGAACTGCATTATATAAATGAGGACGGAATAAGTAATGATAAATAATACGACGATATTTCTGATGTGATGATCTATAATTTTTGCATTATCGTAAGGATAGTAAAGCAAAAAGACCAAAAATAGTAAGGTTGCCAAAGTTATTTTAATGTTGGTTTTCGATGCAGAATTAATATGATCAATGCTTTTGAGTGCAATCAGAAGAATGGCTAAAGCCACGAAAAGAGGAAATATCCGGTAATAATTTCCCGTAAAAAGCCAGAATGCGTAACGGAAGAAAGGGAAAATAACAGGCAAAACAAAGACGAGAATAAAAGCAAAATAAATAATTTTTTTTCTTTTATCGGATAGATTCAAAAAGTGAGGAAATAAAACTAATGAAATCAAGCCGCAGTAAAATAAGGGCGCTTCAAGATAGTTACGCCACCCTTTAAAATAATTACCTGTGCCCAGAATATCGCAGGAGAAGAATCTCATCAGTGCGGTCAGGTAATGTGACTTTCCCCAGTCTGTGCCTTCCATTACCCAGAATTGTTTAG
>JBATES010000250.1:0-12598 GCA_049664145.1 Smithella sp.
ACACTCAGCGTCAGCTTTTCCCGTCCGATTGCAAGTTTTATATCCGGCTGATTGTAAGTTTGTCTTCGTCTAATCGTAAGGCAGAGAAATCTTCGGTTCTATTTTCATTTTACTTTTTATTCGCCTCCATCAGTTCAATGAAGCCCTCCACTCTGGTTTTAATCTGTCCTTCGGAGTAAGCCCGGGGATCGTTCATGTCACACTGAAGGATCAGCACCGGAATGCCCTTGTCCCTCATGATGGCCTCCGCCAAATCGACCATCCCGGCGCTGGAAGGTCGGCACGACATGTTCTCATGCAAAATGACGCCGTCAAGTTTATATTCGTCAATCCATTTTTCAAAATTCTCGATTCGTCTCTCGAGGTTGTAGGCGTATGGCGTGTCCATGATGAGTTTGGCGACGTCGCGCAAAGTCTCTTCCATGGTGAGACACTTTTTCTTCACGGGAGCAAACGAATAGGTGTAAGGCTCGAATGCAATGACAACACCGGATTGCGCAAGGTCATACATGAACCTCATCCGGTACCAGAAAGGTATGCCTTCCCACATCACGCGGTATTTTTCGTTCCCTTTGGGCATGGTTCCCTCGCCCTTTGCGGTGAGGCTTTTGATATCGGCCAGAATTTTTCTGAAAAAATTAATTCCGATCTGAACGCCGGGCAGAACCACCAGAGGGAAAAATGACGCGGATGTTTCGGCTCCGCTGTAAGGCGACGGCACCGCTTTTCTGTGTTCAAAAATTTCGCGCCACAGGTCGGACAGTTCCGTCGATCTGTCCAGCACTTTGTATAGTCTTTTCTCATTCATTTTTTTGCCGGTGTGTTTTTCAATAAACGCAATCAGGTCGTAAAACTGATCCACGACGTAATCAATATTGCCTTCGAGGGTTTTCTCATCGGTGCCACTCACCCACTTGGGAATATCAAACATGAAAAACGGCACGTTCATTTTGTCGGCCATAATCTGGAACCACTTCCAGTGCGTATCGCAGATGGCATTGGTGCAGACCACGATATCGGGCTTGCTGATTCCCCCGAGCGTCTTTTTGATTCCGGTATCGTAGGCGCCGATGTTGGTCTTGCAGTAGGAACACAAGTCGCGGGAAAATCCCATGCTCTCGGCATGTTCAATCAGGCGCTGGGACTGTTTGCGGGCGGCGGCCACCGTCGCCATATTTTCAGGATGATCGGGAAAAATATCATAGATCCACATCATTTCAATCGGGAAAGCGGCGCATGTCCAGGCCGTTTTTTTCCAGGGCAGCTTGCTGTATAGTGACCCCAAGGTAAACCACCAAAGCATCGGCCACTTCAGGTCCTTCGCATGAGGCAGCGTTTTCAACTTTATTTTTTCGGCGCCGTTACCGGAATTTTTTACTTCAGCCATTATTCCCTACCTCCATCATTTCAACAAAGGCCATGAGTCTGTTCGCGAGTTGCTGGTCGGCAGCGGGAGAAAAGTCCCTTTCCAGATGGATGACCTTGTAGCCTTTGTCTTTCAGGTCATTATTGACGGGCACGGAATCGTAGGCGTAAGGCTCGCAGAATTTCACATTTTGTGAAAGAACGCCGTCAACCTTTGTTTCTCCAAGGGCCTTATACAGATAATCCAGCCTCTTCTGAATGGGCGGCCTTGTCGCCGGCTTGGGGATATTCATGTAATATTCCAGGAGCGATTCAAGCGGATCGCTTTTGTCGGGGATCAGCGTCGCAAAAAATCTTTCTCCCACGGAAAGATCATCACGGATGATTCTGATTCCGCAATCGTCAAGCGTGTCCATCCACTCCACATACGTGATGTCGCTGCCGGTCAAGAGAAACCGTTTTTTGTCCGATGGAAAAGCCGGCTTTGAATTCCAGGCCGTTATTTCGGAATCGAGCCAGATGGAAACTTCATCCACGTCAGATGTGAGGCATCTTATAATGACGGCCAGATAATCTCGGTTGGAAACATCTTTAATCGATCTCAACGCAGAAAGCTGTTGGAGCTTTTTCTTTATTGCATTGGATTTGCCGATCGCCTCCCTGAGTTTTTCCGGTGTGATTTTTATGCCAAATTGATTTTCAAGGTGGCTGATCAGCCTCTGCAGTTCCACCCTGTAATATTTTTTGGCCGCGTCACTTTCCAGCAGGGGAGCGCCAAACCAGTGCAGGAAAGGCGTTTCTACATGAACCTTCCATATATCGTAATGCCTGTTGGTATTGTTGCAACCCTGGGCGAAAACAATTCCACCCCATTCTTTGGAGTGCGCCAGAGCCTCCGTGAGCCAGCTTCTTGCGGCAGGGCAGAAAAAACTGGATAAATATTTATCCGCAGGGTCAGTGGATTGGTGGACATCCCCTAAAATTTTATAAGGGGTAAATCCGGCCGCCATGATAATTTCCAGCGGCATTTCATGAGATGTGTCAAAATAGGCAAGTTTTTCCATTGTTTATAATCCTTACTCCCAAAATATAAGGCAGTTGCGGCATTTCCCCACGTCGCTTCACTCTTGGGATAATTCCACTTGCGCTTCGAACTTCGCTCCGCTTGTTCTACCACGGCACTATGTGCCTGGTATAGTTCGGCTAACGTTTCGAACTTCATTTCATTCGTTCTCAACGAGTCCTCACTATCAGCGAGTGTCATTAAATCAGATTATCACGGCAAAAATCAATCAATATCTTCCGTTTTGCCGGAGATTACTGGATCAAATATTTGGTGCATTTTTTTGATAAATGATAGTTAATATAGATAAAATCGCACGGCAAAGGATTTTACATGGAGAAAATCAGGCTGGGCATCAGTTCCTGTTTATTAGGTAATAAAGTACGCTACGATGGCGGACACAAGTTAGACCAATTTCTCACGGATACGCTGGGGAAATATGTCGAGTATGTACCGGTTTGTCCGGAAGTCGAATGCGGCTTGGGCATTCTCCGGAAATCCATGCGCCTGGAAGGAATGCCGGAATCCCCGCGCCTTATTGTCACGGCCACACGGGAAGATCGGACTGAGCAAATGGTTCGTTGGGCCAAAAAACGGGTTGACGAACTGGAAGAGGAAACCCTCTGTGGATTCATTTTTAAAAGCGATTCGCCCAGTAGCGGAATGGAGCGTGTAAAAATATACAGCGAGAAGTCGATGCCCGTAAAAAACGGCGTGGGCATCTTTGCCAAAATATTTATGCAACATTTTCCCCTTCTGCCCGTGGAGGATGAAGGCCGGTTGCACGATCCCGGTCTGCGCGAGAATTTTATTGAAAGGATCTTCACCTTAAAAAGATGGCGGGAAGCTTTGGCTGGACAAAATTTTAAAAAGAGTCTGATTGATTTTCACACAAAACACAAATTATTGGTTCTCGCGCACAGTCCAAAACATTATCAAATCATGGGCAAACTGGTGGCTGCGCAGAAAAAATTCTCTTTACACGAAATCCAAAAGCAGTATCAGGATCTTCTGCTGGAATCGCTCAAACTTAAGGCGATTCCGGCCAAACACGTCAATGTTCTTCAGCACATGATGGGATATTTTAAAGACCAATTGTCCGCCGATGAGAAGCAGGAAATACTGGAATTGATTAATGCTTATTGTGACGGACACATTCCCCTCATTGTGCCGGTGACCCTGATCGGCCATTACGTCCGCAAATACAACGAACCGTATCTCAAAGATCAGGTGTATCTGAATCCGCATCCTGCGGAGCTGCAGTTAAGAAATCATGTTTGAAAAATTTCGTCTTGACATCCATTTATTCGCTGTGTTACGAAATTTTCCACTTAAATAATAAGCGATCTGAAAATGTTTAAAGGCGTTTCTAACAATAACTGGTGGTGGTGGCAGATTTTAAATATCTGTCCATAAGCTCATATAAAAGAGCATGGGCAGGGAAGCTCCTTCCCATGACTCGCCAACAATAATGAAAGCCATGGGAATGCAATCCCCTGGCTTTCTTAATTTAAGGATAATAATACTTTATTTAAAGGAGATAAAATATGGAACAGGTAAAAGTAATACTGCAGGACCGCGAGATACCCAAAAAGTGGTATAATGTCATGGCGGATTTACCCACGCCGATGAGACCACCTCTGCATCCTGGAACCGGCCAGCCGGTAACACCCCAGGATTTGGCGGCAATTTTCCCGATGAACATTATTGAACATGAAGCTTCCAACAAGCGCTGGATCAAAATTCCGGAGGAAGTGCTGCAAAAATATCTATTGTGGCGGCCTTCTCCTCTTTACCGTGCCTATAACTTCGAAAAACTGCTCGGCTGTCCGGTAAAAATTTATTATAAAAATGAAGGTGTTAGCCCGGCTGGTTCCCACAAACCCAATGCCGCCGTGCCTATGGCTTATTACAACAAAGTTGCTGGAACCAAACGCATCACTACGGAAACCGGCGCCGGTCAGTGGGGTAGCGCCCTGGCCATGGCAACACAGATGTTTGGGCTGGAGTGCCGTGTATACATGGTTAAAATCAGCTACGAACAAAAACCCTACCGTCGCCTGATGATGAACACCTGGGGTGCAGAATGCATTCCCAGTCCCAGCACGCTGACGCAATCCGGCAGAGATTTTCTGGCCAAATATCCCGATTCCCCCGGCTCGCTGGGTGTAGCGATCAGCGAAGCCATCGAAGACGCGGTTACCAGCAAAATAAAGTCCCACTACGCACTGGGCAGTGTACTCAATCATGTGTTGATTTATCAGTCGATTATCGGTCTGGAAGCACAGAAACAAATGCAGAAACTCGGTATCTATCCTGATGTGGTTATGGGATGTTGCGGAGGCGGTAGTAATTTTGCAGGCATCATAGCGCCGTATGTCTGTGACAAAATCCATGGCAAAGAAGTGAAGATAGTGGGCGCCGAACCTTCATCCTGCCCCACTATGACCAAGGGGCCCTTTGCCTATGACTTTGGCGATCTGGCTCAAAAAACGCCGCTTTTGCCCATGTACACACTGGGTCATGATTATGTCCCCGCGCCGATCCATGCGGGCGGCTTGCGCTACCACGGCATGGCGCCAATCGTCAGTCATCTGGTTCACGAAAAAATTATTGAAGCCAGAGCTTATGATCAGTTAAAGACCTTTGATGCCGGAGTCAAATGGGCGCGGACGGAAGGCTTTATTCCCGCGCCGGAAACCAATCATGTACTGGCTGCTGTTGTCGATGAAGCCATGCGTGCCAAAGAAGAAGGAAAGGAAAAAACTATTCTCTTCAACTGGAGCGGTCATGGTTTGGTTGATCTGGCCGCCTATGATGCTTATTTTGCCGGCAAATTACAGGCTTACGAATTACCGGATCATGAAATTGACCGCGCGTTGAACGCCATCAAGGATTTCCCCAAACCATAGAAAAAACTGAATGAACAAAGGGAGAGGCCGTTGAGAAATTTATATCTTGACGGCTTTTCTTTTTTCAGTAAAGCTGACCGGCAATGAAAACGCAGCATGATGACAAATTGATCCGGTGCCCCAAACTTGGCGATGAAATAACATTCTCCTATTGCCTTCAGGAATCCGGTAAACTGCCATGCGCTCGTATTATCCGTTGCTGGACACCTTTTCTTGATGTAGAAAAAATTTTAAAAGAAATTATGGAACCGGAGCAATGGGATAAATTTACCCATTCAAGCTCTCCGGATAAAATGACAAGTCTTATCGAGTTAATTGCAGCGGCCAAGGCAAAAAAATGAAAAATCTCGATTTATTCAGCAGTGGCCAACCCGCTGACTTAAAAGACCTTGCGCCTCTGGCCGAGAGAATGAGGCCGCAGACCATTTCCGAATACATCGGTCAGAGTCATCTGCTGAACGAAGGATCTCTGCTCAAGCGGGCTATTGATTCCGACAAACTTTTTTCGATGATTTTCTGGGGACCGCCCGGTTCCGGTAAAACCACTTTAGCCCGAATGCTGGCCAATGAAACCAAATCCAAATTTGTCAGCTTTTCCGCTGTTCTTTCCGGCGTGAAGGAAATCCGGGCGGTAATTGACAAAGCCAGAGAATTGCTGGAAAGAAAAAACATCAAGACTATTCTATTTGTTGACGAAATTCACCGTTTCAACAAAGCCCAGCAGGACGCTTTTTTGCCGCACGTGGAAAGCGGCCTGATTACCTTAATCGGCGCAACCACGGAAAATCCATCGTTTGAAGTGATTGCGCCCTTGCTTTCGCGGACACGGGTGCTGGTTTTAAGACCTTTTTCAGAAGATGATCTGCTCGCTATTCTGGCAGCTGCACTAAAAAATAAACAAAAAGGTTTCGGCAATATCAATGTTAAAATTGAGGCTAATGTTCTTCGATACATTGTCAGCCTGGCTGATGGTGACGCGCGCACCGCTTTGAATAATCTGGAAGCCATTGTCTCCATGGTGCAGAATCTGCCGGAAGACAAAAGAATCATTTCCCTGAAATTCGCTCAGGATGCTCTGCTGAAGAAATCGCTTTTATACGACAAAGACGGTGAAGAACATTATAACTTAATATCCGCTCTGCATAAAAGTATGCGCGGCAGCGATCCCGATGCCACGCTCTACTGGCTGGGACGGATGATTGCCGCCGGAGAAGACCCTCTTTATATCGCGAGGAGAATGGTACGGTTCGCTTCCGAAGATATCGGCAACGCTGATCCGCAGGCTTTGGTTATCGCCATGGCGGCCCAGCAGGCTTTTCATTTCATCGGTTTGCCGGAAGGTGAACTGGCTTTGGCCCAGGCGGCTGTCTATCTGGCAACCGCCCCCAAAAGCAATGCTCTTTACGTCGGCTATGGTAAAGTTAAAAACACCATTAATGAAAAGGGATATTTGCCTGTGCCTCTGCATATTCGAAATGCGCCAACCAAATTAATGAAAGACCTCGACTATGGCAAAGGCTACAAATATGCCCACGACCATGCTGATTCCTATGTTTCTCAAGAGTATCTTCCGGAAGAAATCAGGGGACAGATATTTTATCAACCCAAAGGGGTGGGTTTTGAAAAAACCATTAATGAGAGATTAAATTACTGGCGACAAAAGAAAAAAAATAATACCGGCGATGAATGACGGATGTGAAGTCTCTCTAAAAAGAAAAGGGAGGCCTGGTCGGAGCCTCCCTAAACATGAAGAGCGAAGGATTTTTTCCTTCAAGGTTGTTTTGTTGCCGGCTAATCATACCCGTTATTTCTCAGTCGACAAACTACCTGGCTATTGATAAAGCATTTGTTGTGCCAAAAGCAGAACAAAAATTATAAATGTACGATATAATTATAGAAATAATTAAAATTGCGTTTATGGCCAGTTGTTGAAGTTTGTTTCTGGCGGCAATAAATGTCGAAAAACCATTTACTTTTTTAAAAATAATCAATAAATACAAATATATATGTATGTATCGCGCTTCTGGGCACAAACTCGACAAAAATGTCGGATATTTTATAATGAGTTGACTTTTTAGTTAAAAAGCTTAAAATAACTGGGAAAATCAGATTCAAGGGATACCAATGCGTTTTTTCAGAAAGAAAGAATTAATTATTCGTCGTAAAACCAAATACAATGATCCCTTTCTTCAGCCTTTGGCCGTCGCCATTGTCAGCGCTATTTTAGTTATTCTCATCCTTATTATGGGATTTCTGGAAATCAGACGGAATGAAAAAAATCTGCTGGCTTTCATGGAAGATCAGGCTTTGAATACGATTGGTGTTTTGCAACGCATGACCGAAGAAAATTTCAAAAGTATTAATGCTCCCGAACAACCGAGTTCCGATTCTAAAACCTCCCGGCAGGAAGAAGCGGCCTATTCAAAAAAATGGGTGTCGGAGGCCATCACTAATCTTGCATTTAACCTGGATGAAGAATGGAAAAAAGGGAATATTAATAATGATTACCTGTCCCGCTTTGCCGGAGACAACAATTTTTTATACGTCGGGTTGTTGAACTCCAAAGGCAATGCGGTTTATCAAAGCGGCCATTTGCAGACCAATATACTGGATAAAGATGATCTGATAGAAAAGGGCCGTAAATTATCGACACTGGAATTAATAGAATTAATCGAACAATCCCGGTTAAAACAAAAGAAAGTGCCGGGAGGATTCATCGGCATTACCCGCCGGGATAAGAGCGGTACGGTTGTCATCAGTCTGGATAAACAAGGTATAATCTACTGGATCTTGAAGGTTGCCGGTGAAAAGGGAATGAATAAAATCGGCGAAGGCCACGATATTATCTATATGCAAATCATCAATAATCAAAATAAACTTTTAAGCAGTGTCGGCCCTCAGGCACCCAATTTAAGTAATTATAATTTAATATTTAAAAATATTCTGTCCGGTAAAATTAAAGTTGCCAGCTCTAAAGTTAACGATAATCAGAATCAAATTCTTGACTTTGCCGCACCGCTGTTTCTGGACAAAAAAATAGTCGGCATCGTGAGAATCGGGTTGGATCGCAGTTCCATGGATAAAATTATTACCGAGAGCAGACAGAACATCTTCCTTTTCTCACTTTTTATTGGTGTCATCGCTTTATCATCCATGTGGCTGCTGTATCATGACCAGAACCGTCACATGGCCGGTGTTGTGGAAATGGAGCGCCAGCTGGAAAAAGCGGAAAGATTATCCTCGCTGGGACAGCTGGCGGCAGGCGTCGCGCATGAAATCCGCAATCCTTTAAACGCCATCAGCATTGCCGCTCAAAGGCTCAACAGAGACTTTGCTCCTTCCGATACAAAAAAAGCGGAAGACTTTAATAATCTTTCCGGCATTATCAAGGATGAAATCAAACGTCTGAACGGCATCATTGAAGAATTCCTGACTTTTTCCAAAAGTCGCCGTCTGGATTTTCATAAGTTTTCCGTCACGGAGCTTTTACAGAAAATTGTTAATCTCATGAAGGAAGAAGCATCCTCAAAAGGGATTACGATTGAAACAACCTGGCGACAGGAACCCGCTCACATTCCCATGGATGTCAATAAACTTCAGCAGGCGTTTATCAATTTAATCAAAAACGCGATGGAATCCATCACAGAAGAAAAAGGCAAAGTTTTTATCACGGTGGCCAAAGAAGGAAAAAATTACATCGTTGTCAAGATCGCGGATACGGGTTGCGGCATGACGGCAGAAGAAATCAACCAGATTTTCAATCCTGAATATACAACGAAAGAAAAGGGCGTCGGTTTGGGCATACCACTGGCCTTTGAAATTATTCGCGGGCACGGGGGAGACATACAGGTAACCAGCCGGAAGGACAAAGGAACAACTTTTGATGTTATTTTGCCACGGGAAAGATTCAATGAGATATCTTAAAATAATGAAGGATTAAAGCCCATGCAGAAACTAAGCATTCTGATTGTTGATGACGAAAAATCTCAAAGAGAGCTGCTGAGTGGTTTTCTTCATTCCGAAGGCCATTCGGTAACAGAAGCGGAAAACGGCGAAAAAGCGATCAAAACAGTTTTAAGCGGCCATTTTGATTTACTTCTTCTGGACTACAAAATGCCCGGGATGACTGGACTGGAAGTTCTCAAAGAAGTGAAAAAAATAAACCCGGAAATAGACGTGGTTATTATCACCGCTTATGGAACAGTGGAAACAGCCGTTGAAGCCCTGAAAGCTGGCGCTATTGATTACCTGACCAAACCGATCGTGGAACTGGATGAACTCATCATTCTCGTTAACAGAATCGCCGAACGAAGACAGCTCATTCAGGAAAACAAGCTTCTGAAAGAAGATTTGAATAAACGTGGCATTACCGCGGATAAAATCATTTACAAAAGTCAGCGTATGGAAGAAATTATCAACCTGGCCGGACGTGTGGCCGCCAGCAAAGCGTCGGTCCTGATTCAGGGCGAAAGCGGTACCGGAAAAGAATTGCTGGCCCGATTGATTCATCAGTTGAGTCCTCGAGCCAACAAGCCGATCGTGATAGTTAACAGTGTAGCCTTGCATGAAAATTTACTGGAAAGTGAATTGTTCGGTCATGAAAGGGGCGCTTTTACCGGAGCGTCCGCCCGCCGGATCGGCCGGTTTGAAGAAGCCGATGGCGGCACAATCTTTCTTGATGAAATCGGAGAACTCAGTCCCACCATCCAGGTTAAACTTTTACGTTTCCTGCAGGAGCGGGAATTTCAGCGTCTCGGCAGCAACGTTAATTTGCGGGTTGATGTCCGGTTCATCAGCGCTACGAATCGTGATCTGGAAATACGGGTTGCCGAAGGAAATTTTCGCGATGATCTGTTTTACCGGTTAAAAGTCGTTACAATCTCTTTGCCGCCGCTCAGAGAGAGGAAGGAAGACATACCGGTTTTGATTGACTATTTTCTGCAGAAATTCGCAAAAGAAAACGGGAAAGATGTTGTAGGTTTTACGGCTGAAGCCAGAGACTTGCTTTTGAAATACGACTACCCGGGCAATATCCGCGAACTGGAAAATATCATGGAACGGGCTGTCGTGATTGCCCGTGAGCAATACATAACCACCAACGACCTGCCCTTCAAAGCGGATTTCCTTGCAGAAGATTCAGAAAAGAAACCTTTCAGTGCTTTAAAAGAATCTCTGGATGAACTCGAAAAGAAACTGATCGTCGACGCAATGGACAAGGCACAGGATAATCAAACAAAAGCCGCCGTCATTTTGGGAATATCGGAGCGAATGCTGCGCTATAAGCTCAAGAAATACAGCCCGAGACATTAAGAGGTTTATGGATAATTTTGCCGGCGTTCCCGTTGTCGGGAAGTGGATACTGATCTTTGCCATGCTTCTGGGACGTTTGGAAATTTATACGATTATTGTTCTGCTCATGCCGGCCTTTTGGCGAAAATAACCTTTCTATGAAAAACATCAGGCACAAATGCGTGTCATTTCCATCAATAATCATAATATTTGATACATGCTGTCAACCTATCTTCAGCAGTTTGAAAAAGTGAAGGGGGAAACAACTATATTAAATCTTATGATGATAAATCTTGAATTATAAATTTTTATTTGTTAGAAGGAACGGCCTTGAAATTATGCTTTACAGATAAAAGAAAATTTTGGGGTGGCGCCTGGGGAGACATACCAGAAACGGCAAAATAGAAAAATGCAGTAATTACATGTCCTTGTGTTATTAATGTGCTCCCCTCGCGAATGCAATGATGGTTATTATTTCCGTTCAGGCGAGAATCTATCATTAAATATTTGTTCTTTGAACTTGTAAAATTTGCGGAGAGATGTCCGAGCGGCTGAAGGAGCACGACTGGAAATCGTGTGTACGCCCCCAAAGGTGTACCGCGGGTTCAAATCCCGCTCTCTCCGCCATTTCAATGAGACCCAAGTTTCAGAAACATAGTGCACTGAAACTTGTTGGTCGCATTATCCCGCCTAAGCAGGGATGCTATTGCACACGTTATTGTTGAAACTCCAATTCCGAAAGCGTAGTGAAGCGGAATTGGTAAGTTGAACAATCCCGCGAAGCGGAGGGTTTAATACCCGTGATTTCAGCAATTTTCTGTGAAAGCAAGAATATCATTGCTAAAATAGACTCGAAAAATTTGAGTTGATTCCTGTTCATTTATCGATTAATAGTCTCAACGGGTTTTGTGAAGAGAATATGGCCGGGTCCCGCGCAACGGAGGCTTGTGAACCCCGTCAGGTCCGGAAGGAAGCAGCGGTAACAATGTCCGACATGTGTTGCGGTCAACCCGGTCACCATTAATTGATCTACCATTTTGATTTCAAAGGATAAAGAGGACGCGGTTAAAAAAGTTATCCGAAGAAAGCAAAATCGGCATCAGGAGTTCAGTTGGAATATCAGGTACTAGCCCGAAAATTCAGGCCGCAGACTTTTGAAGAGGTTGCCGGTCAGTCGCATGTAGTCAAGACTCTGTGCAATGCCATTGCCCAGGGGCGGGTGGCTCACGCATTTCTTTTCAGCGGTCCGCGCGGTGTCGGGAAAACTTCCGTGGCCCGGATTCTTTCCAAAGCGCTCAATTGTGAAAAAGGACCGACGGCCACACCCTGCAATGAATGCGCGAATTGCAAGGAGATAACCAACAACTCTTCCCTGGACGTGCATGAAATCGACGGCGCGTCCAACCGCGGCATTGATGAAATCCGCGAACTGCGGGAAAATATCAGATTCGCTCCGGCCTCTTCCCATTACAAAATATATATTATCGATGAAGTGCACATGCTGACCGATCCGGCTTTCAATGCGCTTCTGAAAACACTGGAAGAACCTCCGGCGCACGTGATTTTCATGTTCGCCACAACCGAAAGCCATAAGATTCCGGCTACCATTCTTTCGCGCTGTCAGTGCTATGATTTTCGCCGGATATCCCTCAAGGAAATCATCGCGAATCTGGAACTTGTCGCCAACAAGGAAGGAATTCAAATCACCCCGATCGCGCTTTCCTGGATAGCCGAGGCCGGTGACGGCAGTATGCGCGATTCGCAGAGTATTTTTGATCAGGTTATTTCCTACGCCGGAATGGACATCAAAGATGCCGATGTGGAAGAATGCCTGGGGCTGGCCGCCCGTAAATATCTCTTCCGTCTTTCGGAAGCGGTTATCAATCAGGATGCCGGCGCTTGCCTGCTGATTCAGGAAGAAGCCTATCTGGCCGGGATCGATATGAAGTATTTCTATCAGATGCTGCTC
>JBATES010000251.1:0-3154 GCA_049664145.1 Smithella sp.
TGGTAAATCCATCTCATGGCCTTTCCATCCAGCTTGGGCGGACGTCCTCCGCGTTTCTTGGCGTCCAGGGCATTCCAACCGCCATTTCGATAGCGCGAAAGCCATCCGTAAATGGTCCTTCTGTCTATCCCAAGGGCTCTGGCTACGGTTTCAGATTTCCCTCCCCGATTTTTTAACCTGTACTGATAAATCGCGCGCGGTCAATACATGGACGCAAATAAATATATTAAAACAATGCTGTCCAAATTTGAATTTTCACCGCATTGGCCGACGTTCCCACAAAGGTTTTAATCTTGAGGTTCTGTTTCAATGCTTTAAAGAACAGCTCAATCTGCCAGCGGTCTTTATAAATGGCCACGATGGTTGTTGCCCCCAACTTCAAATGATTGGTCAGGTAAACAAAAGTCTCGTCCTTCTCAGCATTGTAGTAGGTCACCTGCGCAAAGGATAAGGGCATTTCTCGGCTGCAGTACCGGTGAACTGAATTGATAATACCATTGCCGTGTTTCGGGATTATTGCATAAGATGGATCCAGCAAAGCCTTCTCCCTTCGCTTCACATTTTTAGACTATTGACTTTTCCCGTTTCCGGGATTATTTTTAGCTTAAAGTAAATTACATGTGCAAAGTGTTTACCTTCCAGCCGACCTTTTCAGATTAATGTAAGGATTATAATCATGAAAAGAGATTTAACCCTTATCGGTATTATTCCGCAGTACCCGAAGCATTCCCAGCAAAACATATACGCCAGGATAAAAATGCCTCCGGTCGGACTTTTGTCCGTGATGAGTCAGATTGCTCATCATCCCCGCATCAGGGGGATTTACGCGATCGATGAAAACAACTACAGCGGACCGCAGGATGTCGACGGCCAGCCGGATCATTCCTTTTTACAGGCCAAACAACCCGCGCAGATTGCTTTGTTCTATGGAGGCATGAGCAATTCGATACCCCGCTTGTATTCGGTAGCCACACAATACAAGGATTTTGGCACCGTCACCATTGCCGGCGGCAGCCATGTGGATGCCCTGCCGCAGGAAGCGCTTCATTCCGGCATTGACATTGTCGTTCATGGTGAAGGCGAAAAGACCATTTTGGAACTGCTGGAAATATTGATATCCGACAGCGGTGTTTTGTTGAACCGGGCAGCATTTTCTCAAGTAAAGGGCATCAGCTTTCTTGACGAAACGGGCACATACGTTTTTACAGGGAAACGTCAGCCGATAGACGATTTGGATGAGTTGGCCGATCCGGATCTGACCTTGATTAAATTCCTGAAAAAAAGATGGAGTTATTTGCCCATCAACCGGGGACGCGGCTGCAACTGGAACTGCGAATTCTGCATCGTCAATAAGCGATATGGGAAATATAAATTCGCTTCGGTGGATACCACATTGCGGCAACTGATTAAATATGCCGACCTGGGATACTCGAGATTCTTTTTCACCGATGACAACTTTGCCCAGAATCCGGCTGACGCCATTGCCCTGTGCCGGAAGATTGGCGATTACAAAAGAATCTTCCAGAAAAAAATCGATCTTGTGGTTCAGGTGCGCTCGGAAGTGGCCGAAAATGATGAACTGATTGAAGCCATGCGCTTCGCCGGCGTTTCCATGCTGGCCATCGGCTACGAAAGTCCGATTAACGAAGAACTGCGGGCAATGCGCAAAGGCGTCACGGCGGAAAAATTAATTGCCCGTTCCCAAAAGCTCTCCAACTATTTTTATCTGCACGGCATGTTTATTTTCGGCTATCCTTCAGGCAAAGAGGATTCAAACCGCTCTTTATTAAGCATCAAAAAGCGGGCCAAATGCTACATCGACTTTTTTAAAAAATCAGGAATAGACACCATCCAGGTGCTCAATGCCGTGCCACTGCCGGGTTCCGATCTCAGGGCCAGGCTGGAGAAAGAAGGCCGACTTCTGCCTCTTTCGATGGTCGGCTGGGACAAATACGACGGGCTTTTCCTGGGTTACGATCCCCGTCCGGACGGCCTGGATGTCTTTGACCTGCAAAATATGCCTGCCTTGCTGATGAAGAAAAAATATCTCGGCGGTTTCATCGGAAGGAGATTAAATTACGGCAACTGGATGAACTGGACGTATATTGCAACCATCGGGTTTCCCATTGAGTTCAGCGTGTTTTATG
Source organism: Smithella sp. (assembly GCA_049664145.1). Classification (GTDB taxonomy): domain Bacteria; phylum Desulfobacterota; class Syntrophia; order Syntrophales; family Smithellaceae; genus Smithella. Next base: position 2,148 of record JBATES010000251.1, read on the forward strand.
TCCGGCGTTTTGTCCGCAATTTGCAGGACAAAATAAAAGCAGGAAAACAACGTCAAGTAGATTGGTCGCCGCGTACAATTTTCCTTATTCCGCTGGTAAATGCCTGGGGAGATATAAAAAGAATTTGGAGAAATCTGTTTGTCAAAACATACGCGGGCGCCATCGTGAGCCGGTGGCTGAAAATTTACCGTGAAAGCGACTACAAAAACAGACTGCGGCGAATCTTCACGAACAATAAGACAGCCCAATCAAACTGACGTTGCCGCATTGCGTGAATGCAACAGCCTGTCTCTCCGGCGCGGAAACTGTGTCCCCTGATGTTGTAATGTTGAACCGGTTTAATTGCATTGACGTCCTGAGGCCAGGGTTGCCTATCGAGTCCATTTTGCAGGATGGATTTTACGTTCTTATAGGAATAAGCTTTCAGGATGAGCGCCCGGGCACAAGCTGCCTTTGTACGGTGAAGCAGGTCATGTAATGTTTGTTTGTGACATAAGATTTGGAAGCGCACAGTCTTATAAAATCTTCGGCAGTCCGGACACGATATTATGACTATCAGTCTTTATCTAAATCAACGGAAACTGTCAAACTGATATTTTAATTTGTTCATGAAATAGGCGTCATTATTTTTTTCTTGACAATAGAACGTTCGTTCTACTATAAAAGAAGGCACTTCTGCCCGTCCTGTCATCAGAAGCGCGTGGTGGAATTCGGGGAGTGGCTCTGTCTGGATGTCCTCAAAAAGGTGCCCCATCGTCATTTCATTTTCAGCATCCCGAAAATTCTTCGCCGGTATTTTCTATATGACAGAAAGCTTCTTGCCGGTCTGAGCCGCTGCGCTTGGGAATCCCTGAAGATTTTCATCCAACAGGCCGTGCCGGAAAAGGAACCCCTCCCCGGCGCGGTTATTGCTGTTCAGACATTCGGCGACGCTCTCGGGTTCAATCCTCACTGCCACATTCTCCTGACAGACGGCTGCTTTTACGGAAACAAAGGCATGTTCCGGG
>JBATES010000252.1:0-68715 GCA_049664145.1 Smithella sp.
GGGTTACCCGGTTTGAATAAAGCGTGCGAGTTGGGAAAATGCGAATCTTTGGAAAAAGCCCAAGGCAAGAGATTATGCCCTTGAGAAAGATGAAATCCTTTTCAGTTTATATCCGCTGCTCAGAAGATGTTTTGACCATTTACGTCCCATCCTGAATATCTTTTTTTATCTCATATCGTATTCGATTCTCACCCGTCCGATCAGAGAAGTAACAATACTGGCCTTGGAAAGAAATTTTTCATGTTGCAGTACGAGTGTTCCCCCGTTGGTTGTGCCTCTGGGCTGAAAAAAGATTGTATCATGCCAATGGGTCGGATCTCCGATGATTTTTACAGACTCATCTTGGTCGCCAATATTTTTTATTGGAGAAACGCTTGTCCAGTGGTTTGGAGATGTTTCTTTCTGAACAGCGTAATTATTATTGCTCACGCTGATTAAAATTCGATAACGTACATTTTCAGCAACAGCCTTATGCTTGCATAGATGGATGTCTCCTGTTATTTCCCGCGTGGCTTCTCTCAGGCAAGTATTACCCCTATATTTGGCAAAACTCGATATCGAAATGGTTCCGATAATACTGATGATCGCGATGACAATCAAAAGTTCAACCAAGCTGAAAGCTTTCGCAGTTGATTTAAATATCATTACACACCCCAGTTTTTATTCAAACTACGATGCTACTTAGTTGATCCTTTTTATCTGCTGAAATTTAAAGTACAGCTTACTGCTAAACATTTAACAATAATGTAATGACGATATATGAAGGATTTCCTTATATTAATAATTTATTTTTTTCAACAAATTTCTAAAATTATTTTTTTATTGTTGGCTGTTCAAGAGATGTTATTAATCAAATTTTGTGCCGCTTTAATTCCGTCAACCGCCGAACTGATAATTCCACCCGCATATCCGGCACCTTCACCACATGGATAAATTCCGCGAACAGAGGTACTTTGACCATCTTTGCCTCGGCAAATGCGCAAAGGCGAGGACGTTCTTGTTTCGACTCCGATTAAAATTGATTCTTCGCTGACAAACCCGGACATGTTTTTGTCGAATTCGCAAATGCCCTGTTTTAAAGCAATCCCTGCAAATTCAGGAAGGACTTGATGCAGATCGGCAGATTGCAAGCCGGGAAGAAAACTCGTTCTGCTTAACTTATCGCTTATTTTATTTTTCAGAAAATCCGTTGTTTTCTGCGCTGGCGCGCAATAATTGCTCCCTCCTTCCGCAAACGCCTTTTGCTCCCATATTTTTCGAAACGCCAATCCGGCCAGAGGATCTATCGTGCCGGCGAAATCGTCAACACGAACATTGACCACAACAGCGCTGTTGGCAAATTCACCGGAGCGTCGGGAGTTGCTCATCCCGTTCGTGATTAATGAACCGTGATCGGCCGAACACGCGATAACCGTACCGCCCGGACACATACAGAAAGTATAAACGGAACGATTTAAACCGGGCAAAGATGCTTTTACAAAATATTCGGCCGGCGGCAGTTGCGGATGTTTGCGCCATTTGCCATATTGAATGGAATTGATCAGTGCCTGCGGATGCTCGATACGAACCCCCATGGCAAAAGGCTTTGACTCCATGGGAACACCCCGCTGATAAAGCTTTGTATAGGTATCATCGGCACTCTGGCCCATGGCCAGAATGAGATGATTTGTGATGATTTCTTCCTTTTTATTGACGATAATAGAATTGATTTGTCCATTTTTGATGATGAAATCCGTTGCCCGGGCATTGAATTCGACCCGGCAGCCCATATCCATAAGCTTTTTTCTCAAATTAACGATAACCCGCCGCAATTTGTCAGTTCCGATATGCGGTTTGGTTTCAACAAGTATTTCGGAAGACGCTCCCATCTCCACGAGGATTTCTTTTACCGAGTGAGATTGCGGATCTTTGGAACGGGAAGTAAGTTTGCCGTCAGAAAAGGTGCCCGCACCGCCTTCTCCAAAGAAAACATTGCTCTGAGGATTCAGCATTCCCGTTTTCCAGAATGCTTCAACATCTTTTATTCTCTTTTCGATGGGTTCCCCTCTTTCCAGGATGAACGGGAAAATCCCTCTTTGTGCAAGACGATAAGCCGCAAAAAGACCGGCTGGCCCGCTGCCCATGATCACAACAGGAAGTTTCGGAGAAGGTACAGGTGAAATCCGTGGCATTTCCCGAAGTTCTTCTGCTTGTGAAACTTGAATTCCAATTTTGGGTTGGCGGGACAACTGCACGCTCGCGGGAATTCCAACCCTCAGAAGATATATAAAAAAAGGAGGACGGTGGCGGCGGGCATCGAGAGATTTTCTGACGATTTCCAGTTCCTTAATGTCGTCTGCTTTGATCTTGAGGGCAGCAGCGGCCTTTGCTGCCAGTGTTTCTTCTTTTTCTCCGAGAGCCAGCTTAATTCCGTTAATAAGTATAAATTTCATTAATTTATTTTTCTTCACCGAAATACATGGATTCATATTATGAAGTTTCACTTTATCAATCAGCGACATTTCCCTTGGCTTTTAGCTTTTTCCAAGCCTGAACACATTCCCAAATCACACGCTTTTTGTAAATCATTGCATGCAAGAGCTTCACTTCCCTGGATTAAATAAGCATTCCCCCTATTCGCATATGAATAAGCAAAGTCAGGTGTTAATCGGATGGCTTCATTATAGTCTTCAATCGCGCGCTGATATTGGCCCAAATCTGTAAAGGCATTTCCTCTGTTACTGTATGCCTGCACATAATCGGATTTTAAGCGAATTGCTTCATTATAATCTTCAATTGCCTTTTGAGATTGGCCAAGATTGGCATAGGCATTTCCCCTGTTATTGTATGCCCCAGCCCAGTCAGGCTTTTGTTTAATGGCTTCGTTTAAATATTCAATTGCTTTCTGGGGATCCTTACATTTGCCGCTTGAGCATAGAGCTAATGCGTCTTTCAGAAGGTCATCGGCGGATTTGGCCATGTTGCCAGAATCCGTTTTCTGGGGAGGGATCTGGTTATTTACAGATGGTGTCTCAATTGATGGGGATTCAGTTTTTATTGTTTGGTCCGTCTTTATGTTTATATCCGGTTCCTTTGAAGTTAAAAAGAACATCATTACACTAAAAATCATGAGAACGAAAATGGGAATATTATACTCCTGCCATATTCCTGCAAACCTTTTTTGCCATGAAACAGGCTTGGATTTGGTTGCTCTTTTTTTAGAAGTTTTTGCAGTCTTCCTGGGTCGAGGTGTTGGTTCCAACTCAAGCCACTCATGACAGTTTCGACATTGTATGACCTCGTCTATATTCCATTCGTTACAAAAAGGGCATTGTTTCATAATTTATACTCCGTTGCGCTTTGCCATTGAGTCTATCCGTCAAACTTTTTTTAGATAACGTTATAATAATAACACTATTGATTATTTTTTAAAGAGAAAAATATTCAAAAATCTTAAATTTGAAAATTATTTTAAAATACTTGACTTTCTGCTCATTATGAGCAAAATAGCCTGCCTTAAAAGCAAGTAATATTTTTATTATAATTAATAACATATATTTTACAGGTGATATTTTGAAGGGACACATTAAAATTAACAAAGAAATCTGCAAGGAATGCCTTCTTTGTATTCATTTTTGTCCCAAAGGTCACATTATGACGACGAGTGAATACAATTCTCTGAGTTACCATCCCGTGGGCACTGATGAAACGAAAGAATGCAACGGTTGCGCTTTGTGCGCGACGATGTGCCCCGAGGTGGCTATCGAGGTTTACCGTGAATAAAGTATTGATGGCGGGAAATCATATTATTGGTGAAGCGGCCATTCGTGCCGGATGTCGTTTTTACGCCGGTTACCCGATTACCCCGCAAAATGAAATTACCGAATACATGGCCGAGCACGTGCGCAATGCGGAAGGCGGAGTTTTTATCCAATCCGAAAGTGAAGTCGCGGCAATCAATATGATTGCCGGTGCCAGCGCAGCGGGCCTGCGGGTCCTGACCTCATCATCCAGTCCGGGAATTTCCCTGAAGCAAGAAGGCATTTCATCCATGGCGGCCTGTGAACTACCCGGTGTTATCGTCAACATCATGCGCGGCGGCCCCGGTCTTGGCAATATCAGACCTGCGCAGGGAGATTATTTTCAGGCAACAAAAGGCGGCGGTCATGGCGATTATCGAACGATCGTTTTAGCTCCCGGAAGCTGTCAGGAACTTGCGGATCTGACCATGGAGGGTTTTGATCTTTCCGACAAATATCGCAATCCGGTGATGATTCTTGCCGACGGCATGATGGGACAGATGATGGAGCCTGTTATATTCAAGAAGCCCAAGCCGCGTGTGTATAGCGAAAAATTCATGCTGCGCGGTGCCGGCACAGGCAAAAGCAAATTCATTCACGGTTTGATTCTGGATCCGATTGACATGGAAGAACACAACTGGAAGCTGGCACGCAAATATGAAGTCATCTTCAAAAAAGAACCTCTTTATGAAGAGCATCGGATAGAAGACGCGCAACTTGTTATTGTCGCCTATGGGACGGCTGCCCGGATAGCAAAAGGAGCCATTAAACGATTACGCGGTCAGGGCATGAACGTGGGACTCTTTCGTCCCATAACATTATGGCCCTTTCCGGAATTGCAGCTCAGAAGTTTATCATCCAGAATAAAGAAGTACATTGTTTTTGAAATGAGTACGGGACAGATGCTGGAAGATGTCCGGTTATCCCTGCAGGGTTACGCTGATATTGAATTTCATGGACGTCCGGGAGGAGCAGTTCCCACGCCTGCGGAACTGGCCAATGTTATCGCCAGGTACTACAATGAAAATGATTAGGTATTCAAAAAAGGTTTTTTGATATGTCAAAAACTGTTTTTAAACGCCCGAAAAGCTTAAAAGAAAATATTTTCCATTACTGCCCCGGCTGCGGACACAGTATCGCACATAGAATCATTGCCGAGGTCATTGATGAACTGGATATCAGAGGCGTCACCATCGGCGTTCCGCCGGCCGGTTGCGCTGTGCTCGCGTACAATTATTTTGACGTTGATATGATTGAAGCCCCGCATGGACGCGGTCCGGCGATGGCCTCAGCCATTAAACGTTCTCTGCCCGACAGGATTGTTTTTTCCTATCAGGGAGATGGTGATCTGGCCGCCATAGGCATTGCGGAAAGTTTCCACGCCGCCAACCGTGGTGAAAATATCACCATCATATTTATTAATAACGCCGTTTACGGCATGACCGGCGGACAGATGGCTCCGACAACCATGCTCAATCAGAAAACAACAACCTCCCCTTTGGGGAGAAATAGCACCCTAGATGGTTACCCTGTCAAGGTCAGCGAAATCTTCTCGCAGTTAAAAGGCGTAACGTATCTGGAACGATGCATGGTGAATTCGCCTGTCAACGTTAACAAAACTAAAAAGGCCATCAAAAAAGCCTTTCAATGCCAGGTTGACGGCTTGGGATTTTCTCTGGTTGAAATTCTCTCACCGTGCCCGACAAACTGGAAAATGAATTCCGTCAATTCCTGCAAATGGATTGATGAGGTCATGAGCAAGGAATTTCCTCCCGGTGTTTTTAAGGATAATATTGCCGAAGCAAAGAAAACGGCGGAGTCAGCACAATGATGGTTAAAACAATATTTTCCGGATTTGGCGGTCAGGGTGTTTTAATGATGGGAGTCAGCTTTGCCCACAGCGGTATGAGCAAAGGTTATCAAGTGACTTACCTTCCCGCCTATGGTGCGGAAATGCGTGGGGGGACAGCCAATTGCACCGTGGCGATAGCGGATGAAGAAGTTGCTTCGCCGGTGGCTTCGGAACCGAATTATCTGGTTGTGATGAACTCTCCTTCCCTCTTCACTTTTCAGAATAAAGTGACCATCGGAGGAACCATATTAATAAACTCTTCCATCATCAAAGATGACCCGCACCGTCATGATGTGAAGGTTTTTCGCATTCCCTGTGCCGATATAGCTCAGGAACTCGGAAATATCAGGGTTTCCAATACCATCATGATGGGCGCTTTCATAAAAATATTGGGCCTTATCTCTCCTGATATTTATTTAAAAAGCCTGGAAACAATCATGGGCAGCAAAAAGAAGTCTCTGGCTGAACTCAACAGAAACGCCTTTAAGGCCGGATACGATTTCGTGAAGAATACCTGAGGATACTCTAATGTCTGTCAAACAAATTTCTGTTATATTAAACAATGTGCCCGGTTCTTTTGCCGCGTTAACACATATTCTTGATCTTGAAGATATCAGCACCAAAGCTGTCTGTGCCGCCAGTATTGCCGATGACAGCAAAGTTCGCCTGGTGGTAAATGATCCCGACCGCGCCGCCGCCGTTCTGGAAAGCTATAAATTAAACTTTGAAGTTACACCGGTTTTGGCCGCCGAAGTTCCTCTGCACGCGGGCGGCATGAACGCCATCTTGAAACCTCTGGCCAAAGCGGAAATCAATATTCACTATCTCTACACAACGATTAATCGGATCGGCAAGGAAACCATCGTCATTCTGGGGGTTGATAAACTGGATGCAGCCCGAGAACTTCTTCTGGAACACTGGATTCACCTGATTGATGATGAAATTTATTCCATCCCTTAAATACATTCAATCATAATCATGTCTGTTTCTTTGGATAAAGAAAAAGCGCTTTCCGAAAGAATGAAAAATCTCGGTCTGCTTGAAACAGATTTTGAGGAATCTTTTGTTCGTTCCTCCGGCCCCGGAGGACAGAAAGTCAATAAAAGTTCATCCTGTGTTTTTCTGGTGCATCTTCCCACCGGTCTTTCTGTAAAATGTCAAAGAGAACGTTTACAATCTTTGAATCGTTTCCTGGCCAGAAGATTGTTGCTGGATAAAATCGAGAGAATGCAGAAAGGTTTTATTGCCGAAGAAAAAGAAAAACTCGAAAAAATCCGTCGACAAAAGAGAAAACGCAGCAAAAGAACCAAAGAAAAAATGTTGAAAGCAAAACATCAGCAATCGGAAAAAAAGATTTTACGTGGTAAGGTTGTTAGCGAGGATTAAAACAAAAAAAGGGAGAGAAAGTCGATGTACGCTCCCCCTCCCTAATAATAGCCATAAATTATTTTATCCGAGGTACTTCAAAAGCGGATTGGCATAAAGCAGAATCAATGCGATAACCAGTGCGTAAATAGCAAGAGATTCGATCATAGCCAGACCAACCATCATAGTTAAAAGAATTTTGCCCTGAGCTTCAGGATTTCTGCCAACAGCATTTGTGGCTCCATTTAAACCGGCACCCATACCATTACCTGTTCCGATGGTACCGAAAGCAATCGCCAGACCTGCTGCTATCAAAGAGCAACTAATAATAATAGCCTTTGTGTAATCAACCGTTCCAGTTGGCGCTGCAGCCGCAGCCGCTTCCTGAGCAGCAAAAACAAAAGGTGAGCTAACCAATACCATAACCATCGACAGCAGAACATTCGTTAAACTTTTTTTCATTTATCATTCTCCTTTTTAATTTTTGGTACAGTTGTCGAAAATCCCGAATTTTTACACCTCCTTTCTTTTAATTTGACACTAAGTGATTTTTGACTAACAGTCTTTTAACGAGGCAAAAAGAAATTGTCAAGATAAATTTTATTGACAGTTCACTTGATTTTTTATGTTTATGCGCTATACAGACACTGCATGGAAGTTTTGACATCAAAACAAAAAAAGGTTGCCCGTCTTATCCAAAAGGATATTGCCGTACAGAAATTCCCTTTCAAAAAAATCGGCGAACTCTGTTCCCTGACTGAAGAAGAAGTTCTGAACATAACGAAAGAGTTTCGGGATAAAGGTTATATCAGAAAATTCGGCGCCATCCTCAGACATCAAAAAGCGGGATACAAAGACAATGCGTTGGTCGTGTGGTCGGTACCTGACCAACAAACAGAACAGATGGGAAATATCTTTGCTTCCCTGTCGTTCGTTTCTCACTGTTATCAGAGAGAACCTGCCTTTATGGGCAGATATAATATTTTCACGATGATCCATTCCGATGGTCGCAGCATTTCTTCATTGATTAAAGAGATGGTGGCCGGCACCGGACTCAAGGATTACCTGATATTGAAGAGCGTCAAAGAATATAAAAAAACATCTCCGGAGTATTTTCGATGAATCAAAAGAGGACGGATTTTTTTTCAAAAGCCGGCAAGGTCATTTCCGGTGGTGTCAATTCTCCCGTGCGCGCCTGGAAGTCTGTGGGAGGCCATCCTGTTTTTGTCAGCAAGGCCAAGGGAAGTAAAATTTACGATGTGCACGGCAAGGAATATATTGATTACGTTCTTTCCTGGGGGCCGATGATTCTGGGACATGCCCCCGCTGAAGTCATCGCCGCCATTTGCAACAGAGCAAAACAAGGAACCAGTTTCGGTGCTCCGACGGAACTCGAAACGCAAATGGCAAACTTAATCTCCACGGCCATTCCCTCGATAGAGCGGATCAGGATGACATCCTCCGGTACGGAAGCAACCATGACGGCTATCCGTCTCGCGCGAGGTTTTACCGGACGCAAACTCATTGCCAAGTTTGACGGCTGTTACCATGGACACAGCGATTCACTGCTAACGAAGGCCGGCTCCGGTCTGGCTACATTGGGCATTCCGGATTCACCGGGAGTTCCGGAAGAATTGGCCCGATTGACATTAAATTTACCTTACAACGATATTGAAACTCTGGAAAAAACATTCAATCAATACGGCTCGCAACTGGCCGCGATTATTATTGAACCCGTTGCCGGGAATATGGGCGTTGTTCTACCGCAAAAAGGATTTTTGAAAAAACTCAGAACCCTGACCCAAAAATACGGTATCGTTTTGATTTTTGATGAAGTGATCACCGGATTTCGTTTTACGTTCGGCGGCTATCAGAATCTCATTGGCATTAAACCGGATTTGACCTGTCTGGGTAAGATCATCGGCGGCGGTCTGCCCGTGGGCGCGGTCGGCGGTAAGAAAGAAATCATGGAAAAACTTGCTCCGGCAGGCAATGTTTATCAGGCGGGAACGCTTTCCGGTAATCCTCTGGCGATGAGCGCGGGCATAGCCACGCTGCAAATCCTTAAACAAAAAAAATCTCTTTTCCACGCTCTGGATGCCAAAACAATGCAATTATGTCATGATATGGAAAATCTTTTTATGAAGAAAGGTTTGCCTGTCTGCATCAATCGCTTTCATTCCATGTTTACCGTCTTTTTTCAGGAAGGCCCTGTGTATGATTATGAAACCGCTAAAAAATCAGATACAAAAATCTTTGCCCGTTATTTCCACGGCATGCTGAAAAACGGCGTATGGATGGCGCCGTCACAGTTCGAGGCGGCGTTTTTATCCTTTGCGCACACGGATAAAGATATTCACAAAACAATGGAAGCGTGTTCCAGAACATTAAGAAATCTGTGAGTGTTTCATTGACAAGCATCATTCAATCCGGTATGAAATCACGACTGATTAAATGCTAACGGAGATAATATGAAAAAAGCTTTTCTCACCGGTATTACCGGACAGGACGGTTCGTATTTAGCGGAACTATTGTTAAACAAAGGCTACGAAGTTCACGGACTGATTCGCCGTTCCAGTTCCTTTAACACCGAACGGATTGATCATCTTTACCATGATTTCCATGACCCCGACGCAAGATTATTTCTTCATTACGGAGATTTAAGCGTTTCCGCGCAACTGATGGACCTGCTGCATTCCATCAAACCGGATGAAATATATAACCTAGGGGCTCAGAGTCACGTGCGTGTCAGCTTTGATATGCCGGAATACACCGGTGACGTAACCGCACTGGGCACGCTGAGAATTTTAGAAGCCATTCGTAATACGGGCATCAAGACAAAATTTTACCAGGCCTCCTCCAGTGAAATGTTCGGTTCCGCACCGCCCCCGCAAGATGAAAATACGGTTTTTCAGCCCCGCAGCCCTTATGCCGCCGCGAAAGTTTACTCTTATTACATTTGTCAGAATTACCGTGATGCGTACGGAATTTTTTCAACGAACGGTATTCTCTTTAATCATGAATCTCCGCGCCGTGGGGAAACATTTGTCACCAGAAAAATCACCCGCGCAGCCACGCAAATCAAGCTGGGTTTGAAGGATAAATTATTTTTGGGAAATCTTGAAGCCAAAAGAGACTGGGGTTTTGCCGGTGATTATGTGGTGGCCATGTGGCTGATGCTGCAACAGGAAAAACCCGACGATTTTGTGATCGCGACCGGCGAAACCCACTCCGTAAGAGAATTCGCGGAAACGGTCTTCAAGAAACTTGATCTGGATTATAAGAAATACGTGGAAATAGACAAAAGATATTTTCGTCCTACCGAAGTGGACGCGCTTTTGGGCGACGCGACAAAAGCAAGAAAGCTGCTCGGCTGGCAGCCCAAAGTTTCTTTTGAAAAGCTGATCGATATGATGATTGATGCGGATATGGAACTGGCTCAAAAAGAAAAAACGCTTCTTGATGCCGGATTCACATCCAACAACAAAAAATAAATAATTTAAGGATGCTTCCGTGCTGTCTGAAAAACGAATCACGGTTACCGGCGGCAAAGGATTTCTCGGCCGTCACCTTTTGAAAAAGTTCGAATCTGCCGGTTGCCACAACATCAAGATCGCCGATCTTCCCGAATACAATTTAACGGACATGAATGACATCCGGAGAATGTACGAAGAAACAAAACCGGAGATTGTCATCCACCTGGCGGCCAAGGTCGGCGGCATCGGTTTTAATCAGGACAAACCGGCTGAACTTTTTTACGACAATTTAATCATGGGGTCGCAACTGCTTCATGAAGGATATCTGAAAAAGATTGAAAAATTTGTCGCTTTGGGAACGGTTTGCGCTTATCCCAAGTTTACAGAGGTACCCTTTAGAGAAGAAGATATCTGGAATGGATATCCCGAAGAAACCAATGCGCCATATGGACTGGCCAAAAAAATGATGCTGGTCCAATCACAGGCGTATCGACAACAGTATGATTTTAATTCCATTTTTTTACTTCCGGTAAATTTATACGGTCCCGGTGATAATTTTGATCCGGTATCTTCTCATGTCATTCCAGCCTTAATCAAGAAATGTTTTGACGCAATTGATAATCATTCCGAAATGTTGGACGTATGGGGCACCGGTTTGGCGACCAGAGAATTTTTTTATGTGGAAGATGCCGCAGAAGCCATTTATCTGGCCACTTTATCGTACAATAAAAGTGAGCCGGTAAACCTTGGCGCCGGTTCGGAAATATCCATTAAAGAGCTTGTCGTGATGATCGCTGATCTGTCCGGTTTTTCAGGAGAGGTTGTCTGGGATAAATCCAAACCTGACGGACAGCTCAAACGTATGCTCGATACGTCTAAAGCATTGAAAGAATTTGGATTTAAAGCTAAAACGGATATTCAAGCCGGACTAAAGAAAACCATTGAATGGTACAGGAACAATCGTCATTTACTGAAAAAATGAACGTCGGTCACATTTTTATTGACTTACAGTCTTATTAATGCTAAGGAGCATCCGGCTGTGGATAATGAAACCCGAAAGTATGCAATGCAAATGGCTTTCGCCAGTACCTTGGGCATTGCGATGGTTATCGGGATTATAGGTTGCCTTTTGATCGGAGTTTATCTAGATAAAAAATTTGACTCCGGTAATGTTTTTAAAGTTATTTTTTTATTGATAGGTATCTCGGCCGGATTTCGAAACATTTATGTATTGATTAAAAAAAATTTTAATGATGAAGAGCAAATAATAAAGAGTTTAAAAAGTGAACCTCATCGTCAAAGACCCGCTACAAAGAAAAATTGAATTGTCCAACTGGATTATTCTTGCTGTTATCTTGATTCCTTCATTAATTTTTGCTCCTGTAAAATTCTCTTTAGGGATTCTTCTGGGTGGTTTTATCTCTATTCTTAATTTTTACTGGATGGAAAAAGGACTACACGGCCTTTTTAATAAAACAGGGGGCAATGTCAAAGGCCCTGCTCTAGTCAAATATTATATAAGATTAGCCATTACGGCTGTCGTTCTTTATTTTCTTATCGCTTACAAGACTGTTGATGTTATTGGATTACTCATCGGACTTTCCGTTGTTGTAATAAATATGGTCGTCACATTGATTTTTTCTTTAACAAAAAAAAACTTAATTAAGGAGGTTATTTAGACACAAATGGAGCCCCTGATTTTTTTTCATACGACTTGGCTAAAAAACTATGGCATTGACATGACAATTGTCTTTAATACTTTGTTTGTGGTTCTCCTGCTGGCGATCCTTTCATTTATGGCAACCAGGCGACTTCAGGTTTATCCGGGACAAACACAAAATGTTATGGAAGTTGTTATCAGCGGATTCGATTCTCTTCTGAATGACATTATGGGACACAATGGCCGAAAATTCTTCCCTCTGATTGCAACGCTTGGGCTATTCATTCTGACATCGAATCTTATTGGTCTCGTACCCGGTTTCGAATCTCCGACATCGAACATCAACACGAACGCTGCAATGGCCCTTATTGTTTTCCTATCCACTCACGTCGTTGGCGTAAAGGAACACGGATTAAAATATTTTAAACAGTTTATGGGACCTGTGGGGTGGTTGACTCCGTTGATGCTACCCATAGAAATCATCAGCCACATATCTAGACCGCTCTCCCTTACCTTCCGGTTGTTCGGTAATATTAAGGGTGAAGACATCGTTCTGCTGGTCGTTCTTTTCCTGGTTCCCTATTTTGTTCCGCTACCTGTCTTCATACTGATGGTTTTCACATCTTTGGTTCAGACACTTGTTTTCATGCTCCTGGCTATGATGTACATAGCAGGCGCGATGGAAGAAGGTCATTAATTCCGGCTTCTGATTGTATTTCTTCCGGCGGGAAATCACATTCACGATGACGTGATTTCCCGCCGTTTTTTTCAAATATTTTTTATTAAAAAAAGAAGCCTTTTAAATTTTTCAAATTATTTTAAGCCGAAACTTGACGATTGGAACAAATCGTAATATCTCATCTAACAATATTTGATTGGTTTGAGTTAAATTATAAATTATGTTTACTTTAGGAATCAACATAGGCTCTTCCAGCATTAAAGTTCTATTGCTAGATGGAGATCATATTGTCGGAAAGAAAGTGGAATCCCACGAGGGTGACTTTCTTCAAACACTAAAGAACATCCTGTCTCAACTCAATATTCCGCCGGAAACCAGAACGCTTGCCACGGGAACCGAAGGCAGACATTTATTGAATGTCAACGGCGTCATCGAACCGCTGTGTATTGAGGAAGCTCTTCGTCATCTTCATTATCAAGTAGATGCGCTGGTTTCGCTCGGTGGTGAAGACCTTGTGGTTTATACGATCGATGAAAATCAAAGAATCATCACGAGCTTTTCCGGAAACAAGTGCGCCTCCGGAACAGGTGAATTTTTCAAACAGCAACTGGCCAGAATGGACATGAACCTTGATGATGTTCATACCATCCCTGATGACAGTAAAGTCTTGAAACTTTCTTCACGCTGTTCCGTCTTTATGAAAAGCGACTGCACACATCGTTTGAATAAAGGTGAAGCCTGCAGAGGTGACATTGTCTTGTCGTTAAGCGATGTCACGGCCACGAAAGTCATTGACTTCATCAAAAAGGCCAGAATAGCCCATAAGAAATTGCTGCTGGTTGGCGGTGTCACGGACAACAAACATCTGATCCGATTTATTCAAGAACGTATGCCGGAAAATGAATTTATTGTTCCCGATCAGGCGACATACTTTGAAGCATACGGAGCAGCTTTGTTGGCAAGAACGTCCGGCAGTCCGTTCCCCTCTCCTGAAAAATTGTTCAAGCCCCATGCCGTTCAGTTCAAAAGATTCCAGAGCCTCAAAACGGCGGAAGGAAAAGTCACATACCTTGAATCCCACAAAGCAAAAGTCACCGCAGGGAAAGAATACATTCTGGGGGTGGACGGTGGGTCAACCACAACCAAAGCCTGCCTGATTGACATGGAAACCAACGAAATAACCGCCTCTTTTTATGGAAGAACACATGGAGACCCGGTCAAGGCGTTGAAAAATTGCTTCATCGAAATGCAGAAGCAAATTAAAGAAGACACAGGTAATGACAAAATAAAGATTACGCTGGCGGCAACCACCGGTTCTTCCAGAGAACTGCTGGGCGTGTTTCTGGAAACGCCGGCTGTATATAATGAAATTATTGCTCATGCGGTCGGCACGACTTTTTATAAAGAAAATATCGATACCATCTTCGAAATCGGCGGACAGGACGCCAAATATGTACACTTGAAAAATAAAGTCCCTATTGATTACGCCATGAATGAGGCCTGTTCCGCCGGTACGGGCTCTTTTCTGGAAGAGTCAGCCCAGGGCGATTTAAATATTCATCATGCCCGGGAAATCGGAGATATCGCTCTAGGGGCCACTGAGCCCTTAAAGTTTGGCGAACACTGTTCCGCCTTCATTAATTCCGATGTCCGCAAAGCCATCCAACAGGGGGCATCGCGCGAAGATATTACGGCGGGCATCGTCACCTCCATCGTTTCCAATTATCTCAACCGTGTTGTGGGCAACAGAACAATCGGAGAAAATATTGTCCTACAGGGAGGTGTGGCCAAAAACAAAGCGATTCCTCTGGCTTTTGCCATGTTGCTGAATAAAAATATTGTGGTGCCTCCCGACCCCGAACTGATGGGTTGTTTCGGCGTGGGTATGCTGGCCAAGCAGAAATTGCAGGAAGGATTGCTGACCACGTCGGAATATGACCTGGAAAAAATTTTGACCACAGATATTACGTATGAAAAGGATTTTCAATGTAAATCCTGCGATAATTTCTGCCCTATCCGCATTTTGAAGGTCAATGATCACAAATATATGTTCGGCGGGCGTTGCAATAAATACACGAATATCCGGAAAAAGAATATTTTTAATGAAACGGAAGTTGTGGATTATATTGAAAAGCGCAACGATATCCTTTTCAATCAGTGCGCTCCTGACCCTCAAACCCTGATCCGGAAGAAAGATTGTATTGTCGGCATTCCGAAGTGTTTTTCGTTCTATACGCTCTGGCCTTTATATTCATGGTTCTTCCATGCTCTGGGCGTGGAAACACAGGTGTCCGAATCCATCTCTCATGAAGGAACAGCACGCGTGGAAAGTAATTATTGTTTTCCCGCGGAAATCGCTCACGGTGTTGTACAGGACATAGCAGACCGGAAGACCGATTATATTTTTCTCCCTCATTTCAAGGATATGGAAAGCTACGAAAAAAATGCGCCGGCCAGTTTCTGTCCGATCACGCAAAGTCTGCCCTATTACATTAAAAAAGCATTTCCTGAAATTCCTGAAGAAAAATATTTAATGCCGGTGGTCAGTTTTATGTATGGACCGGAGAAAGCCGGCGAAGCGTTTATTGCCGTAGGTGAAAAACTGGGATTCCACGCCACGGAAACGAGGAAAGCCTTTGATGCGGCTTATGCGAAACAAATGGAATGTTTCGCTCGATTTGCCGAACTGGGCATCCAGGCTTTAGCCGAAGCCCGTCAGTCCGGAAGACCGGTTATCGCCATTCTGGGAAGGCCCTATAACTCCTTTACAACCGATGCCAATATGGGCATACCCCGCAAATATACATCCCGCGGTTTTTCGGTTATTCCCTATGACATTCTTCCCTTTGAAGATCAGCCCATTTATCCGAACATGTACTGGTATTACGGGCAGCAGGATATGAAAACCGCTTCTCTTTTGAAAAGCGAAGACAATATTTTCGTGACTTACATTTCGAACTTTTCCTGCGCGCCTGATTCCTTCATGCTGCATTATCTGAAATGGATTATGGGCGTGAAACCCTTCCTGATCCTGGAACTGGATTCTCATACCGCCGATGCCGGTGTCGATACACGCATTGAAGCCTTTCTGGACATCATAGAAGGGTATCGCTCGAAGATCACCGAAATCCGTGAAGAACGCTATGATAACCATTTGCGTTTCATTAATCATCCGGATGAAGAGATTCACATCAAAAATATCGGCACCGGAGAGAAAATCCCGATCAAAAACAATCCCCGCGTTAAATTGCTGTTATCCAATATGGGGAGACTTTCCGCAGAACTGGTGGGCGCGGCCATTCGCGGCTTTGGAATTAACGCGGAAACGCTGCCTGTTCCTGATATCTACACGCTGCAAATGGCGCGCAATCACGCTTCAGGGAAAGAATGTCTTCCTTCGCATCTCGTTCTGGGAAGCGTTCTTAAATATCTTTCATCGGACCAATACCGCAAGGATGAAATCTATCTGGTCTTTGTTCCCACGACGACCGGCCCCTGCCGCACCGGACAATATTTTGTTTTTTATGAAAATCTCTTCAGAGATTTGCGCAAGGAAAATGTCGTCATTATTACATTGGACGCCGATAATTCCTACAACGAGCTGGGCAACGATTTTTCCAAATATGCGTGGTGGGCCGTTGTTATCGGCGATTATATGAAAGACATCGAAACATCGCTCCGCACCTGCGCTGAAAATCCCGAAAAAGCTTTAATGGAATATAATCAAATCTGGCAGAAAATGATTCATGTGGCGGAGCAGGATATCACCAAAATATTGCCGGTCCTCAAGGAAATATCCGCTGATATCGCTAAAATTCCCTTAAAGAAAAAAATGGGAAAATGCCCTAAGATATTGATTGTTGGGGAGATTTACGTCCGGCGCGATGATTTTGCCGTCGATGAATTAATCAGGCATTTCAGCCGTCACGGCATTATCGGTAAAGTCTCCAATGTTGCCGAGTGGCTTTATTATTGTGACTTTGTGCGTCATTACGAGCTCAAAAAACGCCTGGCTCTGATTCCGCGTTACCGGCAGGTTTTCACAAGCGAGTTTAAGGATATTGTGCAGTGGAAAATTGAACACGCTTATAAAAAGAAAATTGAAAAAGATATTCGCGATGCGCTGTCCAAAACCGGCTTAATTCCCGACTCCCCTCATAATATGGAAGAAATTATGGGCAATACTGAAAAGCATTTCGTCGATAATGAACTTTTTTCTGAAATCAGCATTTCCAGCGGTGTGGCCGCCACAGCGATGATGGATGGTTATTCCGGCATTGTCAATATCTCCCCCTTTGCCTGTCTGATCGGTCGGGTCATCGAAGGCGTTCTGACTCCCTGGGCCAGGGAAAGAAAATATCCGACGATTTCCATTGAAATTGACGGAAATCTTTTGCCGCCCAATGTGATCAACAAACTGGAGATATTCATGCTCAACGTGCTGCGATTTAGAACCGACAAAGATGTCAGCAATATGCTGGAATAATCAAAGGGATCTCCATTGACTATACAAAAGAATATGACCGGAATCATTTTGTCAGGCGGGAAAAATTCCCGGATGGGATTGAACAAGGCTTTTCTTGAGATTAACGGAGTTCGCCTGATTGATCATATCTTATCCGTCTATCGAAAAATATTTTCTGAAATCATCATCGTGACCAACGAGCCTCTGGCCTACACCGGCATTCCCGATACGATGATTGTCACGGATATTTATAAAGGCAAAGGTTCTTTGGGCGGTATTTATACCGGGTTATTTTACGCCCGGCACGATTACGCTTTCGTCGCCGCCTGCGACATGCCCTCTTTAAATATCGATTTTATCCTTTTTATGATAGAGCAGATCGGCAAATACGAAATCGTCGTACCGGAGCTTCCCGAGGGATTTCAGGCCCTGCACGCCATTTACTCACGCCGCTGCCTTCCCGCCATTAAAAGGATGATCTTAGCCGATAAGCTTAAAATTTCCGGACTGTTTAAAGATATCCGTTCGTTAAAAATCACTGAAGACAAAATTAAGCCCTTCAATCAGGACGGACGCCTTTTTCTCAATCTCAATACGCCGGAAGATTTACATTCATCCGCTTTGCTGTGATGCTATTTTTTCAGAGAAACGGGTTGAAGCCATTTTTGCTTGTCGCCATCATAATACCATTTATCGGGAAAGCCCCGACGTTTGATAAAGACGGGATGATCGGCCCAGCACAGAAGTTCTTTATAGGCCGTGTGAATTTTCCTGAAGGTTGCCGCGTGTCCGCCGAGATCGGGATGATGAATTTTGACTTGTCGTCTGTAAGCAGATTTGATAATTTTGCTTAATTCGTGCGAATGAAGATCAGTCTTGTCTATTTGCAGACATTTCAACAAATCCAGTTTTATGGTAGGAATCCGCATTAATTTGGGTCGCTGTAAGCCGTCCGCAATCGCGTGACGCGTCGCCAGTTTCAGAACATAAAGCGACGCAACATAGTTTCTGTTCGTGCGATTTGATTCCGTCCACCATGCCTCACCAAGTTTATTAGTCATGATGTGGAAATCCGTGGCCGGATTATTGCCTTCCTTTCGTTTGTCGACATAACGAAATATTTCCTTGAATCCATGAGGTACGATATCGAGAATAATCCTGGTGTCGGAAAAATAAAACATGGCGTAACGGGTGTTTAACGTTTGCAACAGACCGCTTTTCATGTTCAGTTTTTGCCGCAAATGCTGACGGCATTTCACTGAACAGTAACGACGGTTTTTAATATTTTTTGTCGTGCCGCAGGAAAGGCAGCAATTCTTTTTTTGATTCTGATCGTTGACTTTAACTAACATTCTAAAATGAAATACAGCCTGTCCGTATTTTCATAGAACAGGCTGTATTTGTCTGTTCCTTCAAAAATTATGATTTGGCCGCCAGATACCCCTTGGCCAATGCCTTATTCACGTGCAGAACGCCCTTGTTCATTTCCTTCATTGGATAATCCGCCGTGATCACGGGCAGAGCATCCGCGTCAGCCTGCGTTTTAATAATGGATCCGGCCGGCACATAACGGCCATCCGCCACCTTCACGCCCATTAAAATCGCGCCGGGCTCAATGACACAGTTTTTCCCCACAAAGGATTTGAACACCAGCACTTTCATGCCCACAAAGGTATCATCCATCACCACCGCCGGTCCATGAATCTGAACCTGATGCGCCAGTGAAATTCGTTTGCCGACGTAAACCGCGTATTTTTGACCTTCGACTTCCATCAGATTTTTCTCCACCGGTTTGCCGTCAAGTTCGGTTTCCAGAGCGTGAATGACGACGCCATCCTGCACATTGGAATCGTCACCGACATGGAGCGGTTGGCCCTCGTCGCCGCGCACACAAGCAGTTGGAGCAACCATAACGTTATTGCCCAGCATGACGTTACCGATAACCGCGGCCAGCGGATGCACAAAGGTACCGGCGCCGATAACCGGCTCGGATATTTTTGAACTGAAATCTGTTTTTACATTTTTCTCAATCATTTTTTCCTCCATCTTATGTTTAAACAATCATTTAATTTTTTTTGTTTTTCCAGTTTTAGTAATTGATGCCATGTTTCTTCAGCGATCTTTTCCGTTTCTAAAATACTTCCCCGGTTGTCAATGACCACATCGGCCAGCGCTTTCTTTTCATGGATGGGCATCTGGCTCTTTAATCTCGTCTCGGCTTCATCTCTGCTGATTTTATTCCGTTTGATTAAACGTCTGATTTGTTCTTCCGGATCAATCAGCACCAGCATGGTCAAATCAAAAAGATGCTGCTTATTGCCCTCAAATAAAAGAGGAATATCCGCAAGCACAATAGCGTGCGCATCTTTTCTTTTTATTTTCTGTAGTCGCGCATCCCATTCTCCATAAACAAACGGATGAACGATTTTATTCAGTTCGGCAAGTTTGTTTTGATCATCAAAAACAACCTTGCCCAGTTTGACGCGATCGATGGTTCCGTCATCAGCAAGAATCGCCTTCCCAAAACAATCAACAATTTTCTGCCACGCCGGCTTTCCCTTTTCCTGAACCCGATGTGCGAGCTTGTCAAAATCTATCAGGTAAGCCCCTCTTTCCACAAACATTCCGGCTACCGTTGATTTGCCGCAGGCGATACCTCCTGTCAATCCGATATTCAACATGCTTTATTTCTTGTTGAGCTCATAGATGATACGCAACCCGTCCAGCGTCAGCATATCTTCTATTTTCTCAATGGTCTTGGTCTCCGGAGCAATGACATTGGCCAGACCACCGGTTGCAATCACCAGAGGCTTGGTCTTCACTTCAGCTTTCATTCTGTCGACAATGCCGTCCACCAGTCCGGCGTAACCGAACATAATGCCGGCCTGAATGGCGCTGACCGTATCTTTGGTAATAACTGTTTTCGGCTTGCTGAATTCCACGCGCGGTAATTTGGATGCTCTTTCAAAAAGCGCTTCAATAGAAATAACGATTCCCGGAGCAATGCAGCCGCCCATATATTCTCCTTTCGGAGAAACATAGTCAAACGTCGTTGCCGTACCGAAATCAACGATGATCGATTCTTTGCGGTATTTATTATATGCCGCAACAGCGTTGACGATTCGGTCAGCCCCGACTTCTTTGGGATTGTCATAAAAAATAGGCATACCCGTCTTAATGCCCGGCCCCACAATCAGAGGTTTCACGTTAAAATACTTAACGCAAAGCGGTTCAAGGATATTGAGCATGGGCGGAACCACACAGGAAATAATGATATCGGTTATTGCCTTGATTTCTTTTGCCTTCATTCGGCTGGATTGATACAAATTGTAAATCAATACACCATATTCATCTATCGTGTGGTCAATTTCCGTCCGGATACGCCAATCATGCAGCAAAGTTTCATCATCATAAAGCCCCAGAACCGTGTTGGTGTTGCCCACGTCAATTACTAAAAGCATATCTCTCACCTCTTGATTGTAGCGTCTCCCGCCGAAACTTTTATTTCTTCATTTTTTTCTGTCAGAAGGATCAGGGCGCCATCGTCATCCATGCCTGTCGCCTTCCCTTCCAGCAATTCTTCACCGAATATAACCTGAACCGTTTGTCCGATCATCGTCATCATTTTCTGGCACCTGTCTTTAATCGGACCAAATCCATCTTGCAGTAGTTTTTTATACCATTTTTCCAGATTTTCATAGAGACTAATTATCAATTTCATGCGGGAAATTTTCCCGCCGGTTTCTATCGCCAGGGACGTTGCCGTATCACGAATTTCTTTTGAAAATTCCTTTTTTTGAAGATTGACATTTATGCCGATTCCCAAAACGATAAAATCTATTTTCTTCCCGGTTAATTTCGCCTGGGAAAGGATTCCACAGACTTTTCGATTATGAATCAATACGTCATTCGGCCATTTCATTTTGACATTATCGGGACAATAAGCGTTTAATGTATCGGCAACGGCAACGCCTGCCATGATTGGAATTTGAGATGCCTCTGATGATGATATTTCCGGCCTTAAGATTATGGAAGTATAAATATTGGTTCCCGCTGGAGAATTCCAGACTCTCTGAAACCGCCCTTTTCCCCGGCTCTGTTTGTCGGCAAGCACAACCGTTCCTTCAGGCAATCCGGCAGTCCCCAAAGCAAGGGCTTCGTCATTGGTTGATCCGGTTTCTGAAAAAAAATAAATTGGATGACCGAATAATTTCCCCGCAAGTCTGTCTTCCAGTCTCTTCAAATTCCAATCTATATCTTCAGACTTGCTCATAAAAGATTATTATTTTAACGAAGAAACTAACAGGATGTGATTTTCAGTGAGATATCGGCTGCCTTTACGGAATGCGTGAGAGCGCCAACCGAAATAAAATCAACACCGATTGCTCCGATGCCGGCAACATTTTGCAGGCTGACATTGCCCGAAGCTTCCAGCAGCGCCCCTCCGGCAACCAGGGCAACCGCTTTTTCCATAATCGGTGTGGTCATGTTATCCAGCATGATGATTTCGACACCGCAGGTAAGAGCTTCCTTGACTTCTTGGATATTTTTGGTTTCCACTTCAATTTTCATTGGTCGGGAAAGATTTTTTCTGACGGCTTCAACCGCAGCAGTGATGCTTCCGGCAGCCTCAATATGATTGTCTTTGATCAGGACGCCATCATACAGACCGATGCGGTGATTGGTGCCTCCGCCCAGTCGCACAGCCATTTTATCCAAAACGCGCAATCCGGGAACCGTCTTGCGTGTATCCAGAATCTTCGCTCTGGTTCCCCGAAGGGCTTGCACATATTGCGAGGTCAGTGTGGCAATGCCGCACATGCGCTGCAACAGATTTAAAGAAACTCTTTCCGCCTGTAGAATAGCCGATAAGCTGCCGGATACTTCGGCAAGGACATCACCTCGTTTCGCCGGACAGCCGTCTTTGATCAATTTCTTTACTTTGATATTCTGATTGACCGATTTAAAAGTCTCCTCGAAGATATCCATGCCCGCCATGATGAAATCATCTTTGGCTACAGCAATGGCCCTGCCTTTTTTCCGGCTGTTAACCGTGGAAAGCGTTGTTATATCGCCTGTACCGATATCTTCGCGCAGAGCGTTCTGAATAATTCTTAATATTTTTTTATCTGTCACGCGGAAAGCCCTTTTAATTTTTTCAGCGCTCCTTCCAGAGTGGTATATTTCTTCTGGAGCTCTTTTAACTTCTCTTCTTCTTTCTGAATGATTTCCGGCGCTGCTTTGGCACGGAAATCACGGTTCGCCAGTTTTTTCGAACACTGTTCCAGATCTTTGGTGATCTTGCCCAGTTCTTTTTCCAATCTTGCTTTCTCCGCGGAAACATCAATAACGCCCGCCAGGGGAACATATAATTTTGTCGAACCGGTAACCGCCGTAGCCACTCCCTTGGGTTCAGCTATATTCATTTCTACTTTTAGGGATTCGAGATTGGCCAGATTGATAATGTAGTGCTGATCATTTTCTATCATCTTCCGGCTATCCTCATCGCCTGCAGAAATCAAAACATTCAGTTTTCGTGAAGGCACGATGCGCATTTCACCACGGATGTTACGAATGGACGTGATGATTTCCATTATCATCTCCATTTCTTTTTCCGCTTCGTCATTTTTCCAAGCTTCATACACCACAGGAAAATGGCTGACCATGATGGAATCCTTGTCGCTGCTCTTCAATACCTGCCAGAGTTCTTCCGTCAGGAAAGGCATAAATGGATGCAACAACTGCAACATCTTCTGAAATACTTCATATAACGTCCTTTGCGCCGCTCGTCTTTGCTCCGGCGTTCCCTTGCCGTAGAAAACCGGCTTGCTTAATTCCAGATACCAGTCACAAAGCTCGTGCCAGATAAATCGATAAACAGCGGCTGCAGCATCGTTGAAACGGTAGTCATCCAAACTTACGGTTACCTCTTCTATCGTCTTGTTGAGTTTCGTTTTGATCCATTGATCCGCCAGGGAGTCTTCAACGTGCATAGATGCTGATTCGTCATAATCCTCGAGATTGGTGAATGTTAATTTGGAAGCGTTCCAGATTTTATTGACAAAAAATTTGTAACCTTCGATGCGCTCCGGCGAAAGGCGCACATCACGTCCCTGCGCCGTGTAGGCGGCCAGCGTGAAGCGAAAAGCATCCGTGCCGTATTGATCAATCATCAGCAGAGGATCGATACTGTTACCTTTGGACTTACTCATTTTTTCGCCTTTTTCATCACGGACAAGCGCGTGCAGATAAACATGCTTGAAAGGCACATCTTTCATCACGTAAATACCCATCATCATCATGCGGGCGACCCAGAAAAAGAGAATGTCAAAACCGGTGATCAAAAGGGATGTCGGATAAAAAGTTTTTAAAGCTTCCGTGTTTTCCGGCCAGCCTAGTGTGGAAAATGGCCAGAGCGCTGAGCTGAACCAGGTGTCCAGAACATCCTCGTCCTGTCGCAGAGAAGCGCCGCCGCACCCGGGACATTGATCAGGATCGGTTGTGGCCACAATTACTTTTTTGCAATGGTCACAATACCAGACGGGGATACGATGCCCCCACCAGAGCTGTCGAGAAATGCACCAGTCGCGGATGTTGTTCATCCAGTCGAAGTAAGTGGCTTCCCAGGTTTTGGGAATAATCTTCGTTTTCTCCTTGACCACAGCCGCAATCGCCTGTTTGGCCAGAGGCTTGATTTTGACAAACCACTGCTTGGAAACCATCGGTTCGATGTCCGTCTTACAGCGATAACACTGGCCAACGTTATGCGCGTAAGGTTCTATTCCGACGAGATAACCGCCCTTTTCCAGATCGGCAATGATATTCTGGCGCGCGGCGTAACGATCCTGTCCGTTGTAGGCGCCACCGTTTCCGTTGATAAACCCTTTGCCGTCGATGACGGTGATGATTTCCAGATTGTGCCTTTGCGCCATCGCGAAGTCATTGGGATCGGAGGCGGGAGTAATTTTGACGGCGCCGGAGCCGAAATCCATCGTGACATAATCATCGGCAATCACCGGAATCTTTTTGTTCATCAGAGGCAAAATAACTTCTTTGCCGATTATGTTGGTATATCGTTTGTCGTCGGGATGCACAGCGACCGCAGTATCGCCCAGCATGGTTTCTGGTCTGGTGGTCGCCACAACAATTTCACCCTTGCCGTCAGCAAACGGATAACGGATATTCCAGAGGAAGCTCTGATCCTGCTTGAATTCCACTTCAAGATCGGAAATAGCGGTGTGGCAGCGCGGACACCAGTTAACGATGTAATCGCCCTGATAAATCATTCCTTCATTGTAAAGCCGGACAAAGACTTCGCGCACCGCGTGGGATAATCCTTCATCCATGGTAAAGCGTTCCCGTTCCCAGTCACACGAACAGCCGAGTCTCTTGAGCTGATTGATAATGACGCCACCGTATTGTTGACGCCATTCCCAGACACGGGCGATAAATTTCTCACGTCCCAGTTCGTGGCGGGAAGTTCCTTCCTTTAATAATTTCTGTTCAACGACGTTTTGCGTGGCAATACCGGCGTGATCTGTGCCGGGCATCCAAAGCGCGTTATAACCCTGCATTCTTTTAAAACGGATAATGATGTCCTGCAGGGTATTATTCAGAGCGTGTCCCATGTGCAGCATGCCCGTGACATTCGGAGGCGGAATCACTATCGAGAAAGCCGGCGCATCACTTTTATCCTGTGCGTGAAAATATTTATTTTTTACCCAGTATTCATACAATCTCTTTTCGGCATCGGCCGGTTCAAAAGCCTTGCCTAACTCTCGCTTTGCCATTTGTTTTTTTCACTCCCTGTTCCAACTATTAATTAATGGTCGCAATGACCTGCTTTTTATTCTTTTGGTTTATCCCACGTCACTTCGCTCCTGGGATAGTTTCCAATCCCGATATATCGGGATTGGATAGTTCGACTAACGCTTCACTATAGTTCAGCTTGTCTCACTACGGCTAACCAATTCCGCTTCACTACGCTCTCGGAATTGGAGTCTCACTAAAAAAGGGCTTTGCGCCCTCTTTTGCGTTTATCTTTATATTTCAATAATTTATTTATTAATATCGACCTTTTCCTTAAACTTGCGAATGATGATCTGAGCTTCCAGTCCCGATAACGGTTTCAACGGAGCAAACTCTCCCGTTTTTATGTTTTTTGCCTTCATAATATCCCGTGACGTCATAGACATAATGGCATTAAAATATGGCATATCCACTGGCACATCACGAAATGATGATTTTGATTTTAAATATTTTGTGGCCAACTCTTTCTCACCGGTCAGTTTGATGATGCCTTCCAGCATCAGGGCGTATTCACCGCGGGAAATTATTTCGCCCGGCTTGAAATTACCATTCGGATCATTTTCCAGACCACGAACTCCCGTTTTCAAGACTTCTTCAATATCATTTTTGAACGGATGATCAAAGATGTCATTGGCCATCGGTGGAACCGGTGGATGAAGCACACCTCCGGTCACAACCGGTTCTGATATCCCGGCTGTTTTTTCTTCAGTTTTTACCTCCGGCTTGCTCAGTAATTCTTTGATTTTTAATTCTTCCACAAACAATGCCGCCGCATCCGCTCTGGTTATTTTTTCAACATTGGCGATCTGTTTGCCGGCCTGCGTCGTGGGCTTTGCCTGGATGTACATATCGATAAACTTCAATTGCGTTTCGGCTTCAGCCAAATAGTCCGTCTTTAATTCGGTCACTTTGGTAAACATCTGATTGGCAAAATTGAATTCCAATGCCTCTTTATAGGCCAGTCCCATAAAATAATACGCGGGCGCGTGATCGGCATCAATTAACGTGGCTTCATGAAATTGATTTTTGGCCGATTCCAGCCAGTTCTGCTCTGCTTTGTTCGCGGTAAAATAGCGGATCCTGGACACATTGACAAAGAGTTTTTCATCATTGGTTTGAGCGGTTTTGGACCCCTCCACCAGATTGTCGGCGGCGGAATCAAATTTACCCGTGGCCGTATAAACCAGCGCCAGTCCGGTATAAGCCTTGGAATAATTACTGTTAAGCTGGTTGGCCATTTTGAACTCTCGTTGGGCGTCGGAATATTTACCCAGATCAAGCAGTTTCAGACCCGCGTAGGTATGATGGCCGGGAGTGTCCAGTTGACTGACCGCTTCTCTGGTGACCGGGCCACAGGAAGCCAGAGACAAGACTACGGCGTAAATAATGAACGGGAAAATGAATGTTCTGATTCTTTCAGGTTTCATATTATTTCTTCCTAAAACCGACTGATATCATTATCTTCAGAACCGGTTTAAGTCAAGCAATATTGCGTATTAGACCAACGCATGATCCTTCCAGAAATTGCCCACTTTTTTTTTAATTTCTGTCATAGAATCATGACCGAACCAATTGATTTCCTTATCGGCATTAAACCAGGTCATCTGACGCCGGGCGTATTGCCAGGTATCGCGCTTGATGAGATTGATCGCTTCGTCCCAACCGTATTTTTTGTTCAAAAATCCGAGAGCCTGTTTATAGCCTAATGATTGCAGAGATTTCAGGTTTTCGCTGTAACCCATAGCCAGAACTTTTTTAACTTCATCCAGCAATCCGGCAGAAACCATTTTATCCGTGCGTTCTTCAATCCTCTTCTTTAATTCTTCGCGATCCACCTGAATACCGACTTTGTAAGTTGAGTAAGGACGATCAGCGAAGGAATGCTTTTTTTGTTTGACGGTAATGGATTCGCCGGTTTGTTCCAGAACTTCCAGCGCCCGGATGACTCTCACCGAATCATTGGGTTTAATCTGTGCAGCGGCAGCATCATCTCTTTTTAGAAGCATGTCGTAAAGATATTTTTTACCGTGCGTGTCCCGCAGCGCGCGGTAAAAATTTCTGATACTTTCATCCACGTCCGGCGTATCGATAATTCCCCGGAGCAGCGCCCTGATATACAACCCTGTTCCACCCACGACAAAAACCGGCTTCCCCTTCCCAGTCAATTCAACAATAATCGCCCGTGCCTTTTCAGCAAACAAAGCGGCATTGAATTCTTCATCGGGATTCACCACATCAATCAAGTGATGTCTGATTCCCTTGCGCTCCTCTATTGTCGGTTTGGCCGTGCCGATATCCAGGTAGCGGTAAACCTGCATCGAATCGGCGCTGATGATTTCGCCTCCGAATTCCAGCGCTAGATTAACAGCCATCCCCGTTTTACCTGTGGCGGTTGGCGAATTGATGATGACCAGCGGCAACTTTTCCATATTCATTGCTTACTTTCTTTTGAACATTCTTTCGATTTCGCTTAAGGAAAAATTGATGGTAACGGGACGACCGTGCGGACAGGTCAGATTGAATGGCGTTGCTTCCAGATCGCGGCATAAAGCGGCCACTTCTTCGTTGGAAAGAAATCTGTTGGCCTTGATGGCAGCCCGGCAGGCCAGCGACGCCAGAATTTTTTCTCTTCTTTCCTTCAGCGAAGGCATCTGGTTCTGATCGCTTAACTGATCGGCTATGTCGGAAATTATTTCACTGATTTTGACCTGAGACAACGTTGCCGGAACCGTTTTAACGGCAATCGCGTCACGACCGAAGATTTCAATTTCCAGACCGATTTCCTGAAAGAAATCCAGATAATCATTAAACAGCGCAATCTGCCCCGGCGTTACATTGACAATTTCCGGCATCAGCAGTGACTGGCTGATAACCTTTTCTCCCGCTGATTTCTTTAAGTTCTCCAGGATAATGCGTTCATGCGCCGCGTGTTGATCCAGCAGCACAAGACCTCCCTCACCTTCGAAAATCAGATACGTATTGGCATACTGCCCCACATATCTCATGCCTGTAAAGGATATCTTTTCATCCGGCGATGTATTATTTTCATCAACCGGAAAATATTTTCTTTCCATCACCGGCCGCTTCAACAAATCATCATTGATAGCCTGCTGTAAATTGCGTCTGGAATACGTGCCAAAAGGCATCGCCGGAGATTTTTCCCGCACGGATGGTGTGGGAAAAGAAAAATTCTTTTTCTCTTTGGGCTCCAAACGATAAATGAAATTTCCCTTGGATGTTTGCGCTTCGGCCAGATTTTGCGCTATTGCTTTAGAGACCAGATCAAAAACAGCGCGTGCATCTTTAAAGCGGACTTCCAGTTTTGCCGGATGGACATTCACATCAACATCTTCCGGAGGCATTTCCAGAAACAGCACAGACGCGGGATATCGGCGCGGCTCGATGATCTGCCGGTATGATGACAACACGGCGTGAAGCACGCTGTTATCGCGGACAAAGCGTTTATTAACAAACAAATAAACACTTTTGGAATTTGATTTCGTATATTCCGGCCGTGATATGAAACCAGTCAAGATTAAATTCTCTTTTTGCAACTCAACGGAAAGACAATGCGCAGCAAAATCATCGCCCATCACCATCGCAATTCTCTGCGACATATCCTTGGTTTCCGGCGCGACAAATACTTCGCGGCCGTTGACCAATACTTTAAAACGCACTTCCGGATGAGCCAGTGCCAGGCGGGTAATCGCGTCCAGACAAGCGCCTTGCTCCGTGGCTTCCGTTTTCAAAAACTTGCGGCGCGCGGGAACATTGGCAAATATTTTCGTCACCGATATCTGCGTGCCTTCCGGACAGCCCGCCGGAGCAACCTCTTTTATTTTGCCTGCTTCCAGCATGGCTTTTGTTCCCGATAAATCTTTTTTGCGTCTGGTCAGCAGTTCCACCCGCGCGATGGAAGCAATACTGGGCATCGCCTCACCACGGAAACCGAAAGAAACTACATTGAATATATCTTCAAAATGATGAATCTTGCTGGTGGCGTGTCTTTCAAAAACCAGCGGAACATCGTCGTGTTCGATTCCCGAACCGTTATCCATCACCTTGATGGACTGACAACCGCCCTTTTCCAACTCCACCCTGATATCCTTCGCTCCTGCGTCTATGGAATTTTCCACCAGTTCCTTGACGATGGATGCGGGCCGTTCCACCACTTCCCCGGCGGCAATCTTATTGGCAATTTCCAAAGATAAAACTACAATGCGTTTGGACAACTTATTTCTCCTGAACAACTTGAATACATTATTATTACAATAAATCAAAATCTGCAACCATGATTAAAGTGCATTCTTGTTTAAGTATAAATTGTGCCAAATAATGCGACATATTGAGCATAACACTTGAATTTATTCTTTTCTTGTGTAAAGAAATATCGGGTTAATTATCTATATGAAAAAAAATAATTCAAAGTGAGTTACACATGGAAAAATTTTTCGATCCAAAATCTGTTGTTGTCGTCGGCGCTTCCAATTCTCCCTTCAACCTCGGCGCCACAATCTGTAATATGCTGAAGGATTATCTAAAATATGCCGGCGCTGTTTATGCGGTCAATTCAAAAGGAGAAAATGTAAATAGCTATCCGGGTTATTCGTCAATACTCGCTCTCCCCGAAGCGCCCGATCTGGCGGTCATCATCGTGGCGGCAAAAAACGTTCCCGGCATTATCAGGGATTGCGCCGCCAAAGGGATCAAGCGGGTCATCATTGAAAGCGCCGGTTTTTCCGAAGGCGGCCATGATGGCGAAGCGATGCAACGCGAGATCGACGATGTCGCCAGAGCCAATGGCATCCGCATCATGGGACCGAACTGCCTGGGGACACTGGACACCCGCAAAAAATTCTGCTGTTTCTATGGCGTTAATCCCAGCCTGGTCGAAATGGGCCGGATATTTGAGGCACCGGGGAATATATCCTATATCATCCAGAGCGGCGGCATCGTCGTCCTCGTTATTGAGTCATTCTTTTACGATCTCGTTGGCGTGAACAAGGTTGTCAGCATCGGTAACAAGTGTGATGTGGATGAGGCTGATTTGATTGATTACTTTCAAAAAGACGAGACTCAAGTCATCGGTATTTATCTGGAAAGTGTGGCTGATGGCCGCAAACTGATGGAGGCTGCCAAAAAGTCGCGCAAGCCGATTATGATTTACAAAGTGGGCCGCACACAGGAGGGTGTCATGGCCGCCATGTCGCACACTGCGGGAATGGCCAGCAATGATAAAATCTTCGAGAGTGCCTGCAAGCAATCGGGAATCATCCGTCTAAAATCTATCGATGAACTCCACTCTATGCCCAAGATGCTCACGGAAATGCCTCTTTTGAAAGGCAAGCGGATTGCCATGTTCACCAATTCCGGAGCCTTCGGCAGCATTAGTGCGGACCTGCTGGTGGAAGCTGATTTGCAGGTGGTGCGTTTGAATCCGCAAACACAGGAAAAATTGAAAAAGGCGGGACAGGTTTTCAATATCAAGAACCCGGTTGATATTGGTCCCGCACCACCGCAGACCTATCTCGATATTTACGAAATCCTTCTTTCCGCTGACGAGGTGGATGGTCTTTTACCACTGCTGAGTGTCTGGCAGACATTCGTGATTGATACGCTTCTGGAGCTTATGAAGATGTGCAAACATTACGAAAAGCCCGCCGCCATCTATACGCCGAACGCCATGGCCAAATCCATTTCCATTCGCTCCAAGCACCGGATACCGATATTTGAAACAGCGGAGCAGGCCGTGCGGGCATTATCCGTTTCCCATTACTATTATGATTCACTGCGAAAAAGGAATTTTATTTCGGCAGAGTCATCATCAGCAAAAGAAAAGTTGTTTCACTCAGGCTGAAAGATTGCATCGTGACAACATTCTGATAGCGTCGGACACTATCTGGAGGAATATCTCGCTGCTTTATCCACAAAAAAAAGAAATAATATTTTCAATGATTTTTCGGTGAGGAGAATGGCAATGACAATCGAAATCAATCAGGACCAGTTACGGGAATTGCTGCAAAATCCCAATGACAAGTCGTTCATTATGCTAAATCTACTGAAGTTTAAAAAAGAAGGCGGGAAAAAGTCATACGCGCGTTATCTTAAAGAAGCCACCAGGTTTGTGGAAGGAGTCGGCGGAAAACTTTTGTTATTCAGCAAACCGAAGGAACTGCTAAATGGAACTCAAACCTGGGATCTTTTGATGCTGGTATGGTATCCGTCCCGCAAGGCTTTTTTTAATATGGCTAAGAATCCCGAATATCTAAAAATTCATGGTTTTCGTGAAGAAGCGCTGGAGGACGCCGTTCTTTACGCAACGGATGAACTAAACCCGCGCGATCTGCTGCGGGATGAGTAAGCTGTCAAGAACTACCACTTGAATTAATTAAATCTTGTCTTATTATTGATAGCACCTACAACTTCGCAGTTTTTGAAGGTTGTTTGGATTACGTATATTACCTACTATTCTTCAGTATTTGATAGAAAACAAAGTTAAGGATTTCTATTTGAAATGTTCCTAAGGTTATGATTCAGAACAAATCCTGTCTCTCCCGTTCTTTTTCGCCAGGTACATGAGTTGGTCTACCCGTTTAACAAATGCTTTCATCTCTTCCTTCGGCTTATACTGCGCTAGACCTATGCTCACTGTCATAAAGACCTCTTGACCCATCACCGGGGAAAAAACTTCTTTCCGTAATTCCGTTTGGATTCTTTTAGCGGTTACAATTCCTTCCTCGCTTGTGGTCATCGGCAGCATGATCGTAAATTCCTCACCACCGTAACGATAAGCGGAATCGGTCTCGCGCAGGCATCGTTTCAACACCTGACCGAGGCGCGATAATACATTGTCCCCCTCAACATGGCCGTAGGTGTCGTTGAACATCTTAAAGTGGTCGAGATCCAGCAATAGAAAGGTCAAAGGCTGTACATAGCGGTTAGACCGCTCAATTTCTCTTTCAAGCTGAGTATAAAAATGTCTTGAATTGTAAAGCTGCGTGAGGTCATCTATTATGCTCAGTTCCTGGTATCTATGTTCGCTTTCGCGCAGCTCATTTTCCGCCTGCTTGCGCTCGGTGATATCACGGGTTACGCCCAGAATGCCCACAGGTTGCTGATTTTCATCTCTAATAAAGGTAAACTTTACCTCCGTCCACACGGTGGTCCCATCTTTTCGCCTCATTTCCAACTGAAGCGTACGGGATTCAGTACTCTCTGCATGTTTGATTTTTTCCTGCTCCATAACATCGGATAGGGTCTTCATCGCCAGATCCACGGAGGAAGGAGTTAATATATCAGTGTATGATTGTTTCAAAACCTCTTCTGTTTCATATCCCCTCAGGATTTTTACGGAAGGGCTGACATAGGTGTAATTCAGATTCATATCAAAAACGAAAATGACATCATTGACATTATTGGCCAGAAGGCGATATTTATTTTCACTTTCTTTCAAAGCATCTTCCACCTGCTTGCGCTCGGTGATATCACGGTAGTTAACAATTATAGCTTCGACAACATTTTTATGTGCCAGATTGCTTCCCACGGCTTCGAGCGTACGCCAGCTGCCATCCTTATGACGAAGATGCATTTCACCTTTTATAATAGGATGGTTTGTATCCGTGGACAAAGTAATGAATGAATCAGCTAACAACTTTATGTCATCCGGATGAACAAGCTCAAATCCTTCGGCGCCAATCCTTTCTTCAGGCTTGAATCCCAATACTCTCTCCACCGCCGGATTGATATAAGTGATAATTCCTTCTAGATTCAAGACAACAATGATATCTGAAGAGTGCTCAACAAAAGATTGGAAACGTTGTTCTTCGAGGCGAACATTGCTCCTTATTCGTTCACGCTGGTTGACATTATCCTTAGATCCAATATTATTTTTATGCGTTTTGTCACTCTTCTTTTCCATTTTTCCTTTTTCACAGGCAAAGAAAATGGGTTAATAAGCCATTAGAGAATAGTCAAAAGATGTCTAGATAATATAGGAATTATATAATGATGTCAATCCCCTCTAAAGAGGGATTTTTATTTATAACTGTTTGTAAGAAAGTATATTTATTGAAATTGCTTTTTTGAGACTTTCAGGAAGAAGCTAAATGATGTCTTCCTTCCTGAAACGCCAGAACAACAACGCACCGAGGATGACGGCATAGATCAGAATGTTGAGGAACAGGTAAATGGAGAGAAAACCATTAAACCCTTCCCTGCCGATCAAGGAAGAGGCCACCTGCTGTATTCCTGAAATTTTCGGCCATAAATAGTAAATAAGTTTCCAGCTGGATAAGTCCGATGCTGAACCCGATTGCTGCATCATCGCCTGGCCCATTTGACTCTGGCTCACAGCGACTATCCCATCTGCCATAAAGCTGACTATACCAATGCACAGCACACAAAGAAAAGCTATGATGTCGGGCATCAGAAGCGAAAAAAGAAGCACGGCAACAATGACAAAAAGCAGGTTGAAAGAACAAAGAAGTGAGGCAATGAGATATTCCGGCGCGACCACTTTTAAATTGATGGAAGCAATGATGAACACAATGCTGTGCAGGATAAACATGAAAACAACTGATAAAACCCACAAACCGAAAATTTTCCCTGAAACATACTGCCAACGGGTCATCGGTTTTGACAGAATACAGGATTGCATCCCCTCATCCCGGTCGCGTTTGAACACGCGCATTGAAAGCAGAGCCGCCAAAAACATCGCTCCCGCCGCAATAATGTGGAAAATCGCTTTTAAGACGACACGGATAATGGCATCAGCATCAAGCGCCTGGCCATTCACCATGAAACCGCCTTGAGAACAGCCGCGGACAAACAATATGAACAGCGCACAAATAACAAACATAACGATGAAGCTCTTCTGCCGCACCTGGTCCATGAGAGTGTATTTCGCAATACTGATGATGGCGGAATGTGCTTTCGACATTTTCAAATCAACCTTTCACCAACCTGACAAACACATCTTCCAGCGTATCGCCATTCTTGATCAAGGCGGAAATGTTGTCCTTCACCAAAAGCTTGCCTTGATTGATGATGGCGGCGTTATCGCATATTTTTTCAACTTCCGACAGAAGGTGTGAATTCAGGAAGATCGTCATTCCCTGATCTTTAAGCGATTCTAAAAGCTGGCGTATTTCTCTGATTCCGATAGGGTCAAACCCGGAGGTTGGTTCATCGAGCAGGAGCAGTTTCGGATTCCCCAGGAGGGCAGCGCCCATTCCGAACCGTTGAATCATCCCCTTGGAATAAGTGTTCGCTTTGGTATTTTCCCTGCCTTCCATGCCGATTTGCTTGACGATGCGCCGGCATTGATCTGTCGCATCAGATCGGTCGATATTCAACAACTCAGCACAGCGCTGCAAATATTGCCATCCGGAAAGATGTGGGGGGATGTGATGGTTCTCAGCCATATAACCTATTGCGGTGCGACTTGCTGCTTGAGTGCTGGGGATACTGTTTATCGACAAGCTTCCAGATGTCGGTTGGGTGAAGTCCAGCAGCATCTTGACGATGGTCGTTTTTCCTGCGCCATTGGGTCCAAGAAGAGCAAAATATTCGCCGGTCTTGACAGAAAATGATACATTGTCAACCGCGGCAAAGGAACCATATTGTTTAGTAACGTTATTCAATTTAATCATAAGTAAAGTATATATTTGTCTCTATTCGACATGTCAATATCATATAAGCCATCCATTGAGAAACTTGTCATCTGTCCTCCGCGTACATGGCTCAGCCTTTCACCCCATGAATCGGAAAGATGTTCTTGCGGACAAAGTCAACCTTGCTGTCCACGAAACGGTCGACGGAATCCTTCAATGATGGCGAGACATGGAAAGGTTCATCATACAAAATGTCGCCCGGACGCTCGTGCCCGTACATGGCGCCGCTGATAACCCCTTCATAAGGATCTTTGGGAGTCAAACCGTTGAGCACGGCCCAGGCTAGGGTCCAGCCGCGCACAACATCGGGGATGCTGTACCCGCCTCCGCCCAAGGCCAATATTTTGGGACAACTTTCCCGGATAGCTTTCATAACCTTGCTGTATCCCAGGTTGGTGCAGCACAGGTTCGTGAGCGGGTCACGCTTGAGTGTATCCAGGCCGATCAGCGCCACGACGATCTGCGGTTTAAACGCCTTCACAAGGGGCGGATAAACATTCATGAACGTGCGTACATAGGCGTCGTCATCCGTATACTGCGGTAACGGTACATTGACCGTGTAACCAAGGCCCTTACCGGAGCCCATCTCATTTTCAAAACCCGTGCCGGGATAGATGGTATCTCCGCTCTGATGGAAAGAAAAATACAGGACTTTGTCTGTATCATAGAAGGCATCCTGCACGCCGTTGCCATGGTGAGCATCGATATCGACATAGACGATTCGTTCATAGCCCTTGCCCAGCAAGTCGTTGATCGCCAGGGCTGCGTCATTCACATAGCAGAAGCCTTCAGCATAACTCGGCTTGCCATGATGAAGCCCTCCATACACATTAAAGGCAATATCAGCCTCGCCCGAGGCGATGAGTTTGGCGCCCAGCATGGTCGATCCAACCGTGAGCAGGGAATAATCATACACGCCCTTAAAAATCGGATTATCATTCGAGCCCAGGCCATAATGCAGCATCTGAAAATCATGACACCCTGAGTTGGCGCTCTTGAGCATCTCAACATATTCGGCGGTATGGAACCCAAGCAAATCTTCCTCTTTGGCGAAATCGGGTTCAACTATCCTGATACCGGGATGATCGAACAGCCCATAGCGGTAGCAGAGTTCATAGACCATCTTGGCTCGATAGGGTTTAAAAGGATGATCCTTGCTTATTTCGAAATCGTTGAAACGAGGAGAATATAAAAAGGCGGAATTCATGAGCACACAGTCCTTCTCCGTGATGTTCCTTAGCTGATGAAGCATAACATTAAACCCGCTAAACATCCATACGATTTTCACTGCATTCTAATGGAATGGTGGGCTACCCCCTACAATAGTGCCACTGTAAATTAGAGTTCTCCGTTAGACCATCTGTTCCCTTAGTATTGGAGTTGTATTTCCGTCAAAACATGAATATTCATTGGTTTAGTAATTGCCAATAAGAATGATTGGCTGATTGGAATTTCTTGTGAGGATATTTTATTTGCTGAAGCTGAATAATATTTTCAGCTTTTCGGATTCCTGTTTCCAGTCAATGTAATCTTCCAGTATCTGGATTGCGTAAATCGGCGCGTTGACGAATTCCACGCCAACCTCGTAAGATTCGTCTTCAATGACAACCTTGATCCATTTCACTTTGCCAATGGCGTTTATCTTTTCTTCCAGATCCTTTAATTTGAAATTCATGTTCAGAAGCGTATCGACGGGTAAATCGATATTGGTCTGAATTTTAGCGCCGGTTGCGGAAACATCCCTGGTAATGATTTTTTCTTTAGGATTTTTTTTGTTGGAGATGACATTGATGACCAGCTCATGCTCGTTCTCTTCATCTTTCATTCTGCGCTTTATTCTTTTTTCTTTCATGATGAATTATCCTGCTTTATTGTTTTGAAATGTCTGTTTTCTCTGCCGTCTTGAATTTCTGTTGATTTGTGATTCCATTATAATAAACGCCGTTTTGTATGTCAATGAAATCCATCCGCATCATTGCTGTGTAAAATTAGTTTTTCTTATTGCTCATGATCCATTAATTGTGCAGTTTACTGCTGTTCAAATAATCCTGCAGTGCCAGTTGCCACGGTTGCGTGGTCTTTCCTGTGGTCTGAATAAACTTCTGCATGCTTAAAATACTGTATGCCGGACGCATGGCCGGTCTTTTCAGGTCAGTGGATTTAATTGGTTCGACAACGATTTTATCATAACCGGCTTCCTTTAAAATCCTTACGGCGAATTGATGCCAGGTGCAACTGCCCCGGTTGGTGACATGAAAAATGCCCTGCGCGTTTTTCTCAATGAGCAGAGCGACTGCCGCGGCCAGGTCTTTAGTGTAGGTCGGTGAACCGACCTGATCATCAACCACGGAGAGGGTTGACAAACCCTCCGCCTTTGCATTTATTTTCTCCATGGTATTATCAATATATTTTTTCGCTTCGGCCTTTTCGAGAATGGCCTTGATGAAATTTTTCCCTTTGATTCCGTACAGCCAGGAGGTGCGAATCAGCAGATAATTATCCGAAAGCGTTTGCAGATAGCGTTCGCCGGCCAGTTTTGATTCTCCATAAACATTGATTGGATTGCATGATGCGTCTTCCTTGTATGGCTCCCGGGCTGTTCCGTCGAAAACGTAATCGGTGCTGAAATGAATGATCCTGATTTTTTTCCCCCGGCAGGCTTCGGTGATATTTTTAACGGCCTCGGCATTGACCGCAAAGCAACCTTCCCTGTCCGTCTCGCAACCATCAACATTGGTGTAAGCGGCGGCGTTGATGACGATATCGGGCGCGGCTTCCCGGATGGCGTTTCTGCATTCGTCAGCGGAAACGATATCAATTTCTTCCTTATCCATGCCGACCACTTCATGTTCTCTGGAAAGTTTTGTCAGGAGATCACTTCCCAGCATTCCCTTATGTCCCAGCAGCAGTATTTTCACTTAGTATTTAACCTCCTTCAGGAACAAACCACAGGCCGGCGCCGTCGCGCCCGCAATGTTTCTGTTTTTAGATTCAATAATTAGCTTCATTTCTTCAGGCTCCCGTTTACCACGGCCCACGTCCACTAAAGTGCCGATAATGTTCCTGACCATGTATTTCAAAAAGCCGTGCGATTCCACTTTTATTTCAATCAATCCCTCTTCGCCGGTCTTAATTTCGATATCGACAATGGTTCGCACGCGATCTTTGACATCCGACCCGGTGGCGCAAAAGCAGGAAAAATCATGCGTGCCGAGTAAATATTTTGCCGCCTTTTTTATTTTCGCGATATCCAGCGGATAGCGGACATGCCAGAAATAATGGCGACCCAATGCCGGTCGCAGCTTCTGGTTGTATATTTTGTAAACATAAATTTTGCTTTTGGCGTCACGCAGCGCATGAAAATCGTCAGTTCTTTCTTCCAGTTTTTTAACGACAATATCCGGCGGCAGCACACTGTTGACGCCCAGAAAGATTTTGTTGACGGGCAATTTCGTTTCACATCTAAAACTGCCTACCTGATTCAAGGCATGCACGCCGGCGTCAGTACGACCGGAACCGATAACGGATACTTTCTGACCGGTTATTTTTTCAATGGCTTCTTCAAGAAGCTGCTGAATGGAGACACCATTATCCTGCCTCTGCCAGCCGCAATAGGCTGACCCGTCATATTCAACGGTCATTTTAAAATTACGCATAGCTATTCCTGATTTTTTTACCGGACAGTTTACGAAAAGGAAACATCAGGCTTCAATTCTGACCCGCGCATCCAGCGCCACCACTCCGGAACCGTCAGCCAGTACCCGGACAGGATTGATATCCAGCTCGCGAATCTGAGGAAACTGATGGAGAAGATGCGTTACTTTTTCAATCATGTTCACATAACCCGCAATGTCACCGGCGCTCTTCCCTCGGGCTCCCTGGAGCATCTTGAAGGATTTTAATTTTCGAACTTTGGCTTCAATTTCGTTTTTTTCGGCCGGACAAAGGATGTTGGCTGTATCGTTAAAGATTTCAATGTAAATGCCGCCATAGCCGAAAAAGACGACCTGTCCGAATGACTCATCGAATTGCCCGCCGATGAACATATCGTAGCCCTCACCTGCCTGTTTCATGATCCGAACACCCTGAAAATCGGCGTTGGCTTTATGTTGAAAAAGATTCTTTTTAATTTTTTCAAATGCATCGCCAACGTCTGCGACATTCTGAATTCCCGTAATCACGCCTCCGGCGTCGGATTTATGAATCGCGTCCGGTGAGACAATTTTCATGACGACGGGATATCTGATTTTAGCGGCGATTGCGATGGCCTCCTGGCTGTCTTTCGCCACGGCTGATTCCGCTATGGAAATGCCGAAATGGTTGAGCAGTTCGAGAGATTCCTCCCCTCTCACACCAACGTTGCCCTGAATCCATTTTTGAGCGGCCTGGACATCAACTTTTTCAGGCAGTTTGTACACAGGATTGCCCTGCGCCTTCCGGGCATAATAATCGTACTGTTTCTTAAAGGCTCGAATCATCTCGCCGGCGTTATTGAAAATCGGGATATCCAGATTTTGTTTGATGCGGGAAATCGTCGCGGAAAGACCGAAAAGGCAAACGCCCAGCGGTTTTCCTGACGAGAGAATCGTTCCGGCAACTTCCTTGGATAAATCCGTATGGAACATCTTGTAAAAAACATCTTCGCCGCGTGGCATTTCCGGCCACTGCGTGACAAATACCGCCCCATCCACATTTTCGTTGTGCATGACAGAAAAGAAAACATGCGGATATGCGCTCATATCGTAAATATCGCCCATATCCAATGGATTTGAAAAATTGATGACGCCGGCATTGGAAGAATTTTTTAGTTCGTCATAGAAAGCTGGACCGGGATCGGCAAATTCAAAACCTGATTCCTCACAAAGATCAGCCATCATTACGGTAAATCCGCCTGCCGGAGACATCACCATGATTCGATTTCCGCGCATCGGCGGAAGTTCGAAAGCCTTGGCGATGGAAATAAAATCGTTGAAGTGATGGATACGGATAATGCCCGACCGTTCAAAGGCAGTATCAATAATATTTTCGTTGTTGGCGAGCGCAGCGGTATGGCTCATGGCGGCTTTTCTGCCCGCGGTCGTTGTGTTGGATTTCAGAATAATCACCGGTTTGTCTATTTTGGATGCGGCTTCGATAAGACGATCGCCCCGCGGAATACTTTCCAGATACATGCCGATAACTTTTGTTTCGGGATCGCGACCGAAATACTCCAGAAAATCCACCTCATCCAAATCCAGCTTATTACCGATGCTGGCAAATTTGGCCATCCCGACATTATCATCGGTCATCAGATTCCAGAGCATCAATCCGACACCGCCGCTCTGGGAAATAATGGACAAACCGCCTTTGGGCGGGCTGTAGGACGGGACAAACGGAAGACAAAGACCGTTAGCGGTGTTGGCTACGGTAACCCCGTTGGGACCCACGAACCGGATGCCGTACTGCCTGGCTTTTTGTAAAACAAGTTCGGATAAATTTTTGCCTTCGCCGCCCAGTTCATTGAATCCTCCGGAAGGGATGGCCAGTCTTTTGACGCCGGCCTGACCACAGGAATCAATGACATCAGGAATCAGTTTTGCGGG
Source organism: Smithella sp. (assembly GCA_049664145.1). Taxonomy (GTDB): domain Bacteria; phylum Desulfobacterota; class Syntrophia; order Syntrophales; family Smithellaceae; genus Smithella. Next base: position 40,339 of record JBATES010000252.1, read on the forward strand.
CACCAGAATGTATGCCAGATCCGGAACGACGGGTAAATCCCCCACGTCTTTGTACATTTTTATTCCGTCCACGTGATAATCCGTGGCGCGGGGATTGATGCCGAAGATGCGCCCTTTGTATCCCCAGCGAATCAGGTTTTCCAGAACAATCCTGGGAATATTATTGGGTTTTGAAGACAGGCCGATGATGGCGATGGATTCCGGATAAAATAGCTTTTCCAAATTAACCTCCATAATCATTGTGATACATATCAGAATTCTTTTCTGCTTGCCAGTTTTCATTAAAAAAGCTAGGATTGCGCCGCTTAAAAATATTAATCATTACGGTTTGAAGCTCGTGTTATTTTAATTCAAAAGGATGGAACTTATGAGTGACGATATTAAGAAAAACACCACACTGGGGAAAATTAAAGACTTCGAAGCAAAGAACCAGGCTTTAAAATTGATGGGCGGAGAAAAGCAGGTTGCCAAGCAGCATGAAGCAAAGAAACTCACGGCCCGCGAAAGACTGGATTTGTTTTTTGATAAAGATACGTTTCAGGAAGTGCAGCTTTTTGTCCAGCACCGCTCCACTCTTTTCGGACTTGATAAAAAAGAAATTGCTTCCGACGGCGTGATTACCGGCTTTGGCAAGGTAAACGGACGGGTTGTTTTTGTCGCGGCTCAGGATTTTACATCTGCCGGCGGCAGTCTGGGTGAAATGCACGCGAAGAAAATCTGGAAAGTGATGGATATGGCCCTGGACGCGCAAAAGCCTTTTGTATCGCTGAATGATTCCGGCGGCGCACGCATTCAGGAAGGTGTTCATTCGCTGGAAGGCTACGGGGGAATCTTCTACCGCAACACGCTTAGTTCTGGCTATATTCCACAAATACATGCCATCATGGGACCGACAGCCGGCGGCGCTGTTTACTCTCCGGCTCTTGCCGATTGGGTTTTTATGGTTAAAAACAGCAGCTATATGTATATCACGGGCCCGGATGTGGTTAAGGCTGTCATCGGAGAAGAAGTTTCCCATGAAGACCTGGGAGGCGCTGTGGCGCACGCTTCGAAAAGCGGTGTCTGTCACGTGGTTACGGAAAGTGATGCCGACTGCATCGAAAAGATCAAAAAACTTCTTTCCTATCTGCCGGACTGCTGCAATGCTCCCCTGCCGGTCTCCGGGAGCACGGATAGCGCGGAAAGGCTCTGCGCAGAATTGGACACGTTTATTCCCGATAAGAGCAACCGCGCCTACGATATGAAAAAAATCATTAAAGCCGTTGCCGATAACAACGAAATGTTTGAAACGCATGAACTCTGGGCGCAAAATATTATTACCGCTTTTATCCGCATCATGGGACAAACGGTAGGCATCATCGCCAACAATCCCCGGTTTTTCGCAGGTGTGTTGGATGTGAACGCTTCCGACAAGGCATCCCGGTTTATTCGCTTCTGCGACGCCTTTAATATTCCCCTTCTGACTTTCACGGATGTTCCCGGTTATATGCCGGGCACCAATCAGGAATGGGCGGGCATCATCCGCCACGGCGCAAAACTTCTGCACGCTTATTCCGAATCGACCGTGCCGAAAATAACGGTGATCACACGCAAAGCATACGGCGGCGCGTATCTGGGCATGTGTAGCAAACAGTTGGGCGCTGATTACGTGATGGCGTGGCCCACTGCTGAAATCGCCGTGATGGGCGCGGAAGGCGCCTGCAACATCATTTACCGCAGTGAAATATCCAAAGCAGAAGATCCCGCGGCGAATCGGGCGGAACTGGCGGCGGCTTATGAAGATAAATTCAATAATCCTTATTTTGCGGCGTCACTGGGATATATCGAAGAAATCATCGCCCCGCGCGACACAAGGAAAAGAATCATTACGCTTTTGGAAGCTCTGAAAGATAAGAAGCTCTCGCGAATTTCCAAAAAGCACACCAACATTCCTCTGTAGGATTTTGAGGCGGACGTGTACAAGGCATTTGCCGACGCGATTGTTGTTATTCATTTCCTGTTTATCGCATTTGTTGTTTTCGGCGGTTTACTGGTCATTCGCTGGCCGAAAGTGGCCTTTGTGCATCTTCCCGCGGTAATATGGGGAGCGGTTATCGAAATCTTCAGTTGGATTTGTCCGCTGACACCGCTTGAAAATCATTTTCGCGACCTCGCCGGAGAAAGTTTATATGGCGGTGATTTTATCGTTCGCTATCTGATTCCGGTCATCTACCCTGTGAATCTGACAACATCCATCCAGAAGGTTCTCGGCGTTCTGGTCATTGTAATCAATGTAATTTTTTATGCGATTGCGATCAGCAAACACCGGAAAAGTGTTTAGCCGCTGATTGCCTTTAATCTCTTGATCGCTGTCTCTCTGCCCAGGATGACAAATATCTTATCCAGTTCCGGACCGTGAACTTTTCCGGTCAAGGCTGCGCGAACAGGCATGAATAATTCTTTTCCTTTGGCGCTGGTTTTTTCTTTGACGAATTTCATTGCGGCTGGATAAAGTTTCTCCGGCTCTTCGGTATTGCCGGTTAAATATTCCAGAAAAGTATTCATGACCTTACGTGCTTTTTCTTTTTCCAGTATTTCTCCGGCTTCCGGTGTGATTTTATATCTGTCGCCAAAGAATATGTCGATGTGATTTCCAATTTCAGCAAGGGTGGTGAAATCGGTCTTGACCAGATCAATAATCTTTTTGAACCAATCTGATTTGATCATTTCGTCCTGATAACCTGACTGTGCCAGAAACGGCTTCAACTTTACCACCAAATCTTCGGTTTTACTGTTTCTGATATAGATAGCGTTGAGCCAGTGGAGTTTTTCTTCATCAAAGATAGCGCCGCTTTTTGATGCCCGTTCCAGGGCAAAACCGGTTATCATTTCTTCACGGGACAAAACTTCTTTGGCCTCAGAAAACGAACTTCCCAGAAGTCCGAGATAATTAATCATCGCTTTGGGTAGAATCCCCTGCTTGCGAAATTCGCCGATGGAAACGGAGCCGTGCCTTTTGCTGAGCTTGGCGCGGTCTTTCCCGAGAATTAAACAATGGTGAGCAAAAGTCGGCGGCTCGAATCCGAAAGCCCGGTAAAGCATAATCTGCAAAGCGGTGTTGGAAAGATGATCTTCACCGCGAATGACATGGCTGATGTTCATCAGATGATCATCAATCACAACCGCAAAATTATAGGCCGGCATCCCGTTGGAGCGCACAATGATAAAATCGCCGATGGCATCCGCCTCAAATTTCATGGCGCCTCGAATTAAATCTTCAAATTCGATGGTTTGTGGCTGAACCTTAAAGCGGAATGAAGGCTTTCTTCCCTCGTTTTCTTTTTGTCTTCTCTGCTCTGAATTCAAATGCCGGCATTTGCCCATGTACCGCGGCATGCGCTTGCTTAAAATCAGAGTCTGGCGTTCTTCCTCCAGTTCTTCTTCAGAGCAATAACAGGGATAAACCAAATCGCTGTCTATTAATTTCTGCAGATGAGCGGTATAAATTTCCAAACGGTCACTCTGTTTATAAGGACCATATAATCCGTTTTTTTCCGGTCCTTCGTCCCAATCCAGTCCCAGCCATTTCAGATCGTCATACAGATTTAACTGATAGGAAACTGCGCTTCGCGATTCATCCGTATCTTCAATGCGGAGGATCAAACTTCCGCCGTGATGACGGGCAAACATCCAGTTAAACAGCGCAGTGCGCGCATTGCCCACATGCAGCTCACCGGTCGGAGAAGGCGCAAATCTTACTCTAGGCTTCGAGATCATTTTTTTTCCTTTCTGTCAGAGCGGCGACGGCAAAAACCGCCACGCCTTCGTTTCTTCCGGTAAACCCCATGCCTTCGTTTGTTTTGGCTTTGATATTCACACAGTCCCTGGGTATTTTCAAAGCGCGGACCACATTGGAAACTATCTTGTCCGCGTGAGGTGCAAGCTTGGGCGCTTCCATTATAACCGTCGCATCAATATTATTCACAACATATCCTTTTGCTTCGATGATTTTTTTTACTCTTTCCAGAAGAATCATGCTGGAAATATCCTTATATTCGGGATCGGAATCTGGAAAATGTCTGCCAATGTCTCCCGCGCCCGCAGCTCCTAAAAGCGCATCACAAATCGCGTGAATAAGCGCGTCCGCGTCGGAGTGTCCCTGTAAACCCATATCAAAAGGAATTTCCACGCCACCCAGAATAAGTTTTCTATCTGCAGCAAATCGATGACTGTCATAACCGAAACCGTTGCGCACACTGGCCGTGTTTCTTTTTTTCATCAGTGCATCGGCTATCCGCATGTCTTCGTTGGTGGTGATCTTCAGATTCTCGTAAGTTCCTTCAACCATCCTGATTTCCTTTCCCAGTCGCTCGACTAAAGAAGCGTCGTCGGTTCCATAAAAATTTTCTTCGTAAGCAGTCCGGTAGGATTCTTTCAGCAGTTCAAATTGAAAAGCCTGTGGGGTCTGAGCTGACCAGAGATTTTCCCGAGGCACGGTCATCGCAATTTTATGATCGTCATTAACTTTTTTGATGGTGTCTTTTATTTTTACGCCGGTCACGGCGGCGCCCATGGACCTGGCGGCATCAACAACCCGCGCGATGAACTCTTTCGTAACGAACGGGCGGACGGCGTCGTGAACAACCACAATATCGCAATCGCCCTGAATAGCATTAAGACAGTTGTTTACAGAATCCTGCCTTTCTTTTCCGCCGGCAACCACTTGGGTCACTTTAGTCAAACCGTATTTTTCAGCCAGCTCCTGATGTACATGAACCATGTCCTCCGATGGCAAGGCCAGGATAATCTCATTAATGTCCGGAGAATTCTGAAACACCTGAAGAGTTTGTACCAACACCGGCAAAGAATCCAGTAACAGATACTGCTTCGCTATGTGAGATTTTAATCTTGTGCCCGCCCCTCCGGCGGGAATTATGGCGACTGTTTTCATCGATCACTTCCGTAAAATTAAGGGCGTTGATAACATTTTTATTGTGAAAATGGAATAGTCATAAAAAAAGCCCGGATTGGATGAGCTTCCGGGCTTCATAAAAATTAAATTTGTTATCAGGCAACTTCTTTCAATTCCGAGAAGATCATTCTTCCCGCTGTTGTCTGCAGCACACTGGTCACGACAACTTTAACGGTTACATTAACCAGTTTCTGCGCATTATCCACAATAATCATCGTACCGTCATCAAGATACGCAACCCCCTGACCGGCTTCCTTGCCTTCACGAACTATCTTGACAGTCATCTGCTCACCGGGGAGAACGACGGGTTTCAACGCATTGGCCAGTTCATTGATATTCAATACCCTGATGCCCTGCAGTTCGGCAACCTTGTTCAAATTATAATCATTGGTCAAAAGCTTGGCGTTTAGCTGGTTGGCTAGAGCAACCAGCTTGCCGTCCACTCCCTTGATTTTAGGGAAATCCTGATCGACGATATTGATATTGACGTTAGGATTTTTCTGCAGATGATTGAGGACATCCAAGCCACGCCTTCCTCTTAAACGCTTCATCGAATCGGATGAGTCGGCAACCAGCTGCAACTCGTTCAAAACAAAGCGGGGGACAATCAGTTCCCCTTCAATAAATCCACTGTCGCAGATGTCGGCTATTCTTCCTTCAATGATTACGCTGGTATCCAGGATTCGCAAGTTACAATCAGATTTAGAGTCCATTCCGTCAAAATTAAATTCTTCAATCTTTTTTGAACCTAAAGCAAGCCCCAGATAACTGAAGATTCCCGTGATTAACAAATAGATCCAGAATCCCGCCTGCTGGTTCTCTCTGCTTTTACTTACAAAATTTAAACCAAAGCTAAAAATTAAGGCAATCAGGAGACCGATCATCGTTCCGGCGACACCACCGATAATAACTTTTAGAGATAATTTACGAATTTCCTTTTCTATTTGAATGACGATTAATGCGATTAATAATCCGACAATAAAACCGGCAAATGATTTAAGAATCAAAAAAGGATCTGAGAAAGAATAATACGAAATAGCATAACCACTTATCGAACATGCCAGAATTAAGATAATTTTAATAACCAAACGTTTCACCTCCTTTCTTTTTTTATTTTATGAATGTAATAAAATATTAATTATCTATGAAATAAAAAAATAGAAAATAAGAAAATGGGAGGCAAAATGACGGTTTCCTTAAAAAAGGAAAAGTAATTTGCCTGTATTTAATTATCAAAGAACTGAATTGAAATTATTAAATTAAATATTTATTACTGGACTGTAAAAATTTTCTGCAAATTGTGTTCAACTTCGGATTCCTTCGCGTTGCTGGCAACGGATATTTCTTTGACCAGCAAATTCTTGGCCGTATCCATCATCTTCCGCTCGCCGAAAGAAAGATTTTTGTCGCTTTTCAAAATAAATAAGTCTCGCAAGACGCCGGCAATTTCAAAAACAGAACCGGTTTTGATTCTCTCTAAATATTCCCGATAGCGTTTATTCCATGTTTGCTTATCGATCGTAACGTCTTTATTGCGTAAAATTTCATAAACTTTAGGAATTTCTTTTTCCATAATAATTTCACGCAATCCTACCGCTTTGACACTCATCGTCGGTATCATGATTTTCATGCCATTCCCCATTATTTTCATAACGTAGAACGACTGCTTTTTGCCCATTACTTCTTTATTTTCAATGGCTTCAATGACACCAACACCATGTGCCGGATATACCGCCAAATCGCCTACCTTAAACATTTTATTTTTCGCCTGCCTTTCCATAAAATAGGAGATATAATACCACTATTTGTACCGATAGTCAACAAGCAAAGCTGATTTAAGTATCCCTTATAAATGTTTGTTCATATAATCTGCCCTTTAACTTCCTTTAAAATTCTTACCTACTTAATATTATTGATATATTATGAATGAGCATTCGTAATCGATATCCATTGCCATCCAGCCTTCATTAATATTACGCTTTACTTGCCAGAAAAGATAATTCGGTGTAATTTGCACAACAGTCAGCACCAAAAATTTCTTCTTGAATTCAAAATAAACATTTTCAAAGGTTTATGGAGGGTAAGCACGAAAAGTAAAAGATTTCTCTGGATAATGATCTGTTTCTTCATGCAGCAATCTTGAGTTCATGTGGCAGCGACGATTCATCACATAGCAGTAAATATCTAACCGGGGTAAAAAGCATTGCTTCTGGATGGTCACACTCCTTAGCCTTAAAAAATGACGACACGATTATGAGGGGATACAACACCGGGGGGCAATTAGGCGACGGAACAACAGAGCACAGGTATTTGCCTGTTCAGGTACTCCGTTAGCCAATAAAGATCATTGATCTTCATTCGGAATTGATCGGCTTTTCTTGTTGTTGATGTTTGTGTTATTATGCCTTACCGGTCTGATGATTCCTCCAGATTCGTCGCAGGCGTAAAGAATTACTGACAACGGAAAATGAACTCAACGCCATTGCTGCGGCGGCATATTCCGGATTTAATAAAATTCCCAATGACGGATATAATACACCGGCTGCAATCGGAATACCGATAACATTATAGAAAAAAGCCCAGAAAAGATTTTGTTTGATGACGCGCATTGTAGCGAGCGACAAATCAATCGCTTCCGCAACACCCGACAAATTATCTCGAATCAGCGTTATGTCGCTTGCTTCGATGGCTACATCAGTTCCTGCGCCGATGGCAATCCCGACATCCGCCGCTGCCAGCGCCGGGGCGTCATTGATACCGTCACCAACCATCGCCACAACCTCTCCCGCCGCCTGAAGCTTTCTTATTTCATCGGCTTTTTTATCCGGAAGAACTTCGGCCAATACTTTTTCTATGCCTAATTGAGAAGCAATGGCGCCGGCCGTCACCTTATTATCACCGGTAACCATCGCCACTTTTAATCCCCTGCTCTTCAGCCTTTCCACCGCTTGTAAAGCTGATTCCTTTGGTGTGTCGGCTGCGGCGATAATGCCGATAACCTCATTGTGCATGGATACGAAGACAGTGGTTTTTCCTTCTTCTTCCAGTTTTGCCGCTTTTTTTATCCAACGATCAACCGAAACCCCTTCTTTTTGCATAAACTTGAGATTACCGATTAAGCTTAATTTATTGTCAACAATAGCTTTGGCACCCATCCCCGGTATTGCTGTAAAGCTGTCGGCAACAGCCATGGGGATTTCATCCGCTTTAGATTTTTGCAGAATTGCCTGGGCGAGCGGATGTTCAGAATTTTTCTCCAAAGATGCGGCACAGGAAAGAACGGTTTTGATGTCAAAACCGTCAGCCGCTATGATATCTGTCACAAAAGGTTCGCCACGGGTAAGTGTGCCGGTTTTGTCAAAGATGATGACAGAAAGTTTGTGTATCTTTTCTAACGTTTCTCCACCCTTAATTAAAATTCCGCTTTGCGCTCCCAGACCGGTACCCACCATAATCGCCGTGGGAGTGGCCAGTCCCAACGCACAGGGACAGGCAATCACCAGAACAGAAACAAAATTAATCAGAGCGCGACTGAAATTGTTTTCAGCAGGAACAAAATACCAGATCATAAAAGTAATCAAAGCCACGCCAAAAACAGTCGGCACGAATACAGAAGCAATTTTATCCGCGAGACGCTGAATCGGTGCTTTCGACCCCTGCGCTTCTTCCACCAGACGGATAATTTGCGCCAGAGTAGTGCCAGCGCCAACGCCTTTTGCCTGAAAGGTAAAACTACCCGTCTTGTTCATGGTGGCGGCAAAGACTTTCTGACCTGATTCTTTGGTTACCGGCATGCTTTCGCCGGTCAGCATGGATTCATCGATGGTTGATTCACCGGTCAGAACGATCCCATCAACGGGAATTTTTTCTCCCGGCTTCACCATGAGGATATCGTCAACCTGCACATCTTCAACAGCTATTTCCAATTCCTGACCGTTTTTAATGAGATGGGCGGTTTTAGGCTTCAGTCCGATTAATTTTTTTATTGCCGCGGAAGTTTTCCCTTTGGCTCTGGTTTCCAGTAATCTTCCGACCAGAACAAGGGTGACGATCATCGCCGCGCCATCGTAATAGACATGTGGCATGACTCCGGCGGTGGTAAAAAATTGCGGGAAAAAAGTTGCAGCGGCAGAATAGGCATAAGCTGAAAAAGCACCGACCGCGACAAGGGTGTTCATATCTGATGTTTTCTGTCGGGCTGCTTTATAAGCTCCCGTGAAAAAACGGTTGCCCACCCAGAACACGGCCGGAAACGTTAAAAGAAACATTGCCAGAAGCATCGTCTGGCGGGGAATGAAATGCAGGAAATCAAACCAGTGCTGCATTGAACCCATAAAAATAATGATGCTCAACACCGTACCGCAGATGACCTTTAATTTAAGATCTTTCAGATCTTTATTCCTGGATTCTTCCAGGGGATCGGCAAGATAATCTTTAACTTCACCTAAAAATTCATAACCATGATCGGCAACAACTTTGCTGAGAACGGAAAGGCCGCCCCATTTTGCATCACGAGTAATTGTTGCATGTCCGTTGGCCAAATTGACGGCAACATCTTCTACGCCGTCAATCTCTTTAATGGCATTTTCCACTCTCCGGACGCAGGCGGCGCAGGTCATTCCGCCAACGGCAATGGTTATGGTCTTTGGCGCAGTCATTTTATTCAACAATATCGTATCCGGCTTTTTTAACAGCCGCGGCTATGATCTTAGCATCAACGTTGTTCTCTCCTTCGAAAGTTGCAACTCCACTGTTCAAATCTACCTGGACATTCTTGATTCCTTCGACTGCGGCTAACGCTTTGGTAACAGCCATTGCGCAATGCTGACACGACATCCCATTGATTTTTATTTTCTTCATCGTATCTTCCTCCTTATTTTTAAGTAATTTAAGAATGATTCTGATAATAGCAAGATAAATTTTCTTAACCTTATAATATCTTCACATCCTGCTTGATTTAAGATTTATTATGTATTATTAGATTTTCATTACGATAAAGGTGACCAATGATTATTCATTGCTGGGGCTCCAGAGGCTCTGTTCCTGTATCCGGCAAACAGTATTTACGCTATGGCGGCAACACCACGTGCCTGGAGATCAGGACCCAAGACGATACCATATTAATCGTTGATGCCGGTACCGGTATACGTGAAGCAGGCAATGCTCTCACCGCCAACGGTCATAACGATTTCACTCTTTTATTGACGCACGCCCACTGGGATCACATTATGGGTTTTCCTTTCTTCAAACCCATATATTCACCCAAAACTAATTTAAATGTCTGGGGTTGTCCCTTTGCACAGACATCCGTCAAGAAAATGCTCGCCAGAATAATGGCGGCCCCGAATTTTCCGGTCAACCTGGACTATATTCGCGCCAAAATCCGCTATCAGGCATTTTGTCTTCAACCGAATTACAACCTGGGATCCATGATGATTACGCCCATAGCGTTAAGCCATCCCAATCAGGGAACAGGCTACCGATTTGAGGAAGACGGCAAGTCTTTCGTCTTTCTAACTGACAATGAACTTCGGTACCGGCACAAGGGAGGCCTGACTTATAAACAATATCTGAATTTTTGCAAAGGCGCCGATCTGCTGTTTCACGATGCCGAATACAATGAAGCAGAGTACAAAAAAACTCGCGGGTGGGGACACTCCTGTTATAAGGATGCTCTGAATCTCGCGCTGGAAGCTGGCGTGAAACAACTGGGATTATTTCATCACAATCAGGAAAGATTAGACGCTTCTCTTGATGAGATCGTGGCAGACTGTCGCCAAATCATCAAATCAAGCGGCAGCAAAATGAAATGCGTTGCCGTCGGCCAGTCAATGAAATTTAAACTTTAACTTTTCAAATCATATCCGTAACCGGAAAACCATGTTTTTTGTTCTGCACATTTTATTGATGGTGACCGCCACGTCAGGTTTTCTTGCCGGCGTCACTGCAGCCATCTTCTTTAGACGAAAGAAAAACTGGCTAATATTTCACAAAACAGTCAACGCTTCAAGCTTCGCCGGGATGATGGCAGGCATTATGATGGCTTTTCTTTATGTTGCTGGGTCCAGCGGCGAACATTTGAAAGGATATCATCAGATGGCCGGTTTAACGGCTTTTGTATTTTCCTTCATCACACTGATGGTCGGCTACCGTCAATTTAAAGTTAAAAATAAACAGGCCTTCAGAAATATGCACCGCTGGCTGGGACGTTTTTCTGTTGTCATTTTATTGTCGGCAATCATTTTGGGGCTTATGCTGATTAATATATTTTAAATCAATCCTGCTGGTCTTTTTGTCAAAGTATGTTTCTTCCCACAACCGGTGACGAGTTAAAAAAATTAAAATGGGATCAACCCGATGTGATTCTGGTCACTGGCGATGCCTATATTGACAGTCCGTTTATCGGCGTTTCCATAATCGGCCGCGTTCTTTCTCGTGCGGGATTCCGCGTGGGCATTATCGCGCAACCTGACTGGCACAGCGGCATAGATATCTGCCGGTTGGGCGAACCCAGGCTATTCTGGGGCATTACCGGCGGCTGCATGGATTCCATGGTGGCCAATTACACAGCCTTGAAGAAAAAAAGACTCAGCGACGATTTGACTGCCGGAGGGAAAAACACCCGCCGTCCTGATCGCGCTGTTGTCGTGTACGCCAACCTGATCCGACAATTCTTTAAAGATACAAAACCGCTGATCCTGGGAGGCGTTGAGGCCAGCATGCGCAGAATCGCTCATTATGATTACTGGTCCGACTCCGTCCGTCGCTCAATTCTTTTTGACGCCCGTGCCGATTATCTGATTTACGGAATGGCAGAGAAATCAACTTTGGAAATCGCTGAAAAATTAAGAGATGGCCGGGATATCAAAAACATCAGGGGAATTGGTTATATCTCCTCTGCCCCGCTGCCGGATTATACGGAATTGCCCGCTTATGAGGACGTGATCGCGGATAAAAAACGCTTTGTTCAGATGTTTAAAACATTTTATCAGAATAACGATCCTCTGACGGCGCACGGCTTATTTCAAAAACACGGCAATCGTTATCTTATTCAAAACCCTCCTCAATCCCTTTTGACCACCGAAGAACTGGATGAAATCTATGCGCTCAACTTCTCCCGGAATGTTCATCCTTTTTACGCAAGACAGGGAAAAGTCAAGGCGATGGAAACGATTAAATTCTCTATTACCTCCCACCGCGGTTGTTATGGTGAATGTAATTTCTGCTCCATCGGTCTGCATGAAGGCAGAGCCATCACCAGCCGTTCTGAAAATTCGATTATGAAAGAAGCGAAAATAATAGCCGCTTTGCCGGATTTCAAAGGTTACCTGCTGGATGTCGGCGGGGCTTCAGCCAATATGTACGGCATTGATTGCTCAAAAAAACAGACAACTGGAGCGTGCCAGAACAAAAGATGCCTTTATCCACGAGTCTGCTCGAATTTAAATATTAATCATCACAGACAAATCAATTTGTTGAAGAATTTGCGAAAGATGAAAGGCATTAAAAAGGTTTTTGTCGCATCCGGAATCCGATATGATTTGCTTCTCGGAGACCAACAACACGGCCGTGGATATATGCGGGAGCTGGTTGAACATCATATTTCCGGTCAACTAAAAGTGGCTCCCGAACATGTGGCGCCGGCAACGCTCAAGCACATGGGCAAACCACCGACAAGTTTATTACGGGGCTTTAAAAAAATGTTTGAGAAAATTAATGAATCGCTACGAAAGAATCAGTTCCTCACTTATTATTTCATTGCCGCCCATCCCGGCTGTACTGAAGAAGATATGCGATTGCTTAAATCCTTCGCCGGGAAAGAATTGCAAACCAATCCCCGGCAGACACAGATTTTCACCCCTCTCCCTTCCACTTTTTCTACGCTGATGTATTTTACAGAATTTAATCCGTTTGAAAAAAAGAAAATCTTTGTTGAAAAAAACTTAAAAAGAAAACAAAAACAGAAAGATATTCTTGCCGGCAATACTGCGATTCGCAAATAGATGAGCGCGCTGACCTGATGAGGGAAAGGATTAGCTTTGCCAATGAATTTTCTTGAAATGGCTTCACAGGAAAAAAGGGTTGCCATGACTGTTCATCTGCAACCCTTTCATCGTATCTGGAGGCGGCACCCGGACTTGAACCGGGGAATAACGGTTTTGCAGACCGCTGCCTTAGCCACTTGGCTATGCCGCCCTAAAAATAAAAATGGAGCGGGCGAACGGATTTGAACCGTCGACGTCTACCTTGGCAAGGTAGCACTCTACCGCTGAGTTACGCCCGCTCATTAGAAGCGTTGGTGACTATAACAAATAGATATTTATTGTCAATAAAAATGTTAAAAATATTTAAAAAAAAGGTCTTGTTTCTTAATCATCATCATGGATGCAGCACAAACTCAATCTTGTCCTGTTTTTTCAACACTTTGATAAAGTTTAACAAAATAATCAATGCCTGAATAAACCGTGAGGAATAAAGCAATATACAGAATCACCATGCCCACCGCATGAGCATTGATACCAAAAAGAGGATAATGAATCATCAATGCGGTTACGGCTATGATCTGTGTCACCGTTTTTTGTTTTCCCAGAATGCTTGCTTGAATATAAATACCTTCAGATGAAGCGATGCTGCGAATGACATCCACAATCAAATCGCGGATAATAGTTACGGCAACGATCCATGCCGGAATGCGGTTGATGGGAATCATCAAGATCATCGCGGAATTAACAATAATTTTATCCGCGATGGGATCGAGAAATTTCCCCATGGTCGTAATCATCTGATATTTTCTGGCCACATAACCGTCGAGAAAATCGGTAATGGACACAAGCACAAACAAAGCTGCAAGGACCAGACTCCAGAACTCCCCCGGATCTGAAAGCAGAAAAAAAAGAAACGGAACAGAATTGATGCGTATTAAAGTTATTGTGTTGGGCAAATTTAGAGTTTCATTTCTTGAAATCATACTTCATGCCTGCATTGCCAATCGAATTGATTTTTTATTTATTGGGTACTTTCTTCCAGTCATTTAAAAACGTCTCGATGCCTTGATCGGTCAGCGGATGCTTCACCAGTTGTGCAATGACCTTGTAGGGAATGGTCGCGATATCCGCTCCCATGAATGCGGCATCCAAAACGTGTCTCGGGTGGCGGATGCTGGCAACGATCACTTCCGTCTCGTAACAGTAATTTTCATAGATTGTAATAATCTGTTCAACCAGTTCCATCCCGTCGTGAGCGATATCATCCAGTCTGCCTACAAAAGGACTGACATATCGGGCGCCGGCTTTTGCCGCCATCAGCGCCTGCAGCGGAGAAAATATTAAAGTCTGATTCACATCAATGCCTGCATCGGCAAACATTCTTGTTGCTTTTAACCCTTCGGTGCAAAGAGGAACCTTGATGACAACATTACTGCCCAGACGCGCCAGTTTTTTCCCCTCGGCGAACATTTCCTTAGCATTCAGACTCAGCACTTCCAGACTGACCGGCCCTTTGACCACTTTCAGTATTTCTTTTACAACCGCATCAAACCCTTTTTTCTCTTTGGCAATCAGCGATGGATTTGTGGTCACGCCGTCAACCATCCCCAGCGCAATTCCTTCTTTGATTTCTTCAATACTCGCGGTATCAATAAAAAACTTCATAATTTCTCCTCTGATCAATGATCTTTGTTTAAGGTGTATTTATCGCTGCATTGTTTACTGCAAAAGTAGTAATCCCTGCCGGATATTTCTTTTTTATACGCCTGACTTACGGGAACATACGTATGACAGACAGGATCCTCAATCAATTCTTCACCTTTGTCTGATGAGAATGGGGGCTGATTATCTTTATGGTCAGCCGGCTTCAATTGTCCAACTTTCTTAAATATCTGATACAGGAAATAAACGACGAAGACAGATATTATAAATTTGACCATGTTCATAAACCTATCGAATCTACCTTTCTTCTATGACGATCTCAACCAATTTATTGTCACATAACCTGTCTTTCAGTCCGCGAATGGATACGCCAAACGAAGGATGAATGAAATACGAAGCTATTTCACAGAGCGGTTCCAGAACAAATCGCCTTTTATGAATTTCGGGATGTGGAACAATCAAATTCTGTTCAGAAATGACATGCTGTCCGTAAAAAAGGAGATCAAGATCAATAATCCTCGGACCGCCTTTCATATCTCTCACTCGTCCCATATCATTTTCAATATTTTGCAAAGTCTGCATGAGATGATAAACAGGAAGATCCGTTTTTATTTCAATTACCGCATTGATGAAAAAGTCCTGATCTTCTATCCCCACAGGCTCTGTTTTGTAAAAAGATGATGTTGTTATTAATTTGATTTCTTTTACGCGGGAAAGATTTTCTATTGCTTCCCGGCAGTTTTTAATGGATTTGCCAAGATTAGAACCGATCCCGATATAAGCAATTGTGCCGTTCAAATATTCAGACAACCTTCATGGGGATCTCTTAAGCCTAAAACGTCCTGCATATCATATAATCCGTTTTTCTGATTCACAATCCATTGCGCCGCCCGGATCGCTCCTTTCGCAAAGTTATCCCGGCTGTGTGCACGATGAATAAATTCCAGTCTTTCCCCCACTCCGCCAAAGATAACCGTGTGATCGCCGACGATATCACCGGCTCGGATGGTCTGTATGCCGATCTCTTTTTTAGTTCTCTCTCCAATCATACCCCGACGGCTATAAAGCAAATCTTTTTCCATGCTACGTCCCAATTTTCCGGCAATGACTTTTGCTATCTGCATGGCCGTACCACTGGGAGCGTCCTTTTTTAAATTATGATGCGCTTCAATAATTTCCACGTCATAATCATCTTTCAGAATACCGGCACAATATTCGAGAACCTTTAACATCACATTGACCCCGACACTCATGTTGGGTGTTAATACGCAACGGATGTTTTGAGCCAACCCTTTTATCTCCTTCATTTCAGTATCGGTAAATCCGGTAGATCCGACAACAATGGCACGGTTTTTCTCACCGGCAACTTTCAAATAATTCAGCGAAGCTTCATGGTTGGTGAAGTCGATGACAACATCTGCCTGTTCAATGCAGGCGGACAAATTATCGCAGACAATGATCCCTTTCTTACCCAATCCCTGACCGATGTCCCGTCCGACAATCGGGTGACCTGGTATTTCAACTGCTCCGACAACCTCAATATTGTCCATGTTTGAAATGAGGCTGATAATTTTGCCACCCATTCTTCCAGCGACTCCCGTTACCACGGCTTTAATCATAAATAGGCCTCCTGATTCTGCAGATGTCTTTACATTAAATCAATCCGTAATCGGTCATCATCTTCTTTAACTTTTCATGATTGGCATCGGACATTTTACAAAGAGGCAATCTGTATTCGCACTCAATCTTGCCCATTAACGCCAGAGCCGCTTTGACCGGAACAGGATTCACTTCGATAAAAAGCGCGTCAATCAAAGGACTCATCTTATAATGCAGAGACTTGGCTTTTGCCATGTCACCGGCAAAACATGCATCCACCAGTCCGGCCATATCCGCAGGCACCACGTTGGAAACAACAGATATAATTCCCGCTCCGCCAATGGCCATCAGCGGCATGGTAAAGATATCGTCACCGGACAACACAGCAAAATCCTTTCCACAAAGATTGATGACATCACTCATTTGTTTGATGGAGCCCGACGCTTCCTTGATGCCGACTATATTCTTTATCCTGGCCAGCCGGGCAACCAATTCCGGCAGCATATTGACACCGGTACGCGATGCGATATTATACGGGATGATCGGTATGGGAACGCTTTCAGCTATCGTTTTGAAATGCTGATAAAGGCCTTCCTGCGTCGGTCTGTTGTAATAGGGACTGACGATCAAAGCTCCGTCCGCTCCGGCTTCATAGGCATGTCTGGTCAAACGCAGGGCTTCGGCCGTATTGTTCGATCCCGTTCCGGCAATAACCGGCACCCTCTTTTGAACGGCGTCGATGGTTATTTCAATAACCCGGTCATGTTCTTCATGCGTCAAAGTAGCCGACTCCCCCGTTGTTCCGCATGGAACAATGGCGTCAGTGCCATTGGCAATCTGAAATTCTATCAGTTCACGTAAAGCTTGCTCATCAATCTGATTGTTCTTAAATGGTGTAACAATCGCGACCATCGCACCTTTGAACATAAAAGGTCTCCTTCATGATTCCATCTTTAATATTTTATCTTGAATACAATAAAGCGTTCATAAACTTTTTAAACAATCTTTGCAATGATTACCTTGGGTGTCCCATGCACTTTTTTGTAATGTAATATCATGATATTTTAAAGCTTGAGCATGAACATCCCGTTTAAGTAACATTAAATGATCGGATGCCGTAACTTTCAGATTTCGCACAACTTGTCTGTTGCCGGAATAATTTTTCAACACAACGGGGTTATTTTTTACACCGCAGCCCCAAATAACCGCAAGCAAAAATATGCATGTTACTATATTAAATTTCACCAATGCTTTTTTCAAGCTCTTTTATCCTTTGCAGTACGGTTTTTGTTGCGGTCCCCCCCGTATGCTGACGCGAATTTACGGCATTTTCCAGTTTGATGATATTTTTGATATCATCATTAAAACATTTATCAAAATCTCGATATTCTTTTATGGTCAGATTCTCCAGATATTTATTATTCTTCAGACAATAAGCAATGATTTTTCCTGTAATTTCATGCGCCCGGCGAAACGGGATGCCCTTTCTCACGAGGTACTCCGCAACATCTGTAGCCGTGGAAAATCCTCCCCTGGCTGATAAATTCATTTTCTGAGCATTAAATGTTGTATTGTTGATCATCTCTGTAAAAATGGACAGGCAAGCTTTAACCGTATCCACAGCGTCAAATAAAGGCTCCTTATCTTCCTGCAAATCGCGATTATACGTCATGGGCAGCCCTTTCAGAAGCGTCATAATTGTTACAAGATCGCCGTAAACACGGGCGGTTTTCCCCCGGATCAGTTCTGCAATATCAGGATTTTTTTTCTGCGGCATGATGCTGCTGCCTGTTGTATAGGCATCGGATATTTCCACAAAGCCAAATTCATCCGAAGACCACAATACCAGATCCTCGCAGAACCGGCTCAAATGCATCATCACCAGCGACGCGTCAAAAATAAATTCCGCGACAAAGTCCCGGTCCGCCACCGTATCCATACTATTTTTAGTTATAGCGGGAAATTGAAGCATTTTTGCGGTAATCCCGCGATCAATGGGTAAACTTGTGCCGGCAAGCGCTGCGGCACCCAATGGCAGAACATTCAAGCGATTACCACATTCCCTTAATCTTTGAGCATCACGTGTAAACATTTCTACAAAGGCAAGCAGGTAATGAGAAAGCAATACCGGCTGCGCTTTTTGCATATGGGTATAACCGGGCATGATGATTTTGATTTCTTTTTTAGCCAGGCGCAATAAGGATCTCTGCAGAATACCTATGGAAGCGATGATGTTTTTTATTTCTGTCCGGAGAAAAAGTCTAACATCCAAAACCACCTGATCATTGCGGCTTCTTGCTGTGTGAAGCTTTCCTCCAATGTCGCCAATTCGTCTGATGAGTTCCTTTTCCACAGCCATATGAATGTCTTCATCGCCGGACATGAATTGAAATTTGCCCTGTTCAATGTCTTTCAAAATAGCTTTTAATGCGGAAACAATTTTTAATGACTCGCTTTTCGAAATTATATTTTGCCGGGCAAGCATCGTTGCGTGAGCGATGGACCCTTCAATATCATAAGGATAAAGTCGTTGATCAAACTGAATCGAAGAAGTGAACTTGTCAACGCTCTCAGCCGTCGCTTTCTGAAAGCGCCCCCCCCATGGTTTTTTGCTGTCAGCCATGCGTTATCTCCGCCCTTTATTTTTTTAACATCTTCTGGATGATTAAGCGCAATCCATTCAATTTAATAAATCCTATCGCGTCTTTCTGATTATACACCTGATCTTTTTCAAAAGTAGCAAAGGATTCACTGTACAACGAATAAGGTGATTTCCGCCCGACAACGATACAGTTCCCCTTATACAATTTCATGCGCGTCGTACCGGTAACATTTTCCTGAGTCGCGTCAATATAGGTCTGGAGCGTCTTCATTTCCGGCGAATACCAGAATCCGTTATACGCAAGTTGAGCATATTTAGGTATAAGAGAATCCCGCATGAACATGACCTCCCGATCCATCGTTATCGATTCCAGCGCGCGATGGGCCGCCCAGAGTACCGTGCCACCGGGAGTTTCATAAACGCCTCTGGATTTCATTCCGACAAAGCGATTTTCCACCATATCCATCCGGCCGATGCCGTTGGCTCCGGCAACGGTATTCATATAATCCATCAGGGTTGCCGGGGACATCTTTTTCCCGTTCACCGCGACAGGATTTCCTTTTTGAAAAGCAATTTCCACATAGGTCGGTTTATCCGGAGATTTTTCCGGAGATTTTGTCAACACAAAGATATTCTCCGGAGGCTCGGCCCACGGATCTTCCAGAATTCCACCTTCATGGGAGATATGCAACAGATTGCGATCCGAACTGTACGGTTTCGCTTTGGTCAGTGGAATGGGAATCTTATATTTTTTGGCGTAATCAAACATCGATTCGCGGGAATCAAATATCCAGTTATCATCCTTCCAGGCCGCAATAATTTTAATGGACGGATTTAAAGCGTAGTAGGTCAATTCAAACCTCACCTGATCATTGCCTTTGCCGGTCGCGCCATGAGATACCGCGTCGGCTTTTTCCTTTTTGGCGATTTCGATCTGTCTTCTGGCGATCAGGGGTCTGGCCAGAGAAGTGCCTAAAAGATAAGTTCCTTCGTAAATCGCATTGGCGCGCAGTGCCGGAAACACAAAATCCCGGGCGAATTCTTCTCTTAAGTCCTCTATATATATTTTACTGGCTCCGGTATTAATTGCTTTTTCCTTTAATCCGGTTAATTCTTCTTTCTGCCCCACATCGGCGGCATAGCATATCACTTCACATTTGTAAGTCTCAATCAACCAGCGGACAATCACCGATGTATCCAGTCCGCCAGAATAGGCCAAAACAACTTTTTTGATTTCTCGTGACAATTTTCGTTCCTCCTATAATAGTATTTCCAATATGGCTTTCTGCACATGCAAACGATTTTCCGCCTGATCAATCACTATCGACTGCGGACCGTCAATAACGTCGGCAGCAATTTCTTCCCCCCTGTGCGCCGGAAGACAATGCATGACCATGGCGTCTTTTTTTGCCACCTTCAACATTTTTTTATTGATTTGATAATCCTTAAATATTTTCTTCCTTTTTTCATGCTCCGATTCCTGACCCATACTCGCCCAGACATCCGTGTAAAGGATATCGGCATCTTTCGCCGCTTTCAGAGGATCCCGCACCAGAATAATGCCTTCCCGCGCTTCTTTTTGCCCTTTCTCCATTATCTTCTTGTCCGGATCGTAACCTGCGGGACAGGCCAGAGCGACCTGAATCGGTAGTTTTGCGGCGGCTTCAATCCATGAATTGGCAATGTTGTTGCCGTCACCGATATAGGCTATCTTTAATTTATTGTAAGAACCCTTCTTTTCCCTGATCGTAAATAAATCGCTCAGAATCTGACAGGGATGCAACAGATCAGTTAGTCCATTAATAACCGGAATCGACGCGAATCGGGCAAAATCTTCCACACTCTGCTGGGTAAATGTTCTAATCATAATTCCATTGAGATAACGAGACATCATCTTCGCCGAATCGGCAATGATTTCACCCCGGCCGATCTGTGTGTCACGTGACGTCAGAAATAAAGCGATTCCTCCCAGTTGATACATGCCGACTTCAAATGATATTCTCGTCCGGGTGGAAGATTTATCGAAAATCATTCCCAGCGTCTTCCCTTTCAGAGAACCGTGGGGTTTGCCGTCTTTTAAAAGTTTCTTAAGCTTTCTTGCTTTTTTCCAGATGTTTTCAAAATCGCCCGATTCCAGATCGGAAATATTCAGCAAATCTTTTTTCATTTACCCTCCATGACCTCATCAAGCATTTGCATGGCCTGATCAACGTCCTGTGTTGTAATAATCAAAGGCGGGACAAACCGAATCGTTTTCCCTCCGGTAGAATTGATCAGCAATCCTTTCTGCAGACATTCATTGATAATATCACCCGCTTCATTATCAAGCTCCGCTGCCAGCATCAGCCCTCTTCCCCTGACTTTCCTGATGATTTTATGTTTTTGCTGCAGCTTTTTTAATGCTGATAAGAGATAGTCTCCTGTTTTCATGCAATGAGCCAGTATGTCTTCGTTTAAAATAGTTTTCATAACCGCAGTGGCCGCGGCCATAGCTAAAGGATTACCTCCAAACGTGGAGGCATGATTACCGGGAACAAACGCCTTTGCTATTTTATCGGTGGCCAGCATCGCTCCGACAGGCAGACCATTGCCCAATGCTTTGGCCAGCGTCATGATATCCGGCTGGATGCCGGAATATTCATAGGCAAAAAGTTTGCCGGTTCGTCCCATACCGGTTTGGACTTCATCGACAATCAATAAAATGCCGTGCCGGTCACAGATTTCCCGCACAGAAGCCAGATAATGGTCATCGGGGATATTAACGCCACCTTCTCCCTGAATCGGTTCCAGCATGACCCCGCAAGTCTGATCACCGATAGCCGCTTCCAGAGCTTTCAAATCATTGAAAGGCACGTACTGAAAACCAGCCAGCAGGGGTGTGAAACCAAATTGAAATTTTTCCTGGCCGGTGGCCGTAATTGTTGCCATGGTCCGCCCATGGAAAGAATCCTTCATGGTAATGAGTTCAAATTTATCCGGCCCCATGTTTTCATGAGCATATTTTCGCGCCAGTTTGATTGCCGCTTCATTGGCTTCCGCGCCGCTGTTGCAAAAGAAGACTTTGTCCGCGAAAGAATGATCAACCAGCAGTTTCGCGAGTTGAGCCTGTGGTTCGGTATAATATAAATTGGAAACATGCGTTAACTTGTCCAGTTGTTCTTTAACCGCATGAATAACCTGCGGATGAGAATGCCCCAGTGAACAGACAGCTATACCCGCCACAAAATCGAGATATTCTTTCCCGTTGATATCCCACACCCTGGCGCCGGATCCTTTGACCAGAACCACAGGGAAACGCCTGTAGGTATTCATGATATTTTCATTAGCTAAAGCCATTGTTTCTTTTTTATGCATGCTTTTATCTTTCCTTTTCTCTGATGAACTATAAAACGATTTCCGTGCCTATTCCTTTATCCGTAAACATCTCCAGCAAAATGGCATGTTTTAATCTGCCGTCAATGATGTGCGCTTTTTTCACCCCGCCTTTGAGAGCCTTCAGACAACACTTGATTTTCGGAAACATTCCGCCTTCAACCGTTCCGTTATCAATTAAAACCAATGCCTCATTGTTCGTCATGGTATGAATCAGTTGTTTATCTTTACCCAGTACACCCGGCACATCGGTTAACAATAATAGTTTTTCCGCCTGCAGAGCGGCGGCGATTTCACCCGCGACCACATCAGCATTGATATTATACGTCTCACCGTTGTCACCAATGCCTGTCGGCGCAATAACAGGAATGAAGTTGTTTTGCGCCAAAGAAATAATTAATTGCGAATTGATGTTCTTGACCTTGCCCACCAGGCCGATGTCAATAATCTCCGGTGGCGTATGTTTCGCCTTTTCCTCGTTCAGAAAATATTTTTCCGCGTTAATCAGATTGCCGTCTTTACCGCTCAGCCCCACAGCATTGCCGCCATGCCGGTTAATCAGACCAACTATTTCTTTGTTGACCATGCCGACCAGAACCATTTCCACGATATTCATGGTTTCTGCATCGGTAACCCGCATGCCCTGGATGAATTTCGATTCCTTACCGAACTTTTTTAAATGTTCTCCGATCTGCGGACCGCCGCCATGAACGACCACGGGATTGAGACCGATATACTTCATCATCACCACGTCTTGAGCAAATTTGTTCTTCAACTCGTCGTCGATCATGGCATGACCGCCGTATTTGATGACGATGGTCTTGTTATAAAACCGCCTGATATACGGAAGCGTTTCCAGCAGGATGTCCGCCCGCTCAATTGAATTAGCAATATTTTCCATTTTTCTATCTCCGTTATAAAATGTACCGGCTTAAATCCTGATCCTCTATGATGCCGTTCAATTTATCCTCCACGTGCTGGGCGTCGATCACTATTTCCTTCTTCTCCATATCCGGAGCATCAAAAGAAATGTCGTCCAATAACTTTTCCATAATCGTGTAGAGTCTGCGCGCCCCGATATTCTCAGTACTTTCATTGACCAGTGTTGCCATTTCCGCAATGGTGGCTATGGCTTCTTCGGTAAAGGATAACTTCAATCCTTCCGTCGCCATCATTTCTGTATATTGTTTAACCAGAGCGTTATTCGGCTCCGTGAGAATCCGAATAAACTCTTCTTTGCCCAGAGAGTCAAGCTCCACGCGAATCGGAAAACGTCCCTGAAGCTCCGGAATCAGATCAGACGGTTTTGTTCCGGAAAAAGCTCCGGCTGCGATAAACAGAATATGATCCGTTCTCACCATCCCGTAACGCGTATTGACATTGGAACCTTCTACAATCGGCAGTAAATCTCTCTGCACACCTTCTCTAGAGACATCCGGACCGTGCTGAGAATCACCGCCGACAATTTTATCAATTTCATCCAGAAAAATGATTCCCGATTGTTCAACCCTGTCCAGTGCCGTTCTGGTGACTTTTTCCATATCAATCAATTTTTGAGCTTCTTCCGCTTCCAGAATTTCCAGGGCTTCCGGCACCTTGACGTTTCTTCTTTTTTTCTTCTGCGGCATCATATTACCGAGCATGTCTTTCAGATTGAGTCCCATGTCTTCCATCCCGGCAGCGGAAAATATTTCGATCATGGGTCCGCTTCTGGTTTCCGATACTTCCAGCTCCACCATTTTCTCGTCGAACTTTCCCTCATTCAGCCATCGACGCATTTTTTCTCTGGAGGAATCATTCTTCTTGAGCTGTTCATCATCGGAATCGATGGTTAACTCCTGCTCTTCCCGTTGATGATCGTTGAGGATATCTCCCACATTTTTTTCTACCGGACGGGGAGGCAGTAAAAGATCAAGCAGTCTTTCTTCGGCAATTTCCGCCGCCTTCGCCTGAACACTTTCCTGCTCCTCAGCCTTAACCATATTAATTGAAAGTTCGACCAGATCTCGCACCATGGACTCGACATCTCGGCCGACATAACCGACTTCGGTAAATTTAGAAGCTTCAATTTTCAAAAAAGGTGAATTATCCAGCTTTGCCAGGCGGCGGGCAATTTCCGTTTTGCCAACGCCGGTCGGCCCGATCATAATAATATTTTTCGGTGAAATTTCATCAGCCAAGTCTTGCGTAACATTTTGCCTGCGCCATCTGTTACGCAAAGCGATGGCCACCGCCCTCTTCGCTTCCAACTGGCCGATGATATGGTGATTGAGCTTTTCGACTATTTCCCGGGGTTTCAACCCTTGATTTGACATATTTTACTTTTTCCCCTTGTCCTTACTTTTTTTATCTATTTCTTCACTTTGAATATCCAGTTCTTCAATCGTAATCCGATCATTCGTATAAATACAGATCTCGGATGCTATTTTCATGGCTTCTTTGGCGATTTCCGTCGCTGACAAATCTGAATGACGCAAAAACGCCCGCGCCGCTGCCAGGGCGAAAGGACCTCCGGAGCCGATGGCCATCACATCATCATCGGCTTCGATGACATCGCCGTTTCCCGAGATGATCAGAGAGTTATCCTTGTTAACGGCAATCATCAAAGCTTCGAGATGCCTTAAAACACGGTCAGTACGCCAGTCTTTCGTCAACTCTACTGCGGCTCTCAATAAATTTCCGTTGTATTGCTCCAGTTTCTGATCAAACCGGTCAAAAAGAGTAAAGGCATCCGCTGTGGCACCGGCGAAACCGACGATGACTTCGTTGTTGTAAAGACGTCGAACTTTGCGCGCCCCGTGTTTCAAGATGGTGGTATCCAACGTTACTTGGCCATCACCGGCAACCGTTATCATACCGTTTCGCTTAACTGCTAATATTGTTGTCCCTCTGATCTTCATTGTGTTTCCTCAAAAAAACAGGTTTATAAAATTATCATTTTTTCTGTGTTCGTGGATGAGCTTTATCATAAACTTCCATCATTCGGTTAATGTCCACCGCCGTATATTTCTGCGTTGTCGAAAGACTCTCGTGCCCCAGCAATTCCTGAATCGAACGCAAATCAGCCCCGGCATTCAAAAGATGCGTGGCAAAGCTGTGTCTCAAGGCGTGCGGACTTATTTTCCTTCCAATACCGCTTTTTTCAGTTAACTGATCAACGATTCGCGCAATGCTTCTTGTCGTTATTCTTTCGCCACGGACGTTCAAAAACAAAGGCCTTTTGAAAACCTCTTTTTCTCGATTTGTTTGTATCGCGTCAATCGTATCCAGATATTGACGAACGGATTTCAACGCCGGTTCACCAACCGGTACGATTCTTTCCTTTCTACCCTTGCCTCTCACCTTCACCAACTTTTGATTAAAGTCAATGTCCAATACATCCAGCCCAACCAGCTCACTGAGTCGTAACCCGCAGGAATAAAACATTTCCATGACGGCTTGATTGCGCAAACCTGAAACTGAATTATCCTGCCGCACCTTTAAAATCTCCAGCATTTCATCAACGGAAAGAAAATTGGGCATATACTTTTCTATTTTAAGCGTCTGCACCGTTTCGGCGGGATTCTTGCCAATCTTTCCCGTGCGTAAAACATATTTATAAAATGCTCTCAGCGATGATACCTTGCGATTGACCGTAACCTTTTTAACCTTTTGAAAATAAAGGCGACTGAGATATTGCCTGATCATCTCCGGTTCGATGTTTATTATTTCTTCCTGATGATGAATGTATTTATGATCGATCAGAAATTCGGCAAATTCTTTAAGATCTGCAACATACGCTGTTTCGGTATTTCTGGAAACATTTTTTTCAACTTTCAGATAAGTTTGAAAATCATGAATGATACTTCCCATAACATCTATACCAGCTATTGATCAAACATGACCAGTATCCCGCTTCGCTGCGCTCGTTTTCAGCTTGTCTCAAATCCCCATTCGCTTCGCTCAGAGGATAATTCGTCCCAAATTTCAGAAGCGAAGCGCACTGAAATTTGGGACGAATTACATTTTATATTTGCCAAAATCTTCCGCTGAAAGATTTTCCAGAAATTCCTTGATCTTTTCCCCCTTCAACTTGTCCAGATCATTAAGCTTGATTCCGAAATCAATAGTGCGCGATTTTTCGATGACATTCTCATCAACAAATATCGGCGCATGCATTCTTAATGCTATGGCAAGAGCGTCACTGGGTCGCGCATCAATGACAAAATCCTGTCCGTTCCTGATTAAATAAATATTTGCAAAAAAAGTGTTGTTGCGAATATCAATAATTTCAATTCTAGTCACAGTCACATCAAAAGATTTTAAAAATTCAGTGAACAAATCATGGGTCATCGGGCGCGGGAAAACAATATTTTCAAGTTCCGTGGCAATAGCGCTCGCCTCAAACAAACCTATCCAGATCGGAATGGCTTTATTGTTACTCATATCTTTCAATATAACGATTGGCGTATTGGTAATAGGATCAATCGTTAATCCTGATATTTTCATTTCAATCAGCAAGGTCGACCTCCTTGAGTTCTGATTATTATTTTACATCTCAGTAAATGTAAACAAATTTCTTTATGTACAATTTATTAAATTTGTCTACAGGATTTAGTGTCACTTTGAATAAAATCCCGTGTGTTTGTCTCACTTTTGATGCTTGAAAAAAAGATATTGGATCAAACCTGATTTTTTTCATCATGTCAAATATTTCTTGGTTATCTCTTTCCTTTTTATATTTGCTTGCCATACCCAAAAATCGTCCAAAGGAAGGTCATTTTTTCCATTAAAAACTACTCGAGAAATTAATCAAAATGGAACGCTCAGTTCGGGAAATAAATGATTTCATTTATGCACAGCATTTCAGATTCCCTCATAATTCTAGAATCACCAATCCTAACTATATAATTTTATATATTTTATTGCTGATATACTTGCGACAAAAGAGCGGTGTATCATTGCTTCAGTATAAATCAGTCCAGACTATGGCAAAACTAATCGCAATAATTAAGAAATATCCAATTTATTTTTTATAAAAAAGTCCCAAAAAAAACTTTACATTGATATGGTGCTACGGTATACTAAATGTGCCTAATCGTAATTAGGTAAAGTAGGTGAAAAAAGAATAAATAATAAATGTTTACATTGCTCTATTTTTGTGATAAAATTATAAAAAAGGTTTTTGTACGTTAAATTTATGTTTTTGAATGAAAAATTAGGAATAATTAAAAAAATAAAAATATAAAAAAAAGGAGACCAAACATGAAAAAGATTTTCACAGTAGTAATCATCGCCGCATTGTTAGTTATGCCGACTCTTGCTTCCGCAAAACAGGTTATTGCCGACAGCGAACTGGAAGCCATATCGGCACAGATAGGTGCTATCACAACTGATTTCGCAGATACCTTTTTTGTTAAAAGTAAAAAAATAAGATCTGTGGCCACCGATGGATGGAATTACTGGGATTCTGATCACCGGTATCCTAATTCACACAGTGGCAATGCCGACGGTTACTTTGATACGTCATCCCAAAAGAATGTAGGCTTTGGTGAATACAATCAACCAGGCTATATCGGATACACGGATGCTTACTTAACTGGTGGAGAAGTCAGGCGTTTTGGATATATGACCACCGAAGTCTTTCGGACCATGGATCCCAATAAAAAGTCCTATGTTATACAGGCGACCATGTATAACCAGCGGTTTGAGGCAGACTTTGCTGTTGACGCAGTCGTCAAGCTCGGCAAAAACACTGACCTCTCGGATGATCAGCCCGCATTGGGACGCGTTCATACGCAGGGAATCTCCAATACGGCAAGCGGTTCCATCAGTGTTTATGCTCACAATAACTCTTTTTTCTAAACGAAAAAGAGGAAATTAAACTTATACAATAGTTTGCGGAGACTATTGTCCAAGGGAGCAAAGTGCATAATTATTACTACTGTTGAAGAATCTTAAATCATAGGTGAACGCAATAAATATTTTATAAAAGGGAAATAATAAAAAAACTTTAAAGGAGGAGGGAATTTATGAAGAAGAGTTTGGTATGGTTAGTTATTTCAATGTTTATTGTAATGATGCCGATTGTACGGCTAGCGTAGTGTCTCATAAATAACTTTAGTTATTATTAAAAATATGTTATAGAGGCTTCATGTCTAGGACAGCTGAAGCCATTATATTAACAGAGAAAGAACAAACCATAATAAACGAATGGGCAAAAAGTA
>JBATES010000253.1:0-5096 GCA_049664145.1 Smithella sp.
GGTGACGGTGGCGAGGAAGAAGACGCGTGAGCACGTTCTCTGAACCATTTTCTAAATCCTTTAACTGATAAAGGTTTGTCTCTTGAAAAATCAGCATTGGAGTGGGCCACGCTGCCTGTAGGTGGTCAGAATTCATCATGGAATGATGTACGTTCATATTATTATACAGCCTTAACTTCCGCGAACAAAACAACAAGAGAATTATATTTTGCTAAAACATTTAAAGGGGTAGGACAAATCATGCATTTGGTGCAGGATATGTCCGTGCCCGGGCATACACGTGGTGACAAACATCCTTCGGTTTGGCGTATTGGTGGTGATGATTATGAAGAGTGGTTTTTAAAAAATACGGCACAACCAATTAGCGGTTATTCTCCATACAGCGTCTATGTTCCTTATAATTCATCTTTCCTGATTCCACAGCTATTCGACTCCGGTCAATACCAATACATTGAAAATAAATTAAATCCTGAAGTTACTTTATATCCCAATATTGGATTAGCCGAATACACGAATGCCAATTTTTTCAGCTCGGATACAATATTAGCCACGAATAATTTTCCATATCCCTCATGGTTAGGCTTAAGAGATAATCCTCAAACGACACAGCTGGGTAAAAAGAAATATTTATCAAAGATAGGAGAAGGCGAAATAGTTAACAGATTTGCACGCAAGAATTTATTCTATAGTTGGCTGCCTAATGGCAGCAAAAGCGCGGGATTAACTTTGGACGACGATGGCATAAATGAGGATTATGCTGAAAAACTCATTCCCCGCGCTATCGGCTATTCTTCGAGTTTGTTAAATTACTTTTTCCGTGGTGAAATTGAAGCAAAACTACTGCCCGTTTTTGATGAATCGAAACTGGAAAGTGTCCGAATCAAAGTGCGAAACATGACCCCTTCCAAGGATGCAATGGGAGGGAACAACGATAGCAAGTTTTATCTGGCTTATTGCTATAGGCCACCGGGAGCTCCCGCTGACGGATCACAAGATATTTGGAGTAAAGTTCCGTATGTATATCCCTTACCCAACATCCTGCCTTATGGAAAAGACGAGAACGGTAATTATTTGAACGACCCTGAGCATGAAACTGAAATACTTTTTGGTGGATTTACCGTAGATATCCCCATCTCCAATTACCAAAATGCTCAATTCATGCTGATCTACAGAGGCAATCTGGGCGAAGAAAAAACAAACCTTGCCAATAATGAACTCGGCGGCATTATCGGCAAGTTCGGAGCGTCTAAACCCATAACATTTCATGAAGAAAACAATACCGCTCCAAAAGGTGATTACAACTGGTTTCAAATGGATTCTACCGTTTTTGGCAGCAATGTATGTCCTTACCATAATATTGATCATGGCGTTGCCCAAAATGACATTATCAACGGAAAACTCATTAAAACCAACATACGTTATCCAATCATCCTTGCGCCGGACGAAACAAAAGAAGATTTGGAAGGAACGCACCTGAATACATCACTTATCGGGGTTAATAGTCTATCCGGCAGTACTTATGCGAATAATGTATTTCCAATACCTATTACAAAGGACACCTATATTGAATTCAAAATTGATGACATGACCATATCACCCAATACAACCGAAGGCGGCAATTATACTCACTTTCAATGTATGGTGCTGAGTTTTAACAACGGATATAAACTGGAATTCTCGTTGGACGATCAGTTCTGGTATATCAATAATGCAACAGGGTATTTTTCCTTTGATGCAGGATATGTGATCGTTGATAATATCTATGATCTGTTCCAGCAATGGAATTTGCCTATCCCGGCTGATTTCAAGTTAAATTATATCAGACTATTTCAGCAAATAGGATTCAATTTGCCGCTTGATACGCAATATGAACAGAAAATGATTGTTGATTTTATCCGTATCGTCGAAATGGAAAAAATGGGGCCGGAATAGTAAAAACCGGTTACTTTAAAAGAAAATGTGCCAACGGCATTCGGGAGCCTGATTTTTCTGTGATAAATCTGTCAGAAAACAATGCTGATATTTTCGCAATTGTTTCATTTCAAATCAGGTAACACTAAAAACTGCCATCATCTGTTCGTGAATCAAACCGTTGCTGGCCAGAATATTGGCAGATTGTAAATGCCATCTATCTCCTTTGAGATCGGAAATCATTCCGCCTGCTTCTTCCACCATCAGGCTGGCTGCGGCCGTATCCCAGGGCTTGAGCTTGAGTTCCCAGAAACCGTCAAAGCGTCCCGCGGCCAGATAAGCGAGATCCAGGGCCGCCGCTCCGGCGCGACGAATGGCCTGCACCTTGACGGCCATGGCGTTGAAATAATCAAGATTATTTTCTTTGCTTTCTCTGATGTCATAAGGAAAACCGGTAGCCAGAAGACTGCGGGAAAGATCTTTGACGGAAGAAACCGATATCTTTTTTTCATTCAGGAAGGCGCCTTCGCCGCGCACCGCAACAAACATATCGTCTCTCATCGGATCGTAAATCACACCCAGAACAATTTTATCTTCTATTTCCAAAGCGATAGAGACGCAAAAAACAGGATACCCGTGAGCGTAGTTTGTCGTTCCGTCCAGAGGATCGACTATCCAACGAATTTTTCCGGCGCCGGTGATAGCCGGTGATTCCTCTGATAAAATTCCATGATCGGGGAATTGCCGGTTGATCGTTTCCATGATCAAAGATTCGGACATTTTGTCCGCTTCGGTGACAATATTAATATCGCCTTTGTAATGAATTGTATGTGTCTGGCTGAATTTTTCTTTCAATAATAATCCTGATTTTCGAGCCAGATCAACAGCAAATGATTTCCATTGCAACATGAGATCTCCTTTTTTAATGAGAAAAACAAATTGACGATATTTCCATCATGCAGTAATAAACAGTTTTATTTTAAATAGTTGTATTACACTGAAATTAATGCTAGATGAATGCATAAAATACCTTTGCAAATGATATTATATGTTTATTGAAAAAACGCCAAGCAATAATTCTGAAGATTTAAAAAAGATCAGGGAAGATAAGGGTCTTTCTTTTGAAGATTTATACCAGCGGACGCGCGTCAGAGCAGTTTATTTACAGGCCATAGAAAACAAAGAATTTAATTTGCTGCCGCTGCCTGTTTACTCGAAAAATTTTATAAAAATTTATGCCGGTGCTTTGGGAATTGACAGTGAACCGTTAATGAGGGAATACGAAAATTACCTTAATTCCCTCACAAACAACACTATACAGCCGGAGCATCCGGCAGGCGAGCAATCTTCTTTTGTAGGAATGAAAGGTAAAAAAACTTACTTGATCATTGCTTTTATTTTAATGGCTGTTATTGTTGCGCAGTGGTTGATTTCCAAGCAGAATGAATCGTCTTCGGATATCGTTAATCCCGCAGGTATGAAGACGAATGCTTTGCCAGACGATAAGGAACGGGGTTCCAATACGAACATCCCATCCAGTCAGAACATGGGAGTGAATGCTGTTGTTCAGACAAAAGATATTCAGCAATCAACGGTTAAGGAAAAAACTTCTGCCGCCGGTGTAAAAAAAGAATCACGAACGGATGCTGAACAGGTTTTACCCATAGCCGTTACTGTGCAGGATGCATCTGATAAAGAAGGTGCTCAGTTGAGTATCAGGGCTATCGAGGAAACGTGGTTGCGTGTGAAGCCGGAGCAAAATCCTTCTTTTCAGGTCTTGTTAAAAGCCGGAGAAAAATTTGAGTACAAGGCGAAAAGTTTTGAAATTGATGTTGGCAATGCCGGTGGAATTAAGGTAAAATTTCAAGGAAAAGATATTGAGACCCTGGGGAAAAGGGGAGAGGTAGTCCACTTACGGTTGCCGTAATTAATTAAAAAAAATAAAATCAAGAGGTAAGATTATGTTTGGAATAGGGATGCCCGAATTACTGATTATCTTGGTAATTATTTTGATTATTTTCGGTGTGGGAAAATTGCCGGAAATCGGTTCAGCCCTGGGCAAGGGAATTAAAAACTTTAAAAAGACGATGAGCGATCCGAACGAAATCACCGATCAGTCATCCAAGAAGGACGACGTTAAAAAATAATTGTTCGTGGATGCGTAAGACAACTTTCAGGAATTGTCCGTTGTCTTCATATTAAATACCCCTTTTCTGTCTGCCGACGGAAAAGGGGTATTTAAAACTAAAAACCATTCAGATGAAAGTTTCCATAATCCTTTAAAAAGGAACGTCGTCCATTGCTCCGCCGACATCGCTAATATTATTGCTGACCACTTCAGGAGAAGATGCTTCTGATTTGTTTTGTCCTTTAGAATCCAGCATCTTCATTTCGTTAGCAACAATTTCCGTCATGTAATGTTTTACACCATCTTTATCATCCCATGAACGGGTTTGAATCTTTCCCTCAATAAAGACCAGGGATCCTTTGACCAAATAATTGCCACAAATTTCAGCCATCTTTCTAAAGGTTACAATCTTATGCCACTCGGTTTTTTGAACTTTTTCTCCGTTTTTGTCTTTCCATTGTTCATCGGTAGCCAGGTTAAAGGTAGTGACCATTGCACCATCCGGCGTGTAACGAATGTCCGGATCTTTGCCGAGTCTGCCAATCAATATTGCTTTATTCACCATATTCCCCCCTGCATTAAAGTTAAAGTGAGTTTACCGATGAACACATAACACTACTATTCTGATGTGGCAAATAAAATTTGTATGGAAAACTTCAAAAAATATTATGCCTTATGTAAATTTTACGATAATCCCTAAAATAGAGATTGGTCTATAAAAAAGCAGAAGAGCCCTCTTTGTTATTGAGTTTCGATGAGATATAATCTCACCTGAAAGATGAAACAAAAGAACAAGAGGAGTGCCGTGATGAGAGTCATAAGTAACATCAAAGAAGGAACATGGAAGCCATTTCGAACAAGAGACGGCGTTATGACGGACAGAGAGATAGCCCAGACCATCCATATTACGGAAAAAGGCAAAGCATCCTTCCGGCTCATCGTTTTGCGGTGGCGGGAGAACCAGGGTGAACTTTTCCGGAATAAACAAAAAACAGTTGTTGAAAAACAAGGAGATTAAAGACGGAGGGATTGGTGTGTTCCGCAACCGGTTTTTTAT
>JBATES010000254.1:0-9154 GCA_049664145.1 Smithella sp.
GCGGTTTTCGGTTCCAATGCCATCCCGCATTTCGGACAGCTCCCCGGCTTGTCCCGGATGATTTCCGGATGCATCGGGCAGGTATATTCTATCTTTCCCACTGCCGGCACAGGCGTTTTGGGTTCCAGAGACATGCCGCACTTCGGGCAATTACCGGGTCCCTGCTGTTTAATTTCAGGATGCATGGGACAGGTATAGATTACTAATTTGCCGTGTGTTTCAAGAGATGGCGGGGATTCCTTATTCATATATTGTTCCGGACGGTCTTTAAATTTGTGCAAACAGTGTTCGCTGCAGAAATAATAATCTTTGTTTGCATAATAGTAATGGTATTGGGAATCGCTTGACACAACCATATTACAGACGGGATCTATCTTCTGATCTTCTTCTGTATTTACTTTTGTACTCATATCCCTCTCCTTTATGCGGGTGGCTAACAGCCCGGATCAGTTGAAAGCGCATCACGTGATCCAGCCGGGTTTAAATTTCTCCGGTTAAATTTCACATTGCCTGCGATGGAGAAAACTCATTCAACTTTAAAATGTCTATGGGTGATCTTCACCGCCAGTATTTTCCCGATCATTTTTTTCATAAAAATTGTCTGCCTTAAAGTTTTAATCTTCTGTCATTTTTTTACCGCGCCAGATCATGTAGATTGCCGGATAAATTATCAACTCCAGAATGGTGGAGGAAATCACGCCGCCGACCATCGGCGCGGCAATGCGTTTCATAACGTCAGCACCGGCGCCGTGACTGAACATAATCGGGATCAGCCCGGCTAGAATGACACTGACCGTCATGATTTTGGGACGAATCCTTTTGACGGCGCCAAACATGATGGCATCATGCAAATCTTTTCTGGTTTTTAGTCGTCCGTCTTTTTGCCACTTCTCGTAAGCCAAATCCAGATATAAGAGCATAACCACCCCTGTCTCGGCATCAAGACCCGCCAGTGCGATGATGCCCACCCAGACGGCAATGCTCATATTGTAATTAAGCAGGTACATGAGCCAGAATGATCCCACCAGCGAAAAGGGAACGGCGAGCAGAACAATGGCCGTTTTGGTCACGGAACGCGTATTGAAATACAGCAGTATGAAAATAATCAGCAGTGTAAAAGGGATAATCAGTTTCAGGCGCTCGTGCGTCTTCACGATATACTCGTATTCGCCGCTCCAGACCAGACGGTAACTTTCCGGCAGCTTGATTGTTGCTGCTTTTTGCTTCGCCTCTTTGACGTAGCCGCCGACATCTCGTCCGGAAATGTCTATATAGACATATGCCGTCAATAGTCCTTCTTCACTTTTAACGGATGTCGGTCCCCGAAGGATGTTGAAATCCGCCAACTCGCCCATGGGGACCTGCAGAATATTACTGGAAGCCGTCATGCGCGCTGTTCCGGGACCAGCACTCGTGGTGGCCATCACCGGCACAAGGATACGTTTCAACTTTTCCACATCATTGCGCAATTCCCGCGGGTAGCGGATATTCACGGGATAGCGGGCCCGGCCCTCCACGGTCGTGGTCAGATTCATTCCGCCGATGGCTGTCTGAATGATTTCATTGACGTCATCTACGGCCAGGCCATAGCGCGCGATGCTGTCTCTTTTAATGACAATGTCCAGAAAATAGCCGGTGGCCACTCTTTCCGCATAAACACTGCGCGTGCCCGGAATATCCCTTAAATGATGCTCTAGGCTGATACCTATTTTTTCAATCTCTTCCAGATTGGGACCGAGAATTTTGATGCCTACCGGCGTGCGAATGCCCGTCGCCAGCATATCGATTCTGGCTTTAATCGGCATCGTGAAGGAATTGGCTACGCCGGGAATATTCAACGTGTCATTCATTTCATCTTTGATTTTTTCAATGGTCATGTCTTTGCGCCACTGATTCTCCGGCTTCAAGTTAATAACCGTTTCGAACATTTCCAGCGGGGCGGGGTCCGTTGCGGTTTCAGCGCGACCGGCCTTGCCGAATACCTGCTGGACTTCAGGAATCTTCATCAGTAATGCATCCTGCAGCTGCAGCAGCCGGGAAGCTTCCGCCACCGATGCGCCGGGCATGGTCACGGGCATGTAAAAAAGTGATCCTTCATAGAGAGGCGGCATAAATTCGGAACCCAGCTTCATGAAAGGATAAATCGTGACGATCATAATCAGCAAAGCAAGGACAATGACGGTTTTGCGAAAGCGCAAAGCCAGATGCGCAACCGGTTCATAAATTTTGTGCAGAAAGAGGCTCACCGGATTCTTTTCTTCCGGCCGGATTTTCCCTCGGATAAATAAAGTCATCAAGACCGGAGTCAGCGTGATGGCCAGAAAAGAGGAAAACAGCATGGCAAACGTTTTGGTATAGGCCAGCGGTTTGAACAATCTGCCGGCCTGTGCCTGAAGCGTGAATACCGGCAGAAAGGCAACGGTAATCACCAGAAGTGAAAAGAAAAGCGACGGTCCCACCTCGCGGGCAGCTTCAATAATCACATCCGTCCTGCTGCCGGGACTTCCCTGCTGAGTCCATTCTTCAAGCTTCTTGTGAGCGTTTTCCACCATAATGATGGCTGCATCCACCATGGCGCCGATGGCGATGGCAATGCCGCTCAAACTCATGATGTTAGAGGTCACCCCCAGGTAGTACATGCAAATAAAGGAGATGATGATGGCAATGGGCAGGGTGACAATCACCACCAGCGCGCTGGGCAGGTGAAACAGAAAAATCAGACAGACGATGCTCACGGCAATGGCCAGTTTGATGATTTCATCTTTGAGGGTGGCAATCGAACGCATAATAAGATCGGAGCGGTCATAAGTCGTGACGATCTTCACGCCTTTGGGGAGGCTGGGTGCAATGTCATTTTTAATCTTTTCCTTGACCCGCTCAATTACATTCAGAACGTTTTCACCGAAGCGGACAATAACGATTCCTCCGGCCACTTCTCCCTTCCCGTCCAGCTCCGCCAGTCCCCGGCGTATCTCGGGACCGAGTTGGACGCGGGCAACGTCTTTCAAATAGATTGGCGTGCCTGCCGCGCTTGCACCCACGGCAATGTCTTCAATATCTTTTACGGACTTGATATAACCGCGTCCCCGCACCATGTACTCCGTGCCGGAGAAATCCAGCAACCGGCCTTCCACATCCCGGTTGCTCTTGCGGACGGCTTCCATGATTTTCGTAAGAGGAATGTTATAGGCGCTCAGTCGATTGGGTTCGACGGTAATCTGATATTGGCGGACAAAACCACCGACACTGGCCACCTGCGACACGCCTTGCACGCTTTCCAGACCGAGCTTGACGACATAATCCTGCAGTGAACGAAGCTCAGCCAGATCAAGTTGCTTGTCCTCATCAACGATGGCGTAAGTAAATCCCCAGCCCAGACTGGTGGCATCAGGACCGAGAACGGGATTGACGTCGGCCGGTATTTTATTTTTGACGGCTTGAAGATACTCCAGAATCCGGCTTCGTGCCCAGTAGATGTCGGTTCCTTCATCAAAAATAACATAAATAAAGGAGCTGCCCAGAAAGGAAAATCCGCGTACCGCCTGCACATGAGGCGCCGCCAGCAGGGTGGAAGTGATCGGATACGTAATCTGATCTTCAACCAGATCGGGACTGCGCCCCGGCCATTCCGTGTAAATGATGACCTGCGTGTCGCTCAAATCGGGCAGGGCATCCAACGGCGTATTTTTGATGGTCCACAGGCCCCAGACAACAGAAAAAAACAAAATCAGGAAAACCAGAAATTTATTGCGCGCACTGAATTCAATAATTTTGGCAATCATAAGAATAATTTCTCTCTATTGTTATCATTGCAGCAGCACTTTTTATAAACTTAAACATAAAACATTCGATATCTCTATTTCTCGTCATTCCGGCGGAGGCCGGAATCCAGAACTGGATGCCGGATCAAGTCCGGCATGACAGTCTTGGTGTGTAAATAAGTTCTTACATTAAATAACCAGGTTTAAGCACTGGTAAAAGATTTCTATTTTTGTGGCAGCGGTTTTATTCCCTTGAGCTGCGCTTCCGAATCAACCAGGAAATTGGCGGCGGCCACCACTTTTTCACCACTGCGCAAACCGCGCAACACTTCAACATATCCATCCACCCGGATTCCTGCTTTAATTTCCCGGGGTTCAAACGCATCATTCCCGACATCAACATAAACGACCGTGGCTTTTCCGGTATCTAATACTGCCGATTCCGGTATCACCAATTTATTTCCCAGATTGATTTTAAGCTCAACGTTGGTATACATCTGCGGCTTCAACTGGCGGTTGCTGTTGGAAAGTTTCAGGCGGACTTTTGCTGTGCGCGTCTGCGCCGATAAGTCCGGATAGATATAATCAATCTTCGACGTCAGCTCCACCCCGGGAAGAGAGGCGAGTGTGATGGTCGCCTGATTTCCGACTTTGACCAGAGGCAATTCGTATTCGTAAATATCGGCCACAACCCACAGATTGGATAAATCGGCTATGTCCATGATTTTTTCTCCCGGCATAATCTTCATTCCGGTAACAACCATTTTCTGCGTCACGTATCCGCTGACCGGAGCATGCAGCGTCAGGGTTCGGAAAGGTTTTCCCGTCTCTTCAATTGCCCTGATCTGCGCAGGAGAGACATCCCACAAAAGCAGGCGCTGACGCGCGGCATCGAGCGTGGCGGTGGCATCCCGGGCAAGCATTTTGTTTAACTCCGATGGGGATGCAGTGGTTTTATCGGCACCGGATTTATTGGCCGCCGCATCTTTGGTCCATTTCAATGCCGTCAAAAATTCCTGCTGCGTTGCCAGAAGTTCCGGGCTATAAATTTCGGCGAGTTTTTCCCCTTTGTTAATATAACTGCCGGTTGTGTTCACATAAAGTTTTTCAATCCACCCTTCGGTTTTGGCATTAATGGTTGCCTGCCGGCTTTCATCGACTTCCACCCTCCCGACTGTCCGGATAATTTTCATGATGGGCAGCACAGCGGCTTTCACAGTTTTTACTCCGATGAGTTTCTGTTGATCGGGAGAAATTTCCACCTGAGGAACATCCTGATCAGGTTGCATGACCGGCTGGTTTAGTTGAGTCGCCAAAGGTTTTACCGACTCTGTTGGATGAGAATGAGTTTGTGCCATAACCGGCGCTGCCCAAATGAGCGCCAGACATCCGACAGCAAAATGATTGAACAGTTGCATTAGATAACCACTCTTCTTCATCGCTTTCCTCCTTCGTCATTGAGCCCGGTTGTAATCGCCTGCAGGCGGGCAACAGCTTTTTCTCTTTCCACCAACTGGCTCCAATATGAAAGTTCGTAATCCAGCAATGTTTTTAAACGGGATAAAATATTTACAGCATCGTCCCTTCCCGTTGAATATCCGGTCAATGTCTGTTCGATATCCTGTCTCGCTTTCGGAAGAATTCCGTCTTTGTAAATTTCCATCAGCCTCTCCGCTGAACGGAGCATGGCGTAGTTGTCACGCAGAGCCGCTTCGATCATCAATTGGGTCGCTGCCAGTTCCTGATCAGCCTGACTGACGCCCGCTTTCGCTTCCATTGCAGCCGGCTTTTGTTTCGATTGAAAATAAACGGGAATATTGAAGGTTACAGTGGCAGCCCACATATCGGGGAAATCACCCGACCGGTTATAATAACTGCCGCTCAAGGCAAAGTCTGGATAATATTCTTTTTGGGCCATGGAAACTTTGGCGTTGGCGGCCTCCAGCATTTTATGGCGGGATTTTAATTCCGGAGAATTCTGCAACGCCAGCTTGATGATCTCGTTTATATCCGGAGAAAATGGTTGATACACCGGTTCGATCGGTCTCGGCAACGAATCCTCCTGGTGCCTGCCAATAACAGCCTTGAGCATCGCTTCCAGGGACTGGATTTTTTGCTGACCCATTTCTTCTTTTTCCAGCAGCATGTATTTTTCAGTTTGCGTCATGATCACATCCTGCTGCATGACTGTTCCCGCGGCATAGCGCGCCAAAGTAAGACTTTCCATCCGAATGATTAAATCCCTTTTATCTTTCAAAAGATCAATATTCTTATAGGCCAGAAAAAGATCGTAATACAGCTCCCTGACGCGGGCAGCCGTTTTGAGTTTCAGCTGCTCATGCATCGCTTCGAGACTTTCGCCGTCACGTTTAGTCATTTCCCCCTTGAGGCTTCTTTTGCCGGGGAAAAGGAACTGCTGGGACGCCGAAAACATCCATTGTGATCCCTCCATCTCGCCGTAGGTGTAACTATCAAAGCCTTCATTCTGATAACCGGCCATGATCATGGGATCAGGCAAACTGCCCGCCTGCGTAATTCTCAATCGGGCAGCCTCGATCCTGGCCTGGGACGCTTTAATTTCAGGGCTGTTTTTCAAAGTTTCAGCAATCAATCCGTCCAGAGTCGGATCACCCGGTACAGGCGCTGCCGCCAGCAAGAAAACGCCCAGAAACAAAAGCAAAAATCTGTATAGCCTACTTGATATCAACATTTAATTTTACCGTTTGAG
Source organism: Smithella sp. (assembly GCA_049664145.1). Taxonomy (GTDB): domain Bacteria; phylum Desulfobacterota; class Syntrophia; order Syntrophales; family Smithellaceae; genus Smithella. The sequence continues at coordinate 6,490 of JBATES010000254.1, forward strand.
TCTTACCGCCACGGTTGATTTTAATATTTACATACCAGGCACCGGTCATGGAAAAATTGACCGTAGCGAAATAGCTGTTGCTTTTAAGAGTCGCGTTGGTCTTGTAGTTCATCGGGCCCATTCCCGGCATGGCGGGCATTCCGTATTCAATGGCAACGCTTGCGTCGGTCACATTTTTCCCTGCCGCATCCTTAATGGCAATATCCATCTTGTTTGTTCCCGTCACCGGCGGGTTCTTGTCTATTTTGACCACAACCGCCAAGTCACCGGCTTTTTTCATGATCGTGTAATCCTTCGCATAAACCAACCCCACTGCAAGTAATACCATAATGAACGCTGTAGCAAATTTTTTCATCATATGCCTCCTTTTAATGAATCCCAAAGCTTGCTCTGGGATTCCTGCCTGCGATTTATGGAAATAATACCATTAACTTATTAACTATTCATCAAATTTAAATTTAATCTCTAACTTTATTGTGAGACTCAAATTTTAATGAAACTCAGATATTACAAACGCAGCGTGGTAATATCTGTAAGTTGAATTATCGCGCAAGCGAATCTTAGCGGGGCAAAAACAATCCCACCATAAGCGGAGGGTAATGAAATCCAAGTTTCAGAAACAGAGTGCGTTGAAACTTGCAGATCGAACTATCCTGCGAAAGCATGGGTATAATACCCCGCCCCTTAGGGCGGAATTAGGGTCCAGTGCTTACCCTGGGTTTCATACCCGTGAATCACGGACTTATTTATTAGCCCTTTTAATGTTATAAAATGCTTTTATGCCAAGATAGTTTGCAGCGTTGCCCAGTTCTTCTTCAATGCGAATAAGCTGATTATATTTAGCCAATCTTTCCGAACGAGAAACTGAACCGCTTTTTATCTGACCGCAATTGGTGGCAACTGCCACATCAGCCATAAAGGTATCTTCCGTTTCACCTGAACGATGTGATACAACGCAGGTGTAACAAGCTTTTTTGGCGCGTTCAATCGTTTCCAGCGTTTCTGTCAGAGTTCCGATCTGATTTAATTTAATGAGAATGGAATTAGCCACAGCAAGGGAAATACCTTTTTCAAGACGTTTTACATTGGTGACAAAAAGGTCATCGCCGACAATCTGAATTTTACCTCCCAGTTCATCGGTCAAAAGTTTCCAGCCAGCCCAATCATCTTCTGACAACCCATCTTCAATTGAAATAATCGGATATTTTCTAACAAGGTCGGCATAGAACTTTACCATTTCTTCGGCTGATTTCTGTGGTTTCTTTTCTGCGGATAAAATATATTTCCCCTTGACAAAGAATGAACTGGCCGCTGCATCAAGCGCAATCATGATATCTTGTCCGGGGCGATAGTTGGCTTTTTCAATAGCAGTCATGATAAGCGATAATGCTTCTTCATTTGATTTTAAATTGGGAGCAAAACCACCTTCATCACCAACGGAAGTATTATAGCCTTTGCTTTTAAGGACTGATTTTAAAGAATAAAAGACTTCTGAGTTCATTCGAATGCCCTCTTTAAAATTGGGAGCACCCACAGGCAAAATCATAAATTCCTGAATATCAACATTGTTGTCGGCATGCTGTCCGCCGTTTAATATATTTGATTGAGGCACCGGCAAATCTTTGGCGTTAACACCGCCCAAATATCTGTAAAGGGGCAACCCGGATATCTCTGCCGCCGCTTTTGAGCAAGCCATTGAAACAGCAAGAATTGAATTAGCACCGAGCTTGCTTTTGTTTGCCGTTCCATCAAGGTCAATCATTGCAGAATCAATTTTACTCTGATGACGGCAATCCATGCCGATTATTACCGGACCAATTTTATGAATAATGTTTTTTACGGCATTTTCTACGCCCAAGCCGTTATATCTTTTCTTATTACCGTCACGCAATTCCAGCATTTCATGTTCGCCTGTGGAAGCTCCCGAAGGCACAGATGCTCTTCCCCGGAATCCCGATGCGGTCGTCACTTCGGCTTCGACGGTTGGTTTTCCACGGGAGTCAAGAATTTCCCTGGCATGGATGTTTATAATATCCGGCATACGAACTCCTTTCCCTTTATTCGGTTATTTCACTTTCCCCTTCTTCCGTCTTTTTTTCCAACGATTTCCCCATGCCTTTCATTTTTTTAACTGCCGCTTCATAAGCCGCTTTGCTTCTTTCTACACCTTTTTCATATTCTGCTTTTACTTTGTCAAAAAGTTCATTTGCTTTATTGGCTATATCTTCACGCGTTTCCTTACCGCTTTTGGGGGCATACAAAATCCCTAAAGCCATACCAATCAAGCCGCCAACAAACCTACCAATAAATCTCTATTATTTTCTGACATAAGACACCTCCTGAATTAATAAACATCTAAAGTTCATGACCAATAATTTTCTAATTTATAAGTTTCCCGGACTATCTATTCTTTTCGTCTATATCTCGGACTTCCAATAGCCGTGGATATTACAATTCTCGACTATGGTAATTTTACCTACCGCTTCTTTCAAATAAAAACATGCTGCCGGATATACATTCAACGGCGTGAGTTCCATTCGAGCAACAAATTTTGCATTCTGATAAACGTCTATGAAACGAATGTAATGCTTTTCTTCCATAGGATGCATGACCTTGCCGATTCTTACAATTACTTCCCTACAGCCGGATTCCGGGATAAGACTGC
>JBATES010000255.1:0-11729 GCA_049664145.1 Smithella sp.
TAACTATTCTTTGCATAATAACCTCCAATGTCTCTGAGTCTATATGGTAAGACTTTTGCATAATTAGTCGTGGTTTTCAACTTAAAAAAATTGTCCACCTCCGTCACTTCGTGACACCTCCGCCAGCGGGGGACAAAAAAGTCCTATGTTGAAAACAGGTAAGGGGTAAGGGGAACACCACAGACACCTGTGAAGAGTAAAGAGTCAACTCCATGAGATTTAAATTTATTAAACCTCTGATGAAGATATTTTGTCGCCCTTTTTCTTATACTGTAATTTACATGCTTGACATTTTAAACCTTGTGTAAGTTTTTCTCCACATTTACAGACATATCCAATTCTGCGCGCGGGGTTGCCGACCATTAGTGCGTAGTCGGGCACGTCTTTTGTAACCACAGCGCCTGCGCCAATGAATGCGTAGCTGCCTATGGTATGGCCGCAGACGATGGTGCAATTAGCGCCCAGTGTCGCGCCTTTTTTAACAAGAGTAGGGCGCACCTGATCCATCTTGCCGATTTCCGCCCTCGGATTGTATATATTGGTAAATACCATTGACGGTCCACAAAAAACGCCGTCTTCCAGGGTAACACCTTTGTATACGCTGACGTTGTTTTGTATTTTGCATTTTTTGCCGATCAGGGCATCGGGACCAACGACAACGTTCTGGCCGATATTGCAATTTTCTCCTATTTTTGAGCCGGAAAGGACATGGGAGAAGTGCCAGATTTTCGTCCCTTTGCCGATTTGGACTTTGTTATCAACTATTGCTGTTGAGTGAATAAAGGCACCCGGAAAGTCTTTGCTCAAACGTTCGTTTTCCTGGATACCGGCCTTCGCCGGTATGACAGAGGAGGGTGTGGGTATGACAGAGGGTGCTTCTTTTTGTTCGAGGGATTGCTGGCTGAGTTCGATAATTTTTAAGACGCGGAGGCCTTCTTCACCGGAGGTTATCGGTTTTGTATTGGTTTCGATAGCGGACAGGAAGGCTTTGCATTCGGCCTTGAGCGGTTCTTCCCAAATGTCTTTGAGATCAATAGCGATGCTTTCCGCTTTATTGGGTACGGGAAGTCCGTTTTGCCAGTTGATGGTGTGCGGATAGTGCACGAGCTTTGTTTCTATCGGTTCTGTATCATCAAATACCAGCATGCCATTGCTGCCGACAATAACCAGTTTTTGTTCTTTATATGGATTCAACCAGCTGACGAAAATGTGCGCGCCAATGCCGGAAGGGAATTTGAGATTGGTCATGGTGACATCGGCAATCCGTGCATGCAGAAAGTTGCTGCCGACGGAATCAACGTAGGAAGGTTCTTCGCCGGTCAGGCTTAAAATAATGGAAATATCATGGGGCGCAAATGACCAAAGGATGTTTTCCTCCCGTCGTATTTTCCCAAAGCTTAAACGACGGGAATAGATATATTGAAGTCTGCCGATTCTTCCCGTTTTTATCATCTCCTTCAGCCTGATAATGGCAGCATGGTAATGCAGGATGTGGCCGACAAAAAGGATTTTCTTTTTATCGGCAGCCAGTCGAACAAGTTTTGCACCGTCAGCGTGATTCAGGGACAGTGGTTTTTCCACAAAAACGTGCTTTCCGGCATTGAGAACTTTTTCGGCAATTTCATAATGAAAGACTGCCGGGGCGGCAATGACAACGCCCTTGATGTCTTTATCTTTGAGAATTTTGCTGTAATCATCGGTAACAGCGACATCGGGATAGGATTTGGTCATTTCCTCGCGGATAATTTCAGAATCGTCGCAAATGGTTTTCAAAACTCCAAGTTGGTTAAAATTACGTACAAGATTTTTGCCCCAGTATCCGGCGCCGATGATGGCGATGTTTTTAGTCATACTAATTATTTCCTTTCATTGTAGTACATTATTTCTTGCAGAACGCGACTTGCCGCTTGTCCATTTCCATATAGCGCTGCCTGTTCAGTTGGTGGCTTAAAATTGTGTACGGCATCTATAATTGCAGTTGGGTTTGCTCCCGTCAGTTTGTTCCATCCGTTTTCTACTGTTTCTACCCATTCCGTTTCATCTCGCAGAGTAATGCAGGGTACTTTAAGCCAGTATGCCTCTTTTTGGATGCCACCGGAATCAGTAAGAATCATCCTTGCTGAATATTCCAATGCAATCATATCAAAATAACCCACGGGATCAATGATTCTAACATGGGGCTTAAGTGTCAAATTCATATCATGAAGAATCTTCCTTGTGCGGGGATGAATAGGCAGTATGATGGTATCTTCTAAGGCATTCAGCGCGCTGATAATATTTTGGAGACGTTCTTTATTATCAGTATTTTCTGCGCGGTGTATTGTTGCCAGAAGGTATGTTTTGTTCTGCAGTTGATATTTTTCCCTAATGTCCAATTTTGTCTGGATATTGCGGACAGCAAACTGGAGCGCATCGGCCATGACGTCTCCCACAATTTTTACTCCCTTAGAAATCCCTTCTGCAAAGAGATTATTGACTGCGACCTGACTGGGACAAAGTAACAGATGAGAGATATGATCTGCCACGACTCTGTTGATTTCTTCAGGCATTAAACGGTTGAAACTTCGCAGGCCTGCCTCTATATGTGCGATAGGAATGTGTAACTTTGCAGCTGCAAGCGCACCTGCCAGTGTTGAATTAGTATCTCCATATATAAGCACCCAATTTGGATTTTCCTTTATCAGTACTTTTTCAATGGCTGCGAGCATTTCTCCAGTCTGCTTACCGTGCGCACCGGAACCTATGCCGAGATTATATGCCGGTTCGGGAATTTCAAGTTCTCTGAAAAAAATGGCCGACATCTCATCATCATAGTGCTGGCCGGTATGGATTATGATTTCCGTAAAGTGTGCATCGTCAGGTGTCAGGCGATTATGCTCGGCAATAGCGCGGGAAACAGCAGCAGCCTTAATGAACTGCGGACGAGCACCTATGATGGTGGCGATTTTCATTTTATTATTTCCACAATCTTTGTTTGCTCATCTGCGGTGAGGTATGGATGCATGGGAAGACTGAAAATTCTTTCCGCGGCATTCTCACTGTCCGGGAAATCTCCTTTCTTGTATCCAAGATAGGCAAAGGCGGTTTGCAGATGCAAAGGTTTCGGATAATAAATTGCCGACGGGATTTTGTTTTCCTGAAGTTTCTTCAGTAAATCTGTGCGATGATTTTCATCCTTCGCCAGGAGCGAGTATTGAGCCCAGGCTGACCGAGCTCCGCTCGGCAGGTAAGGGGTTATCAATGGGTTATGGGCGATAGGTAATAGGTTATGGGATAATAGGTCGGTGTAGCGCTGGGCGACGGTTTGACGCAGTTCTACTTCTTCGGGGAAGATATCGAACTTGGCCAGCAGAATGGCTGCCTGCAATGTGTCAAGGCGACCGTTGATGCCGATGCGGATGTTGTCATATTTATCACTGCCTTTGCCGTGAACTTTGATGGAATTCATTTTGTCGGCTAATTGGTCATTGTCGGTGAAGCACATGCCGCCATCGCCGTAGCAGCCCAGTGGCTTTGCGGGGAAGAATGATGTACAGGCGATATTTCCGTATGAACAGGACATTTTATCTTTGTACTTTGCGCCGAATGATTGCGCGGCATCCTCTATGACAAATAATCCGTTTTCTTTGGCGATGTTTTTGATGGCTTCATAATCGGCGAGCAATCCGAAGAGATCAACGGGGATAATGCCTTTCGGGGTAAGAATTCCCCCCTCACCCTTGCCCTCTCCCGCCGGGGGAGAGGGAAGAACTTTTGGTAAGGGGTAGATGGAAGAATCATTCGCTTTCAGGGCTTTGATGGCTAAAGCAAGTTTGGCTGGATCGATGTTGTAGGTTTTGGGATCGATGTCAACAAAGATCGGCGTGGCGCCCAGTAACGCGATGACTTCCGCCGTGGCAATGAAAGTAAAAGGCGTTGTAAAGAGGGCATCGCCGGGTTTTATGTCGTAGGCCATAAGCGCCATCAGCAGTGCGTCGGTTCCTGAAGAGCAGGCTATGGCATGATTGACACCGACGTATTTCGCCAGCGTTTCTTCCAAATCCTTTACTTCCGGCCCCAGGATGTAGCTACCGTGATTTAAAACTTTCCGGATGTTATGGTTTAAAGTTTCTTTAATTCTGGTTTGTTGTGCTTTCAGATCGATGAAGTCCATGGTCCTCCTTAAGAAAGGTAATAGGTAATAGGTAATAGGTTAAATACTGGATGCCGGCCTGCGCCGGGAAGACGAACAGTGGGGTCATTCCGGCGTGGGGCTTAGCCTGTATCCAGTACCGCGTCATACCGGCATGGGCCTGGCCGGTATCCAGAATTGTTAAACTGGTTCCCGGCCTTCGCCGGGAAGACGAACAGTGAAGTCATACCGGCATGGGCTTAGCCGGAATCCAGGAATAAATAGAACAGGTTATAGGTAAAAGGCGATCAAGCTTTGACCACGTTTTTCATTGGCTTTCTGTAAACACCGCGACTGTCGATAATCAGTTTGGCGTGTTTGGCAATCAGCTTGTAATCAACCGATGTGTGATCGGTGATAATAATGAGAGCATCCTTGGCGGTAATATTTTTCTCTGTCAATGGTTGAGATTTTAAAACCGGCGCTTCCGGCCATTGCCGCGTGTGAAGGATTTCGGGAACGAACGGATCATGATAAGATATTTTTGCTCCCATTTCACTCAATCGGCGCATGATTTTAAAAGCGGGAGTTTCCCGTGTATCGTTAATGTCCTTTTTGTAGGCAAGGCCGAGAATCATGAGTTTGCTGCCCTTGATGGATTTACCTCTGTCGTTGAGCGCCTGCTGAAGTTTGCCGATGATGTATCCGGGCATGAGGCGGTTGACTTCTCCGGCCAGTTCTATGAATTTTGTATCAATGCCGCATTCACGGGCTTTCCAAGACAGGTAAAATGGATCAAGCGGTATGCAATGACCGCCCCAGCCGGGGCCGGGATTGAAGCGCATGAAGCCGAAAGGCTTGGTGGAAGCGGCGTCCAGCACTTCCCAGACATCGATGTCCATTTTCTCGTAAATGATTTTCAGTTCGTTGACCATGGCAATGTTGATGGCACGGAAGATGTTTTCTGTAAGCTTGACGGCCTCCGCGGTGCGAGCGTTTCCAACACGTACTGTTTGCTGAATGACTTTCTTATACAGGGCCTGTGCCAGATCGCCGCTGTCTTTATCAACGCCGCCGACTATTTTGGGGATGTTTGTTGTATGAAAATCTTTATTGCCGGGATCTTCGCGTTCGGGTGAAAAAGCCATATAAAAATCGCGGCCGCAGATCATGCCGGTTTGTTCCAACATGTCTTTGACGAGTTCTTCCGTTGTTCCCGGATAGGTGGTTGATTCTAAAACAATCAGTTGTCCGGCGCGCAGGCATTTTTTAATTTGCTCTGTTGTCTTGATGATGTACGACATATCCGGGTCAAGCTGTGGCGTAAGGGGCGTCGGTACGCAGATGATGATTGCATCAGGTTCGCCCAGTCGTGAGAAATCAGTTGTGGCGGAAAGTTTCTTCGATTTGACAACCTGCGTTACTTTTTTCCCATCCATGTGCGAGATGTAGTTTTGGCCGCTGTTGAGCGCTTTGACTTTTTTGGAATCTATATCAAAGCCTAAAACATGGAAGTCCTTTTCCGCATAAGCCAGGGCAAGCGGCAGGCCGACATACCCCAGGCCGATGACGCCGATCAGCGCATCGGCATTTTGTATTTTTTTCATAAGATTGTTTTTGTAATTTACCGTAGTCATAATGTCTCCGATTATATTTTCAATTTCTTTTTTTCATCCTTGGCGAGCTTGGCGATTCGATTAATGCCTTTGAGGGAATGGGCATCGGTGCCGTAATGCGTGTATACTTTATTTTCTTTAAGGTAGTATGCGGTGTTTTGTACGTCCGGTCCATATATAGAGTAAAAACTGCCCAGATTGCCTTGAAAAGCGCACCCGATATTTTTCAGATAACTGATCAGCTCGATTCTTTTGGCTGCCTTTTCTGATACTTTGCTTGTTGACCTGAAGCTGAAGAAGGTAGTCTTGGGCTTGATGTTTGCTGCAAAGAGTCTGGAACGTTCGGGATGGGCAATCATGGGAATAAAACCGCTGCATTTTATTCGAAAGCAGGCTTCCTTGACGTATTGGGAAGGCGCGTAATTGGGAACTTCAATCATGATGAATTTTGTTTTGCCCAGCGGTAAGGGGTTGCTAAGATACTGGCCGAGAAATTCATCAAGATAATATTCTCGTCCCGGCAGAATCTCGAGATTGATTTTTTCATCGCTCAGCCTTTTCCGGAGCTCTGAGGTTGCTGAAAGAACCTGCTTGTTGTCGGCGTCATAATGTCCTTTCAGCAAATGAGGGGTACAGTATATTTTTTGAAAACCTGCTTTGTGCAGGGCTGTCGCCATTTCCAGGGATTCTTCAAGTGTTTCCGGCCCGTCGTCAACGCCGGATAGAAGATGGCAATGATAATCAATCATGGTTTAAAACCTTTGCATAATAATCAAACTGTCATGAAATGACGTGAGGAAAGCTTTACACAATTCCTTTTTTGGTCATTCCGGTGAAAACCGGAATCCAGAAAGTATTTAAAATTACTGGATACCGGCCTGCGCCGGTATGACAAAAATGATGAATGGACTTGGTTATGCAAAGCTCTTCGCGGAAGTGAAGCTCCCCGCGGCAAGCCGCGGGGAATTGTGCAAAGTTTCTTGATAAACTGAATGCTAAAGACTATGGGTTAAACGATGAAGAATGAACTTCCTCGTTTCAATGGTTTTTATTTGTTTCCACTCAGGTTGAAGTTGTAACTAAATCCAAAAGTGGCCATTAAATCACTATGAATTTCATGAGGATTATCACCGTATTCATCCTTATCGCCAATCGGGAGGATGTGGCGGACATCAGCACGCACGGCCAAGTCTTTGGTCACAAAGAATTTAATGCCGGCGCCGTAATCAACGATTAATTTGCTGGGAACATAATCATCGTCGCTGGAGGTGTAATGAATGGCACCGAGGCCGACTGCCACAAACGGCACAAAACGGTTTTCGGGCATCAAATTGAAGATGCCTTCGATGCCGGCAACATAGACTCTGTTGCGGTCACCATCTCTGTATTCTTCTTCAAATTCCGAAGGAACGTAATTGACAAAAATATCCATGCCGATATTGTCGGTGAAGTTGTAACCCGCACGCACTCCCGAGGCAATATTATCTTTATAATCCTGGTTGCCTTCGAAGAAATAACCGCCTGCCGACAACCCCACGGAAAAGTCACCAGCCTTGTTTTCGGCATATGCCGTAGAGAACGCTACCATCGTAAAAATGACTGCTACTAAAATGCCAAGTTGCTTCATGTCTTATCTCCTTTCTGAAATAATATTCCGGCCGTTATGCCCGGTTTTGATTGAAAATGAACTATCGCCTTTTATTTAGGCAAATATTTTTTAAAGTTTCTGAGCAGTTTTTCGGGGACGAAATTTTCCCAGCGTTTGCCTTTTCTGACGTGCTGTGGTTCTTCATCGGAATAATACCCATAACCGTATCCATAGCCATAGCCGCCCCGGTAGCCGTAGGCCTTGCCGTAGTAATTGCGGTTGTAGTAAGTGTACGCCTCGCCTTTTCCTGTTTTGTCGTTCATGACAATTCCGGCAATGGGCGCGTTCAGTCTTCCAAGAATTTCTTTCATGTGTTGTGCCGCCTTGATCGGCACACGACCGGCTTCCATGACTAAAACGACGACATCCGTGACCATGGTCAGCACGGGAGCGTCCGTCACGGCCAGCACAGGAGGTGCGTCTATGATGATGAAGTCATAGTTCTCCCGCTGATTGATAAGCAATTGACGCATTTGTTCAGAGCCCAGCAGTTCCGAAGGATTAGGCGGTGTCGTGCCGGCGCAAAGCAGGTCAAGTCCGGGCGTTGCCGTTTTGTTGATGGCCTGTTCGATAGTCACGTCTCTGGTGAGGACTTCGCTAAGTCCCGGGGATTTGGTGTAACCAAATTTTTCGTGCAACGAGGAACGACGCAGATCGCAGTCAACAATCAGCACGCGTGCCCCTGTCTGAGCCAGGACAAGGGCCGTATTGGATGAGACCGTGCTTTTTCCCTCTTTAGGGAAAGAACTGGTGAAGAGCATGGTCTTTTTATCTTTATTGATAGCGGAAAAATGCAGACTGGTGCGCAGGGAACGGAAAGCTTCGGAAGCCAGCGATTTCGGTTCTTCGTGTGTAATCAGATAATTCTTTTTCGGTACTTTTTCGTCTAAAAACGCATCGCGTCCAGCAAGCTGCGGAAGCGATTGTTGATGAGGCAGGGCGCTGCGCTGTGTCTCGTGTGTGACAAACGAGGGAATGGTTGCAAGCAGGCAAATGCCTGTGGCTCGTTTGGCCTGATCCGGATCCTTGATGGTGTCATCAAGGTATTCCTGGAAGAACGCCAGGCCGATTCCCAGGGCCAGGCCGCCAATGAGACCCAGAAGCAGGTTTTGCGGTATGTTGGGCTTGATCGGCCATTCGGGAAGGTTGGCCGGATCAACAATGTCCAGATTGCTGATGGTGGATTCCTTGGCAATGCGCGCTTCCTCCTGTTTCTGCAATAAGAAAGTGTACATGTCGGAGTTAACTTTGGTAACGCGGGTGAGGGATGCCAGATCCTGCTCTGCAGCGGGGAGTTGTTTTATTTTGTTATCATAAGAACTCAACTGGCCGGAGATGGATTGCTCCTGCTTGACAAGGTCATTCCGACTTGTTTCCAGTATCGCCAGTATTTTCCTTTGTACGGCATCTATCTGAGTCTGAACTGATTTAACGGCGTGGTGCTGCGGGGTATATTTGGACAGGAGTTCACTTTTCTGCACCTGCAGTTCGGAAAGTTTTGTTGAGAGAGCCGACATGGCCATCCCCGCGGAATCGTTGCCCAGGTGCCCGGGTGAATATACTTCCCCTTTTCTCATGGCGCTTCTCATGGATCTGGTCGCAAAATCCAGCTGCTGTCTCTGGATTGCGGCGGCAGCACGTTCTTTTTCCATTTCCGAAATCTTGGTGATCAGAGTATTGGCTTCGCCATCGAGCTGCATGATTCCTGTCAGGCTTTTGTAGTTTTGCAGTTTGTTTTCTGACGTGTTCAGTTCGCCTCTCAATTCTTTTAACTGGTTTTCCAGGAAGGTAACTGTTCGCGCTGATTCCGCAGCTTTGACGTCCACGGAACGATTGATATATGCGGTCACTAACTCATCGACGACTTTTTTGGCCAGCACGGGATCCGTGGAGGTATAGGACGCACGGATGATGCCCGTCATTCTTCCCACTTCGTTTGCTTTGATGGATTTTCGCAAACTTTCGGCTGTGGCATTGAACGACGAAAGGTTTAATCGGAAACTGTCACCTTTTGCGCCTTTCACGTTGTTGAGGAGCAGAGAAAAATCTTTTGTTTTGAGAAGATTGCCGGATCTGCCAGTGCCGACAAGATTTCCATTATTGTCACGCACGGCAAAGGTATCGGCGCCGGTCATGGTGACTTTGTATACGGGTTTTCGCGCGGTGGACGTGAATTCCATAATGTTAAAGAAGAGCCCATCAGATTTTTTATCAATTTTCCAATTGAGGTGTAAACGTTCGACAACCTGTTCTGCGTTGCTGCGCGATTTGAGCAGTTCAATTTCCGCGCTGACGGGATTGGATTCTTTGAGTCCCAGATCGCCCAGAACCATTCCTTTTGATTTGTCGTCTTTAACGTGGATGGTGGCAGATGCTTCATATATCGGCTTCGTCATAAAGGTGTAAACAGCGACGATCAGGAAGACAGCAAAAAGGGCAACAACAACAATCTTCCAGCGTCGCATGATGACGCCGATGTAATCAAAAATGTTGATTTCTTCCTCAACCGGATCTGCCGGTTTGGGGGGCGGTAACTGGGGGGTATTCATTGGACTCATTTTTTCCCTCTTGATGTTACTGTTTGTCTTGCTTTTGTTTAATTATTGTCATCATCAAACAAATACTTCAACTGAACAAATGGCGTCAGGATTGCACCAAAGGCCTGCAACGTCGGTAAAATTTCGGCAATGGTTTCATTCCAACTGGTCATGCCGCTCTTGGGTATGTAAATAACATCCCCTTCACAAAGCTGCAAAGGCATGGCCTCCCCTTCCAGGATGGCATCAACGTCAACCACCATCAACTGTCCCTTGGTGGGCGACAGGGAACGGATAAGATGAACGTTCTGGGAATGATAGCCGATCTCCTGAAGACCGGCGGCGGCAATGGCCTGTAAAAGGTTTATTCCCTGCGGAGGCAAAGGGACGATCATACCTGTTTTGCCCGCTCCAAAAACAAATACCCGCTGATCTTTGTTGTCGGGCATAAAAATGGTGTCGCCGGGTTTCAACCAGATGTTCTGGCTCTGGTCTGCTCTCATCAACAGCTCGTAAACATCGACCGGCAGCACCCGGTTGTCGCGGATAATCCTGGCTGACTGGGGACTGGCGGAAGCGCTGTCATATCCGCCACCACGGGCGATGCCCTGAAGCACATTATAGGGACGGTCCATGTAGAAGACGCCGGAATTTTTAAATTGTCCCAAAAGGTACAACGGTGAACTTCCATATTCGATGATTTCAACTACCACGGAGGGTTCTCTCATGTACTGTTTGAGGAGGTTTTGTATATGGTTGCGTACCTGGGGAAGGGTCATGCCGCCCACTTTTACCAGACCCAGCATGGGAATCTGGATGTTGCCGTTGCCATCCACACGGCTACCGCGCTGTTGACTGCTGGTGGCGATGCTGGTTGAAGAGTATTCGGGAGCATTGGCGACGGTGACAAAGATGCTGTCATTGGGGCCTATGATGTAGTCCTTGGGAGGTGGCGGTTCCTTCAGGGCGGGAATGGTGACGTTTTCCATTTCCACAACGGAACTTCCGTCCCCGGAGGAGGATACCTGGATGGGGCCTTTTTTCTCCAGGGGGATGACTTTGTCGCTGGCCCGGATGGTCTTGACTTCGCCTGAAGATAAACCGGAATGACGGGCGCAGCCGGTAAAGATAAATACGCTTATAGAAAACAGCATAATAATCAGGTAGATGACGGATTGGTGTTTTGAGCGAATTGTCAGGGTTTGCATAGGCCTCCTCATAGTTATAATCAAATCTTTTTTAATTTAAATTTTATTTTTTCAACGTTTCAATATTAATTGTCTCATAATAGTCTAGACATTGGTCTGGCATGGGTCTAGCCGGAATCCAGAATTATTTAAACTGGACGCCGGCCTCCGCCGGGGTGACGACTTTAGTAGCCACGTGTCCAATGTCGTTACTATTGTTGGACTGTTAATAAATGTTCTTAGTCGTAAATACTATTTTGAGCCGTTAATAGATTTTAGAGTATATCAATACTTTTCAAAAAATCAAATTTTAAATTTTTTGAGTTTAATTGCAATTTTCTGTAGCTTGCCAGAAGGAATTCATTTCTTTCTGATTGATACAGCTCCGCTTCCTGAGTTACATGTGGAACTATAAATCTGCTTTTATTAGAAAAAAAAATTTATTTTATATAAAAAATGTATCTTTGTCAATTATTAACGATTTCCCAAATAATTCATAATTGAATGTACATTTGTCATGCCGGACTTGATCCGGCATCCAGGAATTTTGAACTGGTTCCCGGCCTTCGCCGGGAAGACGTCACAACATAAATGTTCTTAGTCGTAAATACTATTTTGAGACCGTTAATA
>JBATES010000256.1:0-19830 GCA_049664145.1 Smithella sp.
GTAAAATGCTTATTTAAATAAGCAGCCGCGAGGCTGTCAGATTTCCGGGGACATCCTTACGAGTTCTTATTTTAACACCACAGCTAAATAAAGCCTTCACGCCTTATCGATTCAGGCGTTGCTTTAAGACAAATTGATCGCTGTCTGAATGCTTTTGTTGGACGAATTAATGTACTCGGTAAATTTTTCAGCGATGGTTTTGACCGTGTATTCGAATTCGGCTTCGTCTTTGTCCAATAAGGTCATGCGGAATCCCAGCAGCGGCGTAAAGAAAGAGGTCAACGGCACAACGCAAATGCCTGTTGCGGCCAGCAGGTAATACACAAATCTCTTATCGTGCTCGATAGGTTCCTTGACCAGATTTTCGACGAATTCCCGGACTTCCTGATTTGGAATATGCAGCGTTTGGTTATTATTGAGGCCGGATTCATTGAAAGCAATGGTCATATAAAATGCGCCGTCCGTTCTGTTGACCATCATGCAGGGAACGTCCTTTAAAATATCGTAAGCGATATTTGAAAGTTTTTCGTAATGCTTTTTGCGCGTATCAAGATAATTCTGATATTCCGGATGCGTCATTATTTTGGGAATGGCCAGTTGCGGCAGGGTTGTTGAACAAACCTCCGACATTTTCTGATGGAGAATGGTGTTGATGAAACGGTCAAAAATCGGGTCTTTGCCGGAATTATAAATTTCCATCCAGCCGCAGCGGGAGCCCGGCCAGGGCAGTTCTTTGGAAATTCCTTTCATGCTGATGGCCGGAACAGTACCCACGATATCGGATAGTTGAACGGTCTTCTTGTCATTGAAAACTATGTTAATGTAGGTTTCGTCAAACACAAGAAACAGATCATTCTCTTTCGCAATCCGCACGATATTCCTTAGTGTTTCTTCGGGATAAACAAATCCGGTGGGATTGTCGGGATTGATCACCAGAATGCCCACGATCGCCCTGTGGCTTCTCACTTTTTGTTCCAGTTCCCGCATATCCGGATGCCAGCCGTTGTAAGGATTCAAACGGTAGGTATTGGGCGGGAAAGAAGCATGCAGAACCTCCGCCATAAAATGAGTGGAATAGGTCGGCTCCGGCATGATCATGCGCGCGTCAACCTGAATGGAACTGTATGCACGCGCGATGGCATCACCCAGGCCGTTGAAAAAGATAATATCCTCCGGTGTAATCTGAACACCTGCGCGTTGGTTAAGACGGTCGGCCAGAAATTGCCTGGTGACGTCCATGCCTTTGGTTGGCGAATACGCAAAAGATGCATCATCTTGAATAATTTCAGTAAGGACTTCCTTCATCCATTCGGGAATCTTTTCTCCCTTCTGCACCGGGTCGCCGATGTTTTCCCAGATTATATTAATGCCAAGATCTTTAATCTTTTTCGCGATAAGAACAATGTTGCGAATTTCATAAGTCAGTCCGCTGCCGCCGCGGGAAATTTCAAAACGCATAATTATATTAACCCCTTAGATATTATGTGCTTTTTATAATACATATTTGTTCAAATATCCAGAAAATTTTAGTGACACTCGTTGAGAGCGAGCAGAGTGAAGCTCGAAACGTAAGTGGAACTATCCCCGAAGCAAAGCGTAGGGGGATAGGGAGTACATTAGCGTTTGTGTTTCATTATTTTTTATGTTATCGGAGCACCAAATCCCGTCCATCAATGACGCGTTAAAGAAAAGAGGAATACTAATGGAAGATACAAAAAGTTTTTCGGAATTACTGAATGAAACCAATCTTAAGCCCAGACGTTTTTCATCGGGCGAAAGAATCGATACGGTTATCGTAAAAATAACGGACGAATGGATATTTATCGATCTGGGGGCGAAAAGCGAAGGTTACCTGGAGAAAAAAGAACTCGTTGACGAAAGCGGCAACCTGACCGTAAAAGAAGGTGATACCATCACGGCTTATTTTCTTTTTTCAAAACATGGCGAAAAACTTTTTACCACCAAACTGCTGACCAGCAAAAATGTAAATGATTTCCTGTTTGATGCTTACAAAAACCAGATTCCGATGGAAGCAACCGTCGAGAAGGAAATCAAAGGCGGCTTTTCCGTGAGAATCAATCCCACGGTCAGCGCTTTTTGTCCCTACTCGCAGATGGATATCAAAAAGATAGACGATGTGACAGCTTATGTCGGCCAAAAATTTGAATTTGCTGTTATCGAATATTCGGAAAACGGCCGTAATGTTATTTTGTCCCGCCGCCCGCTTCTGGAGAAAATTGAAAAAGAAAAAATCTCCGCTTTGAAAGACTCTCTGCAAAAGGGAATGACCGTCAGCGGCGTCGTGACCAATGTGCAGAAATTCGGCGCTTTTGTGGATATTGGCGGCATTCAGGGACTCCTGCCTGTCTCAGAAATGGGCTGGGGCAGGATTGAAGATCCGAAACTTATCTATTCTACCGGTGACAAGGTTGAGGTTGCTGTCATTAATCTGGACTGGGAAAATAATCGCATCACCTTATCCGTCAAAGAAAATCTTCCCAATCCCTGGGATGAATTCATTCGCAAATATCCCGAAGGCAGCCTGTTGAAGGGCAAGGTTTCCAGTCTCACCAACTTCGGAGCTTTCATTACGCTGGAATCCGGCGTGGAAGGGCTTCTGCATATTGGCAAAATTGCGCGCGGCAAAAAAATTAAACACGCCGGTGATGTGATGAAAGCCGGCGAAGAAATTGAAGTGAAGATTGAAAAAATTGACAACGAGAAAAAGAAAATTTCTCTGGATCTGGCCGGCAGCGACAAAGAGACTTCCGTTGCAGGTGGTGCGGATGATTTCCGTAAGTATATCGCCAAATCGCCGAACGCCATGGGTACTCTGGGCGATATGTTCCAGAAATCGGACAAGAAGCGCTAAACTTTTTTAAAGAGAACTTCACCTGTAATTTTGTTACATTGCCAACAGAAAATGTGGTGACAGAATTAAAAGCGTTCTCCATGGGACAATGATGACCACCATTCTGTGGATGATAGCTGTTTTGCTGATTTTAGTCGGCTTAGCCGGTGCCGTACTGCCTGCATTGCCCGGTGTGCCGCTGATTTTTATCGGCATGCTTTTGGCGGCTTGGATTAACAATTTTAAGCTCATCAGTGTGTTTACGATTATAGTGATGGCTATCTTAATGGCCGTCGCTGTGATCATCGAATACGTCGCTGCGGCCTTGTCTGCGCAAAAAGCAGGCGCGACCAAACTGGGCATCATCGGCGCAGCCATCGGAACCATCGCCGGCATCTTCAGTGGCATCTGGGGGCTTCTGTTCATGCCGTTTGCAGGCGCGACCATCGGTGAACTGGTTGCAAACAGAGATCTGATCCGCGCAGGTAAGGTTGGTGCCGCAACATGGTTTGGACTCATTTTTGCCATTGTTGTCAAACTGGCAGTTGCTTTCACGATGGTCGGCGTATTTGTTGCGGCGTTGCTGATATGACAATGAGGAATATGCCGCCATTCGATTTCTGAGCCATGGAATTTCCCAAATAATTGTTATGCGCTAAGAACCGTCAAGCATTATTTAACTTCCAGCACAAATAAAGCGTCGGCGACCACCGGCTCGTCCCCATTGATGATGATCGGATTAAGATCGATCTCCGCGATTTCGGGATGCAGCAGGGCAATATTTCCCAGTGTCTGAATTATTTTCGAGAGTCTGTTTAATTTTACCTTCGGCATTCCCCGGAATTTATCAAGCAGTTTGCGGGCGCGGATATCGGCAAACATTTCGCGCGCGTCTTCATCGGCAAGGGGAGCAAGGCGCAAAGTTGTATCTTTGAAAACTTCCGTGAAAATGCCGCCAAGACCGAAAACGACACCCGGGCCGAATCCGGCAAAGCGCGTCATGCCCGCGAGCCATTCCCGGTTGCCTTTCAGCATTTCCTGAATCAGTACCGTAATCTTTTTCCCCGCGTTTTTCTGGATATTTTTAAATTCCTTTTTCAGTTGGATTTCGTTTTCCACATTCAACGCGATGAGTCCCTTGCCGCTTTTGTGCATGATTTCCCAACTGCAGGCTTTCAATGCCACCGGATAGCCGATTTTTTTGGCGGCTGAGAGCGCGTTTTCAACCTTTTCGGTCAGAGCTTCTTTTGTTACCGGCACGCCATAGCAGGCCAGCAATTTTTTAGCTTCGTATTCATCCAGCGCCTTCTGTTTGTTTTTTAAGGCCTGATGAATAATCTCTGTTGCCGCCTTTTTGATTTTTGGCAAAGCGGCTTCTTTACGGGGGGCGCGTTCTTTGATTTGCTTGTACTGATACAGCGAATTCAAAGCCCGCGCTGTATTCTCCGGAGAGTAAAAAACCGGCGTGTTCGTGTCCATGTAGCCTTGAATGTAGTTATCTTCATGGTCAAAGAAAGAAGAGATCAGCATCGGCATTTTATATTTGCGGGACAATTCAAATGTAGGATTAGCAACCGTCCAGTCCATTTTGCCAAATTTCAGAAATTCTTCCAGAGAAATATTGCCGATGATCTCCTTCAGGTTGGGATAAATTTCTTTCAAATAACCGGTCATCATGGTTCCATGAAGAACTACCGCATCAACTTCACCGCTTTTCAAGACAATTTCCGGCAGGGTTACCGCCAGTTTATCCATACTCAGATCGAACGTCATATCAACGGGATTGGCCGCGGAGGCATGGGGTTCGATATGGGTTCTGATTTCATTTTGCAATTTATCGGAAAAACGGGGAACCTCCAGACCAACCGCATCGCAGGTGCAGGCTATGGTTGTGGAGGGACCGCCGGAATTAGTCATTACGCCGATTCGCCTGCCCCTCAGCGGCGGCTGCGTGGCCAGCGTCCAACCATGGGCGTAGAGATCTTCAATGGAATTCACGCGGATGATACCCGCCTGTTTGAAAATGCCGCTGTAGAGAAAATCCGGACCGGCCATGGCTCCCGTGTGGCTCATTCCCGCTCGCGCTCCGGAAGCTGAACCGCCCACGTATAGCGCCACGATGGGTTTGTGCGGCGTGATCTTGCGGGCGACTTCTAAAAATCTTTTTCCATCACGGAGTCCTTCAATGTAAAGAATAATCGCTTTGGTCTGCTCATCATTTCCCAGATATTCCAGAGCATCAATCATATTGATGTTGGCCTCGTTGCCCAGGCTGATGGCTTTACTGAAGCGGATGCCCCTTTTTCTCAGATAGGGCAGCGTCTGGCTCAGAAACGTACCGCTTTGCGAGGCGAATCCCAGCAACCCCGGTTCCTTAGCCGTGGGCAGGACAGTTGTGTTGAGCGAAATCTGAGAGTTAATGATTCCCATGCAATTGGGGCCAACAAAACGCATCTGATAGCGGTCTGCTATTTCGTTGATTTTCCTTTCCATGTCATGTCCGGCCGAACCCGTTTCCTTGAAGCCGGCAGTGATAACGATAGCTCTCTTCGTGCCGATTTTGCCGAAACTCTCCAGCAGGGAAGCAACCGCTCTTATGGGAACAATCAGGATGGCCAGATCGGGAGCTTCGGGCAAATCTTCCGGTGACGCATAGGCGGTAAACCCCAAAACGGTTTTTTCCTTCGGATGAATCGGATAAAACTTACCGCGGTACCCATCTTTAAAAATATTCACGGCCTGGATGGTGCCCATCTTGGAAGGATTATTGTTCGCTCCCACAACCGCGATGGATTGTGGATTCATTAATAAATGGAGTGGATTTTTAATCATGGTCATTGCTCTTTCTAAATTATTTAAAAAAATTAAATTTTGGCTGCTTTTTCACCCAGCTCAAACGCTTTCTTTCTTGCTTTTTCATCCCGGAGAATATCTCCTTTGTCGCTGGCGGACGCCATGACTTCACCCAGCCATTTCATTTTGGTCATGGTCACCGTTGATTTGAAACTGTGCACAACAGGGTCGGCCGTATGGACGTTTGGAACTCCGCAAACGGTAATCAGCCCGATGGGTTTGCCTTTCATTTTGGGGTAATAAGCCTTTTGCCAGCTCCAGTTGGCATCAAAAAATGCGCACCATCTGTCGAGATAAGCTTTCATCTGCGCCGTCATGGACCAGAAGTAAACCGGTACACTGTGAATGATGGCGTCCGCTTCCAGGATTTTATTGTGAATGTCCGGCATGTCATCCTTGAGGACACAAATGCCGGTCTCGTTGCATTTCTTACAATCCCTGCAGCCGGAGATCTTCTTTTTGTCCAGAATAATTTTCTCTACCTGCGCGCCTGCCTTTTCCGCACCGGCCAGAGCATCATCCAGCAGAATATCGCTGTTGCCGCCGATACGCGGACTTCCCATAATTCCCAGTACTTTCATCACTGACCTCCCTTTTCAGGCATTCCGGATTGCCGGTTCGCTGCAAGATATTCTTTTTATGCGGATTTGTAAATGAGAAAAAAATAAAGAACTCTATCTTTAAATATGCTAAAAGCTTCATGGAAACATTAAAGATTTCCATAACGCACAGGTGATTCATGAACAACATTCTTATCCTGTTTGCTCATCCGCGTTTTGAACAATCAAAGACGAATCGTGCTTTGCTTGCTGATGTCCATCGCATGGAGAGCGTTACCTTGAATGATCTGTATGAGCAATATCCGGATTTTAATATTGATACGGACCGCGAAAGAAAACTTCTCCTGAAGCATCAGATTATCATCTGGCATCATCCTTTTTATATGTATGGCGCTCCCGCGATGCTCAAACAATGGATTGACCTGGTGCTGGAACACGGGTGGGCGCACGGCAAAAACGTGGATAATCTAAAAGACAAAATTATCTTTAATGTGATCACCGCCGGCGGGACACGAGAAGCATATACCGTCCATGCCCATAATCGTTTCACCATCAGGGAGTTTCTTTTCCCTTTCGATCAGACGGCAACTCTTTGTAAAATGATTTATTTGCCACCTTTCGTCGTTACGGGAACTTACCTGCTGACAACCGAATCTTTGAAATCTCATGCGACCCTGTATCGAACACTTCTGACGAAACTGACAAACGGTGCTTTCGATATGGAAAAACTCAAAAAGTTTGAATTCCTTAACGATTGGATTATTCAGGAGACGCAGGGAGGAAAACCGTGATCAGCACTTTTCTCCAGGATGCTTTGATCTATCTGGCTGCTGCGGTGGTCTTCGTTCCTCTTTCCAAAAAACTGGGGATGGGTTCAGTCCTCGGTTATCTTCTGGGCGGAATCATCATCGGACCTTTTGTCCTGGGTTTTGTCGGTCAGGAAGGCAAAGACATCATGCACTTTGCCGAATTCGGCGTGGTGATGATGCTGTTTCTCATCGGGTTGGAACTTGATCCAACCCATTTCTGGCGAATGCGCAATCTTATTCTCGGAATCGGTTCCCTGCAAATATTTGCGACGGCAGTATTGATCCTCACGCTGCTTTTTTTTATGGGATTCACCTGGCAGGCCGCACTGGCCAGCGGCTTGGCTGTTTCCATGTCCTCGACCGCCATTGTCATGCAGACGCTGAGGGAAAAGGGATTAACGAAAACGGAAGCGGGAAAAAGTTCTTTTGCGGTTCTGCTTTTTCAGGACATTTCCGTTATTCCCGTTTTGGCGCTACTGCCGCTTTTGGCCATGTCAGGTTCACAACCCCAGTCCACTGAACACGCTTCGTTCATTGCCGGTCTTCCCGGTTGGGCGCAGACCCTGACACTCTTGATTGCCGTCAATGCGGTTGTCATTTGCGGCCGTTTTTTGGTCATCCCTTTTCTGCGGTTCATCGCCCGCATGCATCTGCGCGAATTATTCACGGCGGCGGCGCTGCTCATCATCGTCGGCACTGCCTCCCTCATGATCTGGGTAGGACTCAGCCCGGCACTGGGAACTTTTCTGGCCGGTGTTGTGCTGGCCAACAGCGAATTCCGCCATGAACTGGAAAGCGATATCGAACCGTTCAAAGGTATTCTGCTGGGTTTATTCTTTATTGCGGTCGGGGCCTCCATCAATTTCTCATTGATTGTCAGCAATCCATCAACGATCTTTGCGCTGGTTTGCTCGTTTATGATCATCAAAGCGGCTGTGCTCTTTCTCAGCGGTTCCGTGGTGCGGTTGAGCTTTGATCAGAATTTATTGTTCACGCTCGGGCTGGCACAGGTTGGAGAATTCGCTTTTGTTCTTTTTTCTTTCATTCATCAGCTTGATATTTTATCCGCTTACTGGACGGATATGATGATGGGTGTTACCGCCATCACCATGACGATCTCGCCGTTGCTTCTTTTAATGAATGAACGTCTAATCCTGCCACATTTTGGAACAAAAGAAAAAGAGGAGAAAGAAGCGGACGCGATTGATGAGAGCAATCCCGTCATTATTGCCGGATTCGGCCATTTTGGCAGCACCATCGGCAGGTTTCTGAGAGCCAACGGAGTGAAGACGACCATTCTGGACAATGATTCCGACCGGGTTGACCTGCTCAGAAAAATGGGATTCAAGGTTTTTTACGGCGATGCCACGCGTGTTGACATTCTGAAATCGGCAGGGGCAGGGGATGCCCGGATTCTGATCGCTGCTATTGACTCGCCGGAAATTAATTTTGATCTTGTGGAAAAAATAAAAGCAAGCTTCCCCAATCTAAAGGTCATGGTGCGGGCGAAAAACCGCCAGGATGCATACGAACTCTTCGATATGGGGATTAACGATGTTTACCGGGAATCGCTTGATACCTCCGTGCGGTTGGGGGTTGACGTTTTGGTTCATCTTGGTGTTCGCAAATACACCGCCACGCGAGCGGCTCAGAATTTTATCAAGTATGACGAGGCTGCTCTCAAAGAACTGGCCCGGCATCGTCATGATCAGAGCGCTTATATTTTTAATACTCGAGAACAGATTCAAATTCAGGAACAGTTGCTGACGAAGGACAGGGAAGGTAACACCCATGCGAATGATCACGCCTGGGATAGTAACCTGTTTGAAGATCAATCAGGTACGCCGAAGACGTAAGAAATGGAGTCCGGGAAAATGGGCAAACCTTATCGCTTGTTCAGCTGTCATGTTCGGGAGGATGATGAATTTACGATAATTGCGCATCGTGGGGCATCGGCGTATTATCCTGAAAACACACTTCCTTCGTTTGAAGGAGCGATTGCCCTGGGCGCGGACATGGTGGAGCTGGATGTCCAGCTTACCTCGGATAAGGAAGTCGTTGTCTTTCACGATGAAAAACTTTCGCGCTGCACAAACGGCCGGGGACGAATTACCGATTATACCCTTGCTTCCTTAAAAAAATTAGACGCAGGAAGTTGGTTTGCCCGGAAATTTAAAAATGCAAGAATTCCGACACTGGCTGAGGTTCTGGATATCTGCAAGAATAGAATGGCTGTAAATGTTGAAATCAAAACGGAAGCCGTTGGCCGGATTATCTCCGGCGGCATTGAAGAAAAATGTCTAAAAATTGTCGAACAAAAAGGTATGAAAAAGCATGTCGTTTTTTCCAGCTTTGATCCGCGCGCCGTTATTCATCTTAAACAAATTGATAAAACGGCGACAGTGGCCGTGCTGTTTGAGAAAAGAATTTACGGCTCAAAACTGCCTTCGGATATCATTCATTCCCTGGGAGCCGATGCTTTTAATTGTTCTAAATCGGAATGGAATAAAAAGTGGTTGGTTGATGTTCAATTGCATGGCATTCCGGTAAATATTTACACGGTCAATGACGTAAGAAATATGAAAAAATTTATCGGTATGGGAGTAAGTGGTATTTTTACCAATAACCCGGATGTTTTGAGAAAAGTATTGGCTGATGTAGAAAGATTGAAGACTGAAGAACGAAAACCATGAATATATCGGACGATTTATTAAATGTTGTCGCAACGGCGATTGATACCTTGATAAAAACAGCGGGGATTGATGTTCGCCTCCACGGCATCGAAAAGATACCCGATCAGCCTGTTGTCTATGTTGTGAATCATTTCACGCGCCTGGAAACCGGTTTGATTCCCTATATCATCAGAAAACACATCAAAAAGTATCCTGTTTCGCTGGCTGCTCAATATTTTTTCGACGGCAGAATGAAAGAATTTATGGATAATGTCGGCGCTGTTTCCATTGCCGATCCCAACAGAGATAAAATATGTATTAATGCTCTCCTCACAGACGGTCATCCGGTCGTTATTTTCCCCGAAGGTCAAATCATTAAGGATAAGAAGATTGTCGAGAAGGGCAAGTATTTGGTTTATAACGCCGGCATCCGCAGGCCACCTCATACCGGAGCGGCACAGATTGCTCTGCTGTCGGAGTTTCTGCGTGAAAAATTGCGCATTATGAAATCCCGCGGTGATCAAACTGCGATGGCACACATCCTGTCACGTTTTGATTTGGACGTAAGCGATATCGACAAAATCATCAGCAAGGAAACACATGTTGTGCCCGTAAACATTACCTACTATCCCGTGCGGGCAAAAGAAAACGTTCTCAGCAGGCTTGTCAGAAAATATTTTCATGATATTTCAACGCGTATTCAGGAAGAGTTGGAAATTGAAGGTCCCATCGTCCTGGGCAAAGTGGATATTGATATTAACTTCGGCGAACCTATTGCTGTAAAAAAATATGTAACTTCAAAATGGAAAACGAAAAGGATGATGGCCGACAGGAATCTCTATCTGAATACCGGAGATTTTAAAAGAATACCCACTTTCCGGAATGTGTGTATTCGTTTGATGTACGATTATATGAATGCCATATACGCTCTGACAACAGTCAATCATGACCATATTATGTCTTATATCCTGGCCAGCTACGCACAGGACACTTTCAGTGAAAACGATTTCAAAAAACGAATTTTTCTGGCTCTCGAACATCTGAGAAAAATCAAGATGCCCAATTGTCACACAGCTCTTTATCGGAAACAGTTTTATCTGCTTACCGATGATTATCATGAAAAATACGAGACTTTTATTCAAGAAGCGATTGCCAATAACTACATCACAAGAGAAAACGGGATCATCACGAAAAACAGCGAACGCTTCAGGGTGAAAGCTGATTTCCATACCATCCGAAGAGACAATATTATCGAAGTTCTCAAAAACGAAATAGAACCCCTGCGCAATTTGACCAGAGCCATGGATTGGCAGAAATTTATTCCGGCATTTTTTCTGAAATGGAAAATAAGAAAGACTTTTATCAAACGGGATAAAGATCTTTTCGATCAGGATTATCATCAGTATTATTTGCCGTCCGAGAGCAAACCGAAAAACATCGGCGAGCCTTTTTTTCTGAAGCGTTTTTTCAGTAGAAAAGGAATCATTCTTGTTCACGGCTACATGGCGGCGCCGGAAGAAATCAGGCCGCTGGCGGATTATCTGCACCAGAACGGCTATAATGTTTACGGCGTCCGCCTCCGGGGACACGGAACCGCGCCGGAAGATCTGGCCAGCCGCAATTGGGAGAAATGGTACGATTCGGCAAGCCGCGCTTACATCATCATGAAGAACAGTGTCAAAACTTTTTCTATAGCCGGCTTTTCCATGGGCGGCGGCATTGCCCTTTTGCAGGCGGCTAATAAACCCGGCAGGTTTGCCGGCGTTATTTCCATCAACGCTCCCATGAAACTGAAGAACATCGCCTCCAAGTTTTCTTCGTTTGTGGTGGCATGGAATACGCTGCTGACAAAAATTCATGTGGATAAATTGAAAATGGAGTTTGTCGAAAATAAACCGGAAAATCCGGAAATAAATTATCTCCGCAATCCCGTCCGGGGAGCGTATGAGTTGGATAAGCTGATGAGGTTTGTTGAAAATCATTTGAAAAAAGTGGTCGACCCGGCGCTGGTCGTTCAGGCTTCCGGTGATCCGGTCGTGGATGCGGTCAGTGGGCAGGAAATCTTCGACAAGCTTGGCTCCCAGGAAAAACAACTGCTGCGGGTAGATGCCAATCATCATGGAATATTGCGCGGTAAAACGGCGGATGAAGTTAAAAAGAAGGTCCTGGAATTTTTAGATAAGATAGATAATAAAGATAAGGGATAGTAAAAGGAAGGCTTTTATGATTGACGAATGGATAAAAGAAATAAAAAAAGAAGCGCCGGCGGACAGTCTGGGAATGATTCTTTCTCATAACGGAATCGTTCGGGCGACGTCAAAAGAAGGCGGCAAGGTTGGGGCGATGAATCTTTCCTATGACAAAGCCAAACTTGCCAATGCCGTGCGTGAATTTAAAACGAAAGATGGTATTGTTGACATCCGGGTTTGGATTAATGAAGGCCATCTTAATATCGGCGACGACATCATGTATGTCTGCGTAGCCGGACGATTTCGCAAGGACGTTCTCCCGGTCTTTCAGGAACTCATCACGATGATTAAAATAGAAATCGTGAGAGAAGAAGAACTGAAATAATTCCTTAATCTAAAAGACTTTTATCGCGGCGGTACCAGTGATTGGGCAGGATACGGTACATCGCCCTCGATAGCGCGTCAATATACTCCTTGTTTCTTTTATCGTACTGGCAGGCCTGGATGATCATCTCTTTAATTGCGCCTTTTTCTCCGGCTTCGTTGAATATGTGGTAGGCGCAGGAAAAGAGCGGACTGTACATATTTTTCTTTTCCAGATACTTGTGCACGTTTCTGACGGTGTTGGGCCCTTCGGGCGTCCCGTCGATTTTTTCGAGAACACGCAGATTGGTTTCGATGGGGTTGCCGGTATAGAGTTCGTAAAAATATTTTCCGTAGCGGTAGTTCTTGCTGGCCAGTGATGAAACGGTCACGTACATGTCTCCCACGCCGGCCTGACTTTGGAAAGCCTGAAAACCGCCGCCCATAAGACGGGACAGCGAACGAATCTCCACGCCGGAGCGGGCGAAAATAGTGCCAGGAATGGAATCGCCCAGTTGCAGCGAATCGGTCAGTCCTTTAATATTAGCCACCACGTTTTTCAAAGCGCCGCAGGCTTCCACGCCGACAATATCAAAATTGTAGTACGAATTTATTTCCTTGCGGTTGAATTTCAGCAAATCTTCTCTGATTAAATTGGCGATACGTCTTTTGCCGGCAACGGTCAGGCACACGGGGTTGCCCAGCGCGATGTCCATGTCGAAAAAAGGACCGCCGATGCTCACGATCTGATACTTATGTTTTATATTGTACAGACTGTTGTTGATCAGCTGGGAAGGCGTGATCAGTTCTTTGGAAATCTCATCGGAAATCAAACCTTTAATCGGAGAAATCAAGCAGGTCTCGCCGGCTTTTCTGTCAATCATTGGTTTGAGATAATTGAGCATTTCCGGCAGGCGGTTCATCGTGATGGCGAGAATGATTAAATCGTTATTTTCGATAATGTATTCCAGATCGTTTGTCGCGCGGACTTTATCGGAAAATCGGGGCACTTTTTCCATCCCTCCCAGGCGGGTGGCGAGGTCCTCGGTCAAATGCAAGGGATTCAAACGATCGGAGTTGATCGCCTTGCAGACGTCCGTGTCGTGATAATAAATATCCACGCGCTTATTGTCCCGATCCAGTTTATAGGCGAAAGCGGTGCCCAGACGACCGGGGCCGATGATGGCGACTCTTGTTGTATCCAGATTAGGCGTAAACATCAAATAATCTCTTTGTCACAACAATGCTTTATTTTCAGGGATAAAAAAATAATTCTGCCCGCTTCTAATAGCTTTTTTCCGCAAAAAATTAAACTAATTTATTCATCAGAAAATAATCCTGCTCCGCTGTGCTTCGGGGATAATTCGACTAACGCTTCGAACTTCGTTACACTCGTTCTTAGCGAGTCTCATTATTTTTGTTGCATTATCATAAATGATTGTTTAAAAAAAGCAATGACTTGGAAATCTGAAGATGATGTGGTGACGAATCAATACAGTATCCATCAATAAGATGTAATAAAATTTCGCCAAACTTTGTATTAATTTAATAAAATCAAAATATTATAAGAGAAACAGCGTAAATGGATACAGTCGATTCCGCCCCTAAAGAAAAAACGGTACTTTTCCCCGACGGAAAAGTGAAGGAAAGAAAATTCGTCCGGCAGGGCAAGCTGGAGGGTGAATACTTCGCTTACTACCATAACGGTCAGGTGCTGTCGCACATTCATTTTGCGAATGGTAAAAAAAACGGGCCGGCGATCATCTATTATCCTGACGGTCACATCAAGGAAAAGGGGAACTTTGTCAATGATCAACTGGACGGTGAATATACATCTTTCTTTGAAAACGGCAATATGAGAGAAAAGGAATACTATAAGAACGGCAAATTGGAAGGCACCTATCAGATTTACTTCAAGACGGGGCAGCTGAAGGCACAGGAGCAGTTCAGAAAAGGTAAATTTGAAGGCGAATATATTTGTTACTATAAAAACGGACAGATTAAAGAAAAAGGATTTTTCAAACACGACAAGAGAGAGGGAGAATACTGCGCCTATTTTAAAAGCGGTGAAATTAAGGAAAAAGCCGCTTTTCAAAACGGGAAAACTATCGGAGAATTTCTTTTTTTTACAGAGACCAGTTCCCAGGTTCAGTTAACAGACAGTGAGGAAAACGGTTCCACGCCTGTTTGGGAAGAGCATGAGGTTGCCGGTCTGCTGCAGGATTTGAAACACTTCGATAAGAAAGACAAATAATCGTTCTTCGGGAAAGGAGTCATGATGATCAAAAACATTTTAATTCCCACCGATGGTTCCACAAACAGCAATACAGCTCTGGAATACGGAATCTATATTGCCCGGAAAATGGAAGCTTCTTTAACCGGACTCCACGTCATTGACGTTAATTTAATCCAGGGGCCGATGCTGACGGATATTTCCGGAGCAGTCGGAATGCCTCCTTATGAAGGTTTTTTTGACGCCATTGAAAAATCACTGGAGGAAAAAGCAGATTTCATTCTCAAAGAATTTCAGGAACGCTGCCAAAAAGCGGGTGTAAAATCTGAGGTAAAGAAAGAAATCGGTAAAGTCAGCTCCATCATCATTGAAGAAGCCCGGAACGCCGACTTGATTTTGATGGCGAAAAAAGGAGAGCACTTTCACCTGAAGGAAGGCGGGCTCATAGGTTCGGTTGCCGAGGCGGTTGTGCGTAATTCCGGCAAACCGGTTCTGGTAACGCCTGAGACTTTTATAGAGATAGAAAGCATGGCGCTTGCCTATGACGGTAGTGGGCCGGCCATTAAAGCTCTTAATCTTTCTTTGCAATTATCCCGGCAAAACGTATGGCCGCTGACGGTGTTGATCGTTACAGCAGATTTAAAGAAAGCGGCTGATTTAATCGATCAAATTGAAGAAGCCAATCAAAAAGAATCACCCATTGCCGATTGTGAAACAATAACCGTCGCCGGCAAAGAAGCTGATAAAATTATCAGGTTCATCAAAGAAGGTTCTGTGGAATTGATGGTTATGGGCGCCTATGGACACAACCGCCTGCGCGAATTGTTACTCGGCAGCACAACCTCGCACGTTATCCATAAAAGTCCGATTCCGGTTCTGCTTGTCCGCTAATCATTAAACTTTTACATTTCGTTTAACCTTTTTTAATAATTCTTTCAGCTTTGCTGAATACGAGGCAGCGGGATTGAAAAAGGCAGAGAAGGTAACAAAGAAGTAAAGTATAACCGCTGCAACAGAAACATGATCTGTTGTGTTACAAACCCCCTCAAGGCAACGGAGCTTGAGGGGGATTTTTTTTCTGGAAAATCAGTTCTCTTCCGTCCGCACCTTTAACACGCCGGGGAAAGGCAATGGCTGATACCGCCCGCATTATGCGTTTGTAATCTTGTGTTTTGGGTAGCTGCGCCATCCATGGAAAGCAATCATACATGTCCAGATAATGAGCGGATATTTAAACCACAAAAAATCAGGTGTCGTCGTGAGATTGATAAAAATTAAAATGGCATTCATTATAATATAGGCAGCCAGATGATAAAACAGTCCCTGGTTTTGCTTTTGAGATGATGGCACGAGGCTGAGCCCATGGAAGGCCAATCCGATACCCCAAACGATAATCGGCCACTGCGCCCAGGCTTGCTGCGGAAACATATCCATGTTGATCCATATTAAAACAGCGTTAACAGCCAGATAGGCCGCAAGATGATAACCAAACCCTATTTTTGCTTTTCTACCTGCCATAATCATTCCTCCTTTAACCGATCATTTAATTTTTTTTATTCTTTTCGCTATTGATAAGTTCTTTGGCTTCGGCAATCGCTTTTTCGACAGCCCTGATCACATCGGGCTTGATGTCGAAATAGAAACCATTATCATTACATAGTTTCTTGATCTTCCTAATCTCGGCCATAAGCGGGGCCGGTACGCTTACCCTTAACAGTGCGTTTTTGAACTGTTGCTTTTCTTCTTTTTTTAAAATCGCCATATGCTGATTCCTCCTTTGATCAGTATTTGAATGGACTATATACATGTCGAATGCTTATGTCAACATAAAAAGCAATATTAATAGCAAATATTATTGCTTTTAGTATTGACAATAAGATGTGCTTAATATATGTTATGCGCGAAAGACGCCGAATCAACGTCGTTCATGAAAGGAGGATTTATGAAAAATAACGATTCAATGGCAAAGCTGGTTTTTAAAAGCATTAATCAAGTGGTTTCGACGGTAGAAAATATTCACGGGGACATAGCCGAAACAAAAGACAATATACGGAATATTTCGCCGGATAATGAAGAAACCAGGAAAAAAGTATATGGCCTGATAAAATCAATAAACGGCAGAGTTGAAGAAACTGTTCTTGATTTTTTCAAGAAATATTAAAGTATCGATGATTGATGTTACCATATCTTGTGGCAGAATATTCTGGTCAAGATTGCCTTGACTTACAAGCGCTCACCTTCTATGCTGCCTCACTGTAAAAGCCAATTCTTATCAATTTGGAGTGACAATTTATCAATAGTTTTAAAAAGGCCTTTTGTGAAATCAGAAGATCCTGTCAATTTAAAGAATATTCTTAAAATTCCGCGTTTTATTATCGAGGGCATCAAATTTCACGCGGCGGGAAAGTTATATAGTCCTAAACCGACATTTTCAACCATCCGGGTAACCCATCGATGCAATTCCCGTTGTCCATCCTGTATTTTCTGGAAAGAAAATAATAAATGCGATGAACTTTCACCGCAGAGCATCGAAGCGCTATTCAAGGACAAGCTATTTTCGTCGCTGGAAATGTTGACACTCAGCGGCGGCGAAGCCACGCTCAGGGAGGACCTGGCGGATATTGCCGAAGGCGTCCTGAAATCATGCCGGAACATCAGGGGCATCACTTTGTGCACGAACGGTTTTGATAACCGACGCGTTATCCATGCCGTGAAAAACCTGCTGAAGTTGGCTCAAGGCCGGGGCAATATAAAATTATACGTTTCCGTCTCATTGGATGGTATTGGTCACCTGCACGGGAAAATTCGAGGCGTGCCTGACGCGTTTGAAAAGGTAACGAAGACCCTCACGGATTTAAAAGAAATCCAACAAAATGATAATTTATTCCTTTCCGTCAATTGCGTAGTTCAGCCCCTGAATGTTCTGCATCTGAAAGAAATTGCGGCTTACGGCGAGGAAAATAATCTGCCTCTTACTTTTTCGCCGATTTGCGTTTCCGATGTTTTTACGAACGATGAGGACGTAAAAAAACATCTCCAGTTCAGCCCAAAACAACTCGCCGAACTTCAAAAAATTATTAAAAATGAACTTATGCCGCGCCTGAGGACTTTTGACAGGGCCTACTGGCAGGATTATTTCAATTTATCCATGGGGGCAAAACGACGCCTGCCCTGTTTGTTGCTCCATCACTATTTGCAGATTGATGCAAGGGGAGTCATGCGCGGATGCGATTTCGATAGCCGATTTATTTACGGGCATATCAAAGAATCCGAACCTCATCAAATATGGTTTTCAAAAAAAAGCAGAAATATGAGGCGCACTATTAAAAATAATGACTGCCACCAATGTGCCCTTCACTGCAACGTAGGATATTCTCTGGCCAAAGAGTTTTTTTATTATGCCCGTTATCTGCTTCTTGAAAAATTCCATCATTTGAGTCGAAAAAACATTTTTCGCTAAGACAGGAACAAGGGCATCCGACTTCCAGCGCGGAATGGTCATTCAGGAGGAATGACGCTGAATTTTTCTTTGTCGGATTCTTTTGCGTATATAAAAAGGCACCTGATAAAAAGCCCTAGTGATAAAATCGGGAAATGCGGCAGCTTTTCTCAAAAACGAAACATTGCCCATACTGTAACTGTGCATCAACCATTTTTTATATACTCTGTTTCGCAGATTGGGCGGCGACGTCAGTACACGGAAAAAATGAATCTCCTGGGAATCTCTGGGCAGCGAGTCGAGTTGGTTTAAAACCTTCCCCGGCACCGGGGCGTCAAATTCGTTTTTTAAAAAATTCAAGGCATAAAACATCGTTAAACTCAGGTGACGCGCAGCGGCTTCGGACACCAGCATTTCCCAATCAATCGCATCAGATCTTTTCTTCAGAACCGTCAGTACGTCAACAATCCAGCGGATTGAGGATAGGGCGTTCCATCTGACACCATGGGCGCAATTATGCAAAATTTGCTGCGTCGGATTCAAGATTTTAATTTTTAATCCTTTAAATGAAACGTCCTCTGTCTGCTTCCAGAGTTCTTCATCCGCACCATCCCATGAACACTGATAATAAGCGCGCCAGTGAAGATCAATTTCATATTTATCCGGGCTTATCAAATCGAGAGAATGAATATGTTTGGCAGACTTTCCCAGCCATGAGCCATTCTTGCCCTGCCAGCCCTGTTCCTTGAAATATCGAAGCGCTTTTTCGACATCATTTTCACGGACAAGGAAGTCCGCGTCACTCATTGGCCGGATACCGATATCGTCATAATAAGCGGCGACAAGAGCGATACCCTTGAGCACAACAACAGGCACTTCCAATTTTTCCAGTTCGGCATGAACCGCCAGAAATTTATGGAAAAGAAGGCTGTTTTTGTACAGATTCTGACGATAAATGCCTTTTAATTTTTCAAGGTGCGAAAGATCTAGACCGGTTTGGGACAATCTCTTATAAAGCAGCGGCAGAAGACGGAAACTTCCCCCTTCAACATCGTCAAGATTGATAATGCACAGCCATTTCTTATAATATTCAATGGCTGTGCTGTCGCTTTTTTCCAGGATAGCGTGCAACAGCAACAGTTCGTCAGGTTTGACCATCCGCTTCCTTCTTTCTTCTGCGCATAATCACGTCTTTGGCAATACGCGCGTAATCATCATTTTGATTTTTCTCCACAATTCCATGATTAAGGGGATGAATCCGGCGGTACATCAAAACATCCGGTAAAACATAAGAGGTCATTTCCGCTTCCAAAGCGCGCTGATACCATTCAATAAATTCTCCTGTCTTGTACTTTGTCGAAAAATACCCCGCCTTTAAAAAATTATTCCGCTTTATCAGCATCAAGCCGGGATGGAAACCCTTTACCGGTTCTTCAGGACAGTAATATGTTCGACGGAAGTCATCACCTGTTTCCGGACTAAAAAAATGAGCGCTCATCCCAAAGATCATATCCGGCGCATTATGTTTCTTCATTTCGCGCAATTGGAGTTCAAGCTTATTTTTGTCCCAGTAATCATCGGCATCCAGAAAGGCGATGCAATCACCGGTGGCACTTTTCACGCCGTCATTGCGGGCGGCGGCTCCACCGTTTGTTTCTCGCCTGATATAGCGGATGCTGTCGCCATAGCGTTGCGCTATTTCCGCTGTTCTGTCCGTGGAGCAATCATCGACAATCAGGATTTCAAATGGTTTCACGGATTGATTCAGGACACTCTGCAAAGCTTCATCAAGATACTTTTCTCCGTTGTAAACGGGAATGATGACACTGATTTTGTCGGCTGACTTCGTCCGCTTGAGTGA
>JBATES010000257.1:0-4591 GCA_049664145.1 Smithella sp.
GCGGGCATGTTGTCGCCATGGCCGGTGACGGGATCAATGATGCCCCCGCTCTGGCTCAGGCACAAGTGGGTATCGCTATGGGAACGGGCACGGATGTTGCCATGGAAAGCGCCGGCGTCACCCTGGTGAAGGGCGACCTCACCGGCATTGTCCGCGCGAGGCGTTTGAGCAGCGCCACAATAGCCAATATCAAGCAAAACCTGTTCTTTGCTTTCATTTACAATATTCTCGGCGTGCCGATCGCGGCGGGCATCCTCTACCCCAACTTTGGCATTCTTCTCAGCCCGATGATTGCCGCGGCGGCTATGAGCCTTTCCTCCGTTTCCGTGGTCGGAAATGCCCTCAGGCTGAGGAGAGTAAAGATATAAGACAAAGTGAAATTATTACGGGGGCGAACGGATCATCCCCTTCCCCTTTATCTTAAGGAGGTTTTTATATGAAACGCATTGCCGTGCCGATGGTCGGTGGCGTGATTTCCTCCACCATCCTGGAGTTGATTATTTATCCGGCAATCTATATGATCTGGCGCGGCAAAAAATTGACAGAAGATTAAAACTTTAAGGTAGACAATTTTTATGAAAAAAAAGATCGGGAAAATTCTGGCGGTGAATATCTCCCCCAAAAAGGGAGAAAAGAAAAACAACATTGAATGCGGACTGTTTCTGGAAAATCTGGGACTGGAAAACGATGCCCACGCCGAAGCGGATATCATCCGGCAGGTCAGCCTCCTGGCCAAAGAAAGCATTGAGAAAATCAGGGCCAAAGGCCTTAATGTCCAGTACGGTGATTTCGCGGAAAATCTCACCATCGAAGGGATTGATCTGCCGTCGCTCCCCGTCGGCACAAAATTGAAAGTCGGTGAGAAAGTGCTGCTGGAAGTTTCGCAAATCGGCAAGGTCTGCCATAACCGCTGCAATATTTTTTACACCGTCGGCGATTGCGTCATGCCGCGCGAAGGCATATTTGCCAAAGTGCTGGTCGGCGGTGAAATAGAAGTAAACGATACGATTGAAATAAACGAATAAATGAAAGATCGGTGAAATAGTTTTGTATGAATAAATTTGCCTTTGTCCTTAATCCATTCAATATCCAGAACATTCACGATTATTGTTTTATATCCAAACTTGCGCCTCAGGCATTGATAAAAGTTATTTTAAGGCTCCTGCCGCCGTTTAAAATTCATCACGCAAAAAATCTGCGTTCCGCCGCAGGCGCGGAAATTGAAGGATGCTTCATTGTCTGTCCGTTGCTTTCCAAACAGGTGCTCGCCATGAAGGAAGAAACAGCTTTAAAGAAGATACTGAGAGCGGTACGGCTGGGAGAACGAAGCGGCGCGAAAGTTATCGGCCTGGGGGCCCTGATGGGAATTATCGGAAAGGGGGGGCAGGTCATTGCCGGTCAAACCCATGGGGCTATTACAACCGGTTCAAGCCTTGCCTCTGCGGCCATTCTGGAAACGTTGGATAGCGCCGTTACACTGCGCGACGTTGACCTTTCCAAAGCAAAAGTAGCTATTGTGGGAGCGACCAACGCCATTGGGCAGAACTGTGCCCTCGGATTGCTTGGCCGAGTTGAAACTATTGTCCTGCTGGCAAAGAATGCTGAAAGACTTTACGAGCTCAAAGAATTTCTTCATGCACAAAAAACAACAACGAATGTAATTGCCCGGGAGATTGTAATTGATAACATTATCAAAGACGCGGATATCATAATTTTTACCACTTCAGCCATAGAAGTGCCTTTGGCGGCGACAACCGATAATCTCAAACAAGGAGCAATTATCTGCGACATTCCCTCGCCGCGTAACATTTCCAAAGACATCTGCGACCACCGCAAAGATATTCTGGTGATTGACGGAGCGGTGATTGAACCGCCGGAACAGACAAAAATCGGACTGAAACTGCCCATCAAAGACGGATTTATTTATGCCTGCATGGCGGAAACCATGATCCTGGCCTTTGAGGGAAAGACTCAGGATGATTTTTCAACAGGCTTTAAGCCGGATATGAATAAGGTCAATCAAATAAAAGCACTGGCCGCAAAGCACGGCTTCAAAATTAAATTCACCAGCTTTGAAATTCCTATTTGAAACAATAAACAATATTCTTTATGCCATGGACAATCATTCATTTCATCCTGCATTTTACGGTACCTATTTTGCTGGCGAGGTTTGCTTTTCCTGACCGATGGAAGATGGCTTCTTTTATTATGGTTTCAACGATGGTGGTCGATCTGGATCATTTTCTGGCCAATCCGGTCTTTGATTCCCTCCGATGCAGTATCGGTTTTCATCCTCTCCATTCTTATTATGCTGTTGCCGCCTATCTGTTGATGCTTGCCCTACCGCAGTTAAGATTTGTAGCTCTCGGCTTACTAATTCACATGGGTCTCGACGGATTGGAGTGTCTTCGTCTGGCGCTTATCCGTTAGCCAATTAATCCTTCACAGAAAGTTCTAAAAGAAAGTTATTGACAAACAGAGCCGCCTGTTTTATATCCCCACCGGGGGGATGGGATATGAAAATGAGCACACATGAACATACCAAAGACGTTGTCAAGAGACTGTCCCGGATTGAAGGCCATATCCGGGGCGTAAAAAAAATGCTGGAGGATGGTCAATCCTGCGATCAGGTTCTCCTGCAGCTATCCGCTGTAAAAGCTGCCCTGAACAAGGCCACAAAGATCCTGCTGGAAGATCACTTTGACAATTGCGTACTGGACAAGAACAAAGACAAAGCACTGGAAAAAGAATTAATGGAATTCCGCAAGATATTCGACGGCTTTCTTAGTTTGAAATAGGAAGAAACTTATGCATGACGAACAAATAGAATTGTGGCAGCACCATCACCTGTTCAACGCCGATAAAAAATCCGTTGAGAAAAGCACGTTAATCGTTGTGATCATCACCTTCATCACCATGATTGCGGAAATCCTGTTTGGCTGGATTTCTCATTCCATGGCACTGCTGGCTGACGGCTGGCACATGGGGACCCATGCCTTTGCCCTGGGGATCTCTCTGATTGCCTACATTATGGCCAGAAAATTCGCGAAGGATCGCAGCTTTACATTCGGCACCTGGAAAATTGAAATTCTGGGTGCTTATACCAGTGCTATCGTCCTGGGCCTCGTCGGCCTGATCATGATTTATTCCTCAATCAACAGAATTTTGCATCCACTGAACATTTATTATAATCAGGCGCTGCTTGTTGCTGTCATCGGTTTGACGGTAAATGTCGTCTGTGCAGTCATACTTAACAACGGCGGCCATTCACACGAACATGCTCACCATCATAAAGAGGATGATCATCATGCGCATAGCCATCATCATGAAGACCTGAATTTGAAATCAGCTTATTTACATGTTGTGGCCGATGCGCTGACGTCTGTCCTGGCGATTGCCGCATTGCTTGGCGCCAAATATTTTAATGTCATCTGGCTGGACCCGTTTATGGGCATCGTGGGAGCGGGATTGATTCTCCACTGGTCATCCATGTTATTGAAAGAAACCGGCAGCATTTTGCTGCAACGCGAAACTGATAATCCACTAGCCGATGAAATAAAACATGAAATTGAATCCGACGGAGATTCCATCATCAGCGACCTGCATATCTGGAAAGTCGCTCAAAACAAATATGCCTGTATCGTTTCTTTGGTAACGGCAAAAAATTGTTCCATCGAGGAATATAAAAAGCGACTGGCCAAAGTTCATGAACTGGCGCATGTGACCATCGAAGTTCATGAATGCAAAAAATAAACACCCCTCAACTGGTAGGCCGAAAGTTAAAGTTAATGTCGTTGATTATCATTTGTATGCTATTGGACAAATTTCCCATGATATACCCACCGGGCTTTTAGTCCTTATTACCACAAAATACCCGGTGGCGAAAGTTCAATTATGTTGATTTTATGATGTATTTTTTCTTTTCATTTTTTCAGAAATAAAGTAGGATTGCATAAAATTCTGCAAAATACCCACCGGGTATATTAATTGTTATGTGAAAAAAGGAATAATCTATGAAGCCATTATTTACAGTGCATGCTGGAGAGTACCTAGTTGGTTCACATATTGAAGAGAAATTTAAGAATCTCAACGTGTGGATTCCTTCCAAAGATACAGGTATAGATTTGCTGGTCACTGATAGTGAAAACAAATATTCAGCATCGTTACAGGTCAAATTTTCAAAAGATTTTTTAGTAACGCACATGGAAGATACGTTTCAAAAAGGTCTAGTGTCATGCGGTTGGTGGACTTTAAATTATGAAAAAATAAAGGCTTCAAAAGCTGATTATTGGGTTTTTGTTTTGCATAGCTTCCATACTAAAATAATTAATTATGTCATTATCAAGCCCACTGAATTGTTGAGCATTTATCAAAACATTCACAAAGAACAGAAAAATATTCAAACATATTTATGGGTCACAAATAGCAAAAAATGCTGGGAGGCAAGAGGACTAGGGAAAAAAGACCAAATACTCATTGCAAACAATGCTTACAAAAATACCAACAGGGAACTTACGAAATACCTGAACAATTGGGCACCGGTTTTAAAAGCAGTAAAAAGCACATAACCCGGCGCTACAGCCGATCGCGG
>JBATES010000258.1:0-15379 GCA_049664145.1 Smithella sp.
ATTTATAGTAAACGACAATAATAAGTAGACAAATAATTTGTTCTTTGATACACTACCTTCCCAAAATATCGGGAGGTGACATATGAAAGCATTGACATTACGCAACCCCTCTTTGACCAAGGAGATCCTGCTGCGGAAGGCGGATGAGACACCGGGGGCATGGATCGGCATCCGCATTGCGGGCTTGTTGTTGATTCTGTCGGGTTGGAAATCGACTCAGGTTGCAGAATTGTTCGGTTTGACCCGTTGGGCGGTGGTAAAGTGGATACAGAAGGCAAATTCTGATGGCGTTGAGATGGTAACTGATCGTGCCCGCTCTGGACGCCCCCCTCGCCTTGATGAGGATGTGCTGAATGAGTTGGATGAGGCCTTATCGAAATCCCCCCAGGATTTCGGAATCCCCAAGGCGAGATGGGACGGTGTGGTTTTTGTGGAATATCTGAAGAAGGCATATCATGTCGAGATTCATGTTCGTCATGCCCAGAGACTGATAAGAAAGTTGGGGTATTCACTGAGGCGGCCGATGTACCGTTTTGTTCAGGCCAAACAGGAAGGGGTAGGAGAATTTCAGGCGACATTAAAAAAAACTCCAGACGGCTCTGAAAAGCAAAAGTAATCGAGTGGTTCTTTTTGAGGATGAAACGGGGTTTTCTCTGCATCCGAAACTGGGGAGGATATGGGCAAAGAGGGGAAGTCGCCCTTTTGTCTATACCCGGAGTCAGCATCAGAAGCGGCTGAATATCTTTGGGTGGGTTGATCTCATCCAGGGATCGCATGGAATCACGAAATGGATCAGCGGCAATACCGATGGGTTTATCCAGGTCCTGCGGAAGATTCTTTATCGCTTCAAAGGAAAGACCATCGATCTTTGGGTGGACAATGCGCGATGGCATAAAGGTGCAAGAGTGGAGGAGTTTATGATGGAGCATACTTTCTTGCATATCCATTATTTGCCACCCTATCATCCGGAACTGAATTATCAGGAGCGCCTCTGGCACGCCATGAGATACGAGGAAACTACTAATGTCTATTTCGAAACGATCTCCGACCTCGATCATGCCGTTTTTAAAAGATCGCAACGCTGGAAACCAAAAAAGATAAAAGAACTATGCCCACTTATTTAAATCGTTTGCTATAGCTGTAAAGGAGTGGTTATATGTCATCGGAGAAAGATGAACTGTTCCGAAAGGAAAGGAACCAAGTGAAGGATTTCGATTTCGGCAAGGACACGGCCAAAGTTTTTGACAATATGCTTGAACGCTCCGTCCCTTTCTACTCAGAGACTCAGCGGATGATAGGGGAGATGGCGGCCGATTTTGCTGTCCCCGGCACCAACCTCTACGATATCGGCTGTTCCACCTGCACGACATTCATTCAAATTGATTCCTTGATCGCCCCCGGTGTAAAGTTCATCGGGACGGATTACTCGGAGGCGATGATTGCCAAGGCAAAAGAAAAACTGGCGAGCAATACAATCACGCACCCTTGCGAGCTCATCTATTCAGATCTTAATAATGGCGTGAGCATTGAAAATGCCTCCGTAGTCATTATGAACCTAGTCCTTCAATTTGTCAGACCTCTTCGTCGCACGAACGTGGTCAAGGAGATCGCTTCCGGCATCAATAAAGATGGATGTCTTATCCTCATTGAGAAGGTGCTCAGTCCGGACTCGACCATCAACAGATTGTTCATTAAATACTACTACGAAATGAAAAAGCGGAACGGCTACTCGGAGATGGAGATTGCACAAAAAAGGGAAGCCCTCGAGAACGTGTTGATTCCGTACAATTACTCCGAGAACCGAGACCTTCTTGTGGAATGCGGGTTTAAGCATTGCGAAATGTTCTTCAGGTGGTATAATTTCTGCGGAATGATTGCCATAAAATGATTGAAAAGGATCATTCTTACATGAATAAAACTCTTTGTGCCATCGGGGCTTTTTTCTTTCGCTTCCGAAATGGATTGTTTCCCGTGATTTACGTGCTGGTGGCACTTTTTGTTCGACCTGCATTTTTTGCGGGGAGTCCGAAATGGGATATTCTTGCGACCGGCATCGGTCTGATGGTGGCTATGCTTGGAGAAACCACACGATGTCTCACAATCGGCCTGGTCTACAAAATTGTCCGGGGAGGGAAAGACGGACGCGTTTTTGCAAAAAGTCTCGTGACAGAGGGTATCTATGCACATACGCGCAATCCGATGTATGTCGGCAATCTCTTGTTCGCTCTGGGGTTCTGCCTGATGTACGGTTCGCCCTGGATGTACCTTGCTATTTTTCCTTTCTTCCTTCTGGTCTACGTAAGTATTGTCTTTGAAGAAGAGCGTTTCCTGAGAGAGAAATTTGGGGGGGAATATGACGAGTACGTTCGTGATACAAACCGCTTCTTGCCTCGGTTACAGGGGTTGGCTCAGACAATGAGACAGCATCACTTCGACTGGAAACGGGTGATTACAAAAGAGTATGGGACTTTGTTCGTTTTCTTTTTCCTTGCTTACGTTCTTCTGATAGCCAAATACCGCTACCTGCTCGGTCCCGTCGGCATACTTGACCGTCCCGGACTTTTGATTATATTTTCAATTCCTCTTTTTATCTTATACGGCATTGCTCGTTTCCTGAAATTAACAAATCGCATATAGGTTTCCCCATTTTCTAAGAAAGAAATCGTTAACCTCAACAAAGATGTTGGATTTCAATCCATCATTATCAAAAAACTGCTGAACTCTAACTTAATATATGGTACAGGCATTTCAGGCAGATCGACAATAAAAATGAAAATAAAAAATAAAAATGTTTTAGTTACCGGTGCTGCCGGGTTCATTGGTTTTCATCTATCCAGGCGACTGCTTGATGATGGTAATATTGTTATTGGTATTGATAATATAAATGATTACTATGATATTAATCTAAAACTTGCCCGTCTTGCTATTCTACAGAAATATAACAACTTCACTTTTTACAAAAAAGATATAGCGGACCTCCATGAAATGGAAATCCTCTTTTCCAATTATCGCAAAACTGCTTTCGACGTTGTCATAAATTTGGCTGCCCAGGCCGGTGTACGCTACTCATTGAAAAACCCACATTCCTATATCAGTAGCAATATTGTCGGATTCACCAACATTCTGGAATGCTGCAGACATAACAAAATAAAACATCTTGTCTTCGCATCATCCAGTTCTATTTACGGAATGAATGACAAGATTCCTTTTTCGGTAAGTGATAATGTTGATCACCCCGTATCGCTATATGCCGCTTCCAAAAAGGCAAATGAATTGATGGCTCATACCTACGCGCATTTATATGGTTTACCATGCACCGGACTGAGATTTTTTACTGTTTATGGTCCATGGGGCCGCCCTGATATGGCTTACTTCTCTTTTACGAAAGCTATTATAGAAGGGAAACCCATTGATGTGTTCAATTATGGTAAGATGAAACGCGACTTCACTTATATTGATGACATTATCGAAGGCGTTGTTCGTGTCATGGATAAAATTCCGCAACCAAATTCTGATTGGGACAGAAAAAACCCCGATCCGGGGTCAAGTTATGCTCCCTACAAACTGTACAACATAGGCAATAATAATCCCGTAGAACTGATAAGATTTATCGAAATATTGGAAGACAATCTAGGCAAAAAGGCACAAAAAAATATGATGCCCATGCAACCGGGAGATGTTCCCATCACTTACGCCAACGTGGATGATTTAATGAAAGATGTAGGCTTCAAACCCTCGACACCATTGGAAGAAGGATTAAAGAAGTTTGTTGAATGGTACAAAGAGTACTACAAACAATGAAGGTATCCTGAAATATCAGTTTTTTTCTGCATTTTTTATCACCTTGCTGACCGTCGTATAATGAATCCCCCAATACTCCGAAATTCTCCACAATATTCAAGATTCCTTCTGACGCGAAAATATTCTTCTCACTAACCACATTAAATGCCATCGATACATTCCCCCGGAATGATTGACAAGGGTCATGACCTTAGGACATTCAAATGGTTCTTCCATCGGGATCAGATCTTTGTCTTTCTGAATATGAAATTTCTCCGGCGCCTTCTTCTCTCTTTTTTTCAATCTTTTTAAACGTTCATTCTCGCTAAGCTGCAAGATTACGTATATATCCGCAGACGCCAGGAAGCGGCTCGGTACCCAATTCGAAAAGAAAACAACTTTTGCCCCGGTGGAATCAAGAAGATTCCCGGATGATTTTTTATCAATTTTAATCTTTTCCCATTTCAATCGCCAGAATGAAGTTGAATAAATCGTATTGTCATCAATCACCAGAATATCTTTCCGGCCAAAGTTGCCGAAACCCAGTCTCACAAATCTCTTAACCAGATAGGTCTTCCCTGACCCGGGGAGACCGGCTATGGCAATTACGGCTCTCTTTTGTGTTGCAAGGATAGCATTGATCTCCTGCAATAACTTTTCCAGTCCTTGGGTTCCGTTATAAGTGCCGATATCGGTCATACTCTCTTTTCACCAGACCTTATTTATCTTTCCTGCAGGATCAATTTAATTCTCGGTTCCAAAACTGCTGTCACCTCTTCAACGGAGAGCTCATCCAGGCACC
Source organism: Smithella sp. (assembly GCA_049664145.1). Classification (GTDB taxonomy): domain Bacteria; phylum Desulfobacterota; class Syntrophia; order Syntrophales; family Smithellaceae; genus Smithella. Next base: position 4,583 of record JBATES010000258.1, read on the forward strand.
GGCTCCTGCCAGTTCCATCACACCCTTTTTCCCCACACGGCACACAGGGCCAGTCTTTTTGGATTATTTCGTGGCCCTCACCCCACGGCCCCCATCGCCAGGATCGTGACGGGCCGAAGATGGCCACTACGGCCGTGTTCACGGCGGTAGCGATATGCATGGGACCGGAATCTATGCCTATAAATAAAACGGACTTGGACAACAGAACGGCTGTTTGCTTCAGGGACAATTGGCCACCGAGATTAAGCGGGCGGCTCTTGGCCAAAGCGCAGATTGCCCGGTTCAACCGGAGTTCTTCTGCGTCATTGCCGCAGATCAGGATGGTCAGGATCGCCCACTTCTTCAGCAGATAATCGCAGATGGCGGCGTAACCTTCCGCAGTCCATACCTTGTAAAGCGCATTGGATGATGGATGCAAAACGACATAGGGAAGATTATCAGATACGCCGTTGTTCTTCAATATTGCTTCGCAAGTACTCTGATCTTGGGGGCTCCAATAAATGGTCGGTTTAGCGGAAGGGAGAAAACATTCCAATGCCTTTGTCATTTCCAGGTGTTTTTTGACAATGTGGAGATTTTTTTCTATTTCAATCAAGTCTGTAAATAAAAGCGATAGATTGAGGCCTTTTTTCCTTTCCATCTTATAGCTCAATCTTCTCTTTGCACCGCTCATATAGGCAAGAACTGCCGCACGTTCGTTCCATGTCAGATCAAGGACCATATCAAATTTATCGTTTCGAATTTCCTTTATTAACCGGAACTGCTTCTGTAGATCCGATAAAAAGTTCGAACCCCTTTCCACGGTAAAAATCCTGTCGATGGCAGGATGTCGCGTCAGCATGTCCTCCGTTCCCTTGTTGACCGCGGCTGCGATGAAGGCATCGGGAAAACGGGAGCGGAGTGCGTCAAAGACGGGGGTGGTCAGCAGGACATCACCCAGGTATCTCAACTTGATGACGAGAATGCGTGGAAAGCCGTCAGTCATTTTTTGCGCTCTCCCCGGATGAATTCTTTATGTTTCGGACAGTCTCGTATAACGCCATAACCTGTTTTATGTGATTATCCCAAGTGAGCCGGCCAAGAATATTGTCGTTGGCTTGCGCAACCCGAGCTCTGGAAATTACGAGTCCCTGCTGGATCTTTGCCGCGATTTCAGACGGATTGAGAGGGTCTTCTATTATGTAGCCATTTTCCCCCTCGACGAGCACTTCCGAAGCCCCGTTGATCCGGGAGGTCACGACCGGCAGACCTGCCGCCATGGCTTCTATGCACACGTTGCTGAACGGTTCATAAATCGTCGGGAATATGAAGAGGTTGGCCCCCATATAGTACGGCGCCACATCGGAAATTGGTCCTGTAAAGGTAACGCATGAATCAACGCCCAGTTTTTTTGCCAAACGTTGATAGGGCGACAATCGTTCTTTCCCCACCACAATCAGGTGTGCCGGAAATGTTAGAAGGGTCAGAGCCGTTAAGATCGCCGGCAGCCCCTTGCGCTGGAAACCGGAACCGACAAAGAGAAGAATGGGTCTGTCCGGACTTATGCCGAATTGTCTGTGTAAATTTTCACTTTTTTCCTGGATTTTATCACAACAGAAGCGCTTTGAATCCACAGGAGTGTAGATGACACGAATCTTCTCAGCCGGCACTCCGTACAAATTCACAATCTCATTTTTCCCCCGTTGCGAATTGGCCATGATGGCTTTATAGTTGCCCTCTTTAAAAATCTGTTTTTCCATCCAGAGCAGAGTAACGTGCAACGGGTTGATCCGGTGCAGCATGCTTTTTCCCGGCGGATCGATTTTCCTGCGCTGGGCGAGCCATTCCCTGTGACAGCCATCACCGGCACGGTAGATGTCCTGATATAATGTGCGTTCAAAACTGTGTATGATGTCAAAATGTTCTCGTTTCAGCAGACGACGCACATTAACCGCAAAGCTTATCACTTGAAGAACGGAGAGCAACTTCAGGGTGGGTACGCGATGAAAAATAATCCTTCCATCTTTCGATCCATCATTTTTCATCTTCCATTCACTGGCGAAGACGTGCACCTCGTGCCCCAAATTCAAAAGATACTCCACTAAAGCGGCTGTATAACGCTCCGCACCACCGAAATCAGTATACCTCTGTCTGACTACCGCGATTTTCATAGTTCAGAGGCCTGTAACTCGCGGAGCTTAATGTATTTCATAAAGGTGTAAAACGCATAGAGAACTGAAAGCACAAATCCGTAATACCCTTCAATAATACCGAGTCGCAACACGTACATATTGATGAATGTATAAAAGGGGCGGAAAAGTATGTGGTGGATTCCGTAGGTTTTCTTTTCCTTCAGCAGTTCCTGTGCCGCAAGCGTTGAATAACGATCGAGTCGCTCCATAAAGTCTTCCAGTGATTTATAGGTGTGATGCTCCATCGGATAGGTAAGATGACCGGCAACACCGCCAAGTTCAACCGCTTCGTGTACTTCTCTTATGCCAAACAGTCCCTTTCCCCTTTGAAAAAGGCGCAGGTTATAATCAGGATACCATCCGCAACGCCTGATCCATCGTCCCAGGAAGAAATTTTTCCTTGCGATGAAATAACCGTCTTTCGGATTATCGCTTTGAAGGACGGCGTTAATCTCGTCTCTTAATTCAGGTGTAACCCTTTCATCGGCATCCAGACTCAATATCCAGTTTCGTGTTGACTTTTCTATGGCGCTGTTCTTCTGGCGTGCGAAGCCTTTCCATGGTTCTATGAAAAACTTGACACCAAATTCCCTGCATATCTCCCCTGTCTTATCAAAGCTTTCGGAATCGACGACAATAATCTCATCTGCCCAGCTGATGCTTTCCAGACATTCCCTGATATTATCTTCTTCATTGCGGGTAATGATGACAACAGACAAACCCTTCCTTGAAGAATTTTTATTAATCATGGCAGTATTACCTATATCTTTCCTCCGCCGTTTTAACGATTCGCTTAATTTTTTTATTAGATTTTTACTATCGCGAACGTATCGATTAAACCATTCCTAGTTTACACCGTCGTATTTTGACGAAAAGTTTTATAGATTTGTTTAACCAATTGATAAGAGCACCCTTTCAGAGAGGAAGAGTATAGGAAACGCCCTCTTGTCTGTCAAGAAAATATTGACAGACAAGATGCAGGGTGAGTAGCGAATTTAATCATCCCGTGCGGATTCGACCCAGTTTTACGCCAGTGTGACGATGCTGATGTTCAAGAGCGTCATGTCAAGACGTTCCGATTAGTTTATGCGCCCTGATGATGGCGAGCCGCTTACGCAGACTCCCTTTCCAGTTCCTGATGGTCTGGTGCAACTTGTTGTCATACTGGCACCGCATCGCCTTCGCCCGCAGCAGCAACTCAGCGAAACGGCCTTCTTCGACAGCAATGGCGTTGATGTCGGCTAGACTCATATTCTCCAGCAACCGGGCCATTTCGGAATTGCATTTCCAGTAATGCTCGAATCCCGCCTTCGGCGTGGCAACATCGTAATGGAGCGGCACAATGTGGGAGAACGCGGTCTGCTCCAGCCAGGTCATCTGCTGGGAAAAACGAAGGCAGAGGAAATCGGTGAGCCGCAGTACCTCTTCGAAGACCCGCAATCGCCCGGCTCCCGGCGGCAGATAAACAAGCCCGCTGTTATACATGGCGAGGTTCGGCTGCAGCGCACCATAACCCGCCCCAGCGAGCTCTTCCCGCCGCTCGATGAAGAAGTCATGGAGTTGCGCATGGAAGGAGGGGCCCACCGGTCCCTCCTTCTCAAAGAAGAGCGCTTTGCCGCCAGGGCTCATGAGCTCATCCGGCATGGTCCGGCAGTACATATCGGCATCGATAAAGCAAAATGGCGTGTCGTCACCCAGTTCCAGATGGGCACGGATCAACATGCACATCTTCATACGGTGGTGGAAAGCCAGAGCACCCCTCCAGGACTCCAGCTCAAATCGGCTGATCTGCCTGACATCCAGCTGGGGATCGGCAAGTGCATAGGGCGTGTAAATGACCGCCCGGGCTGAAGGCTGCCGGGCCATGATGGAGCGGGCAGCGAGATACGCCTGCTTGCTGTAGAACCCTGCGCCATGAGCATACAGCACGAATATCATGAATGTCCCTCCTTCTGGTGTCACCGCCATGCCGCGGCGACAATCGCGTCAAGCTTGACATACTCAATACACCCCTGCAAGCAAGCGCGGGCCATCTCATTAGCGGTGACCAATACCTTCCTCATCGTTTCATCGTCCTTTCTTACACTGCTGAACGGTCTAAATAGTGCCTCTCCAAGCATTGATATAAATTCCTTTTTGCAACGCGGAGTATAGGAAACGCACTTTTGTATGTCAAGAAAATACTGGCCACCGAATTGCCTTATATTAAATGTTAACGCTAAAATAACCCATTCTCTTCTTTAAGGTTTTTGGGGAAAAAGATAAGTATTTCGAAAAAGTTTATTTCAGAATCAAAGCATTTAATTTAGCCGCCAGTGCTTCGGCGATTTTTTGATGGCCGGAAGGGCGAAGGTGACTTTCATCGGAAAAATACTTTTTAAAATCCGGATATTGAAAAAATAGTTCCTTCATGGAAAGCGTTTGCATGCCTTCATCGGCTAATAAAACTTGAAGCGCGCCTAAGCCTTCATCGTCCAAATAGGGCTCACCTTTTGAAATGTTGCGAGCACGGGCTTGAATAATAAAAATACCCGACACGCCGGCATCTTTTAGAATTCGCGCGTCTTCGAGAGTCTTTTCATCAACAAGCCTTCTCCATTGCTTGCGTTTTTCATCGTTTTGAGAAGCTGCAATCTCCGCATCGGCATCGTTTACACCTTTTTGCAGCCGAATTTCTTTCGGAAGAAGTTTCCAAAAAATATTTTCGGTCTGATATTCATTGAGTCGCGCCAGCAGCAAGCTTTTCATGAGCCAATGTTTCGGATGCCATGATTTAAACTCCTGTGCGCGCCGATATTCACGCTCGTCCTCATATTCATTGGACCAATTCACATGCTTGATAATCAAATCCGGCTGATATTTGAGAACCTGTTCGAGCACAATTTGACTTCTCCTTACCCCATACCCTGGGACAGCAAGATTGAGCACTTCCGCCTTAATTCCTTTTTCTTTTAATATTTTTTCCAACTGATATGCGTAGGCCTCTTTAAAACTTGGCCCGCGAGGGACAGAATCGCCGATGACAAACACTCGAAACAATCCCTCCGGTTTGGGCATTTTGAAAGATTGAGGATGAAAACGTCTCCCGCCCGCACGCACAAGTTTTACCGTACCGTCGTTTCGCTCTTCAAATCCCGATGTGAGATTGTACCCGTACTCAAATCGCCCCGACATACTGCGTGACCAAAAAACTCTCACGGATACTTCGCCGATGAGCAAAAGGGCAATGACCATTAAAAAGGATTTCGTAAATAGTTTCATAAAAATAGTTTCATCAAAACTGAAAATAAATAAATTCCTGATCCTGAGCCGAAGTTGAGACGACGAGGAGAAAGATTAACAAATAGATCAGTCCTCTCGCCGGCCATGCAAGATGCGTCAACTCACTCTCATCTTCTTTTTGGCGCGTTAATAATTGCAGCAGCCAAAGCGGTACAACATGAATGGCTAGCCATATTGCAGGTCCTTTCCATGGAAGTACCGAGTCTGTTTTCAAAAATCCTGCAGCCCATTGCATTAAGCCGTGTCCATCAGGTGATCTGAAAATTGCCCAACCAATCATGGTTAAAACAAAAGTCACGAAAATTGCTCCCCAGCCGTTGTTCTTTAAATTGTCGAGAACAGGAAATGCGCGGTACAAAATGAGCAATATTCCATAATACGCGCCCCACACAATAAACATGTTCCCTGCCCCGTGCCAGAGACCAGCCAGCAGCATCGTCACCATCAAATTAAAAAACATTCTGTTTTCCGAACAGCGATTGCCGCCGAGCGGAATGTACACATAATCGCGAAACCAGTTTGAGAGTGAAATATGCCATCGCCGCCAAAATTCAGCCGGCGTCTTCGCCAGATACGGGAATCGAAAGTTGATCATCAAATCAATTCCAAACAATTTTGCCGAGCCGCGCGCCATGTCCGTATAACCCGAGAAATCGCCGTAAATTTGAAACGTAAATGCAAGCACGCCTAAGAGCGACCACACTGCCCCAAGCGGCGCTTGGGCATCAAAACATGCATTTGCCAAAAGTGCGCAGCTATCCGCTACAAAAATTTTCTTAAAAAGACCAATGAGAATAAGTCTTGCACCGTCATGCAAATAAACTGGTGAAAAAAATTTCTTTTCCTGCCATTGAGACATCAGTTGTGGTGCACGTCCAATGGGTCCGGCGAGAAGTTGAGGGAAAAAAGAAAGATAGATCGCATAAGTTGGAAAATCTTCGCAGGCTTTTTGCTGCTTTCGATAAACGTCAATCACATATGCCAATGTCTGGAAAGTGTAAAAAGAAATCCCTATAGGCAAAATAATGTGAGGCAATACCCAGCCCGCCTGAATGCCTGCGTTTTCCAGAAAATTGCGGGTTGAATCTGCAAAAAAATTAAAATACTTAAAAAATCCGAGAATGGTCAGGTTGGTAATAATGCTGAAAGCAACAAAAGCTTTTCGCCTGGTTTCCTCTTGAAAAAGCCAAAAAAGAGAATGAGCAAGGTTTAAAAGAATGATAAATCCTAACGTAGCTGTAAAGGCAATTGAAGGGATCTGCGTCTTTCCCGTCCAGGCGCAAACGATCAACCAGACCAAAGGAATGGCCGATAACCGTGCGACTTGCCAAGACGATTGCCTTTTACCCTCGATAGCTCCCGCTCCCAAAAAATCAACAATCGTTGAAGTTAAAAGAAGCGTAAGAAATCGCGCGTCCCAAATTCCATAAAAAACATAACTTGCAAGAATGAGTAGAAAAACACGCGCCCGCTGAGGCAATAGCCAATAAGCAACTATCACTGGCAACAAAAAGAACGGATACTGCCAAGAGATAAAAGATATAGAATTGATAAGAAATTCCTTTTTGGTGATGAAGTATAGGAGACGTGTTATTTTATGTCAAGGGAATCTTGGCCACAAGAGGCGTTATGCGAATGACCGTTTTAGAAACACGCCCCGCCTCTTGCAGCCAAGTTTTTATTTGACATATAAGTCTAAAATTCCTATAGTTCCCCGCATAAAAAGCAACTTCTTATCAATCAATAACGGGAAAACCGTTTTTTTTGTGAAAGATTTTGCCCGGTTCGATTTCGGTCACATTCGCAAGAAAGACATTATGGTTATTGATGACAATATGCTTAATTTCATGCCTTTGGGGAGGATGAAATGAAAAAAATTGACTCTCCGAAAGGATGCTTGGTGGGAATTTTAAGATTTCCTAATTTTCAAGGTGGTTTTCTTTTCAAACTGGATAACCAGTCGATGACGATCGTCAAAGATACCGGCGTCTCCTTCCTCCTGTCTTTGTTCCGGATGGTTAGCCAAGGTCTTGTCCCATGACTCGTAATCGGTTGGATCGTAAAACTGTGCTTTTTTGCGGTCCCATCGATCAGCCGCTCAACTCTGGCCGGTACATGATCGCCGGCATGCAGCAACTCGGCTATGAGGTGATCGGTTATGATTATCGCTCCCGTGATTCCTATGAAAAGGATTTAATGGAGATCATCGAGAACAGGAACCCGGCGTATGTCTTTACCTTGAAAGGAGAAAAACTTTCTTCCCGGCTCATTGAGGATTTTAAAAAAAAGGGCTGCACGACGATCCTCTGGCTGACAACCAGCATCCTTGAAGATTGGATGCCGCCATTTACCAAAGCCCATGATTATGTCGTTACCAATACGGAAGACATGAAGATACTGTTCACCAAACATGGCGCAAAAAACATCAAATGGCTTCCTCAAGGTTTTGCCCCTGAGTTCTTTGGCATCACCGGTCAGGAATCCGGTAAAAAAGCCACAACTTATGCGGAAGCAGCCATGATCGGCTCCATGGGCTATCCGATCTATAAAGAACGTTGTAAAATGGTGACCCTTTTGAGAAAAAATTCCGTGGACATCAAATGGTGGGGGCCTCGACTGTCCCGGCAGTTAAAAAATGTTCCCTATTTTCTGGGGGGGGTGCATCGCTCATGGGCAGGGAAAGAAGTCTACATGAAAGACTTTGCCGATGTGATCAGAAATGTTAAGATTTTTGTAGGACAGGACGCGGACATTCCCGTATCGGGTCTTTATCTCAGTAACCGGATCTTTGCCGTGATCGGTTGCGGCGGTTTCTATCTCGGGAGGAAGACCCCGGGGATCGAAGCTGTATTTGAAATCGGGAAAGAGGTTGAGGTTTTTGAATCAGATGACGAATTGCTTGAAAAAATCAAATTTTACCTTCAAAATGAAACCCAAAGAGAGCAAATCGCCCTGGCAGGACAAAAAAAAGTTTTGACGCACTATACGTACAAACAACAGATCAAAAAAATATTTGACTGGATTTCAGAAAATGAACAGGAGTAAAAATGGGAAAACCGGGTATTTCCGATTACAATGATTATTGGGACGATCGAATCGCAAAGCAGCATTTTCAGTACACAGATGTTCACCGCAAAATTGTTGAAGTTGTCAAGCGTGTCCTCGGAGAGAGCAAGGCAAGGGTTTTGGATTGCGGTGTCGGTCCCGGCCACGTTTACAAGGAACTGTCAGGACTTTATGAAGCATTCGGATTGGAAATCTCGGAAAAAGTTTTCAGTCTTTATAACTTTGATACGTCCCGGATAAGGATCTGGAACCTTAATCATGGCTTGCCCGTATTTGATCCTCCTCTGGATCTGATCATCGCCAGCAGAATCATCCACCATCTTGAAGACCCCGTTGGTTTTCTGGAACATGTCCGAAAAAACTTAAGACTGAATGGGTGGTTTATCGGCGTTATCCCAAATATCTGTTATTATCATCACCGGCTTAAATTTCTTTTCGGGCAATTTCCTCCAATCTCCGGAGCCCATGTTAATTTTCAGACCGGCCCGACCTTTGAAAAAATGGTCGGTGAAAAGGGATTTGAACTCAGACAATTAACGACTCCTAAAAAAACGATCCGGGCTAAATTTTGGCCGACGGTATTCAGTCAGGACCTCATTTATGTATTCCAGAAATCGGGAAAGTGATTTTCTGAGCCGACTGGCACCTTATTCCTTGCAATCCGTTCACAGCAATGACGCCTATCGAATTCCCTTCAACGATCAGTTCGTCTTTATGAAGGTTTATGGCCCGAAGAAACCTCGTCTTTCCTATAAAATTCGGATGATGCTTAACCGGACCGGCATTCGTCAACCCATCGAATATTTATCCCCTCGCCAGCGGAAAGCCTGTGAAGAAAGTTACCTGAAGCACTGGCGCAAGAATGGTTTTTGCGTACCGGATGTGCTTGCATCGCCCTTCCCGGAATATGAAGATATTCCACATCTCACCACGACTTTTGTGGAAGGCATTACCTTGAGAATGATTCTTCGCAGGGGGTTTTCTTCTTCCCAAGATACTCTCGCGCATTTCTTTGAAGATATTGCAAAGCGGCACGCACTTGCTCTTGAGACGAAGGACAATGCGCTTTTTCACATTGACTCGAATACCCAAAATATTCTTTTGGTACAAAATCAATTTTACCACGTGGATTTTGAAATGGGCCGTCCCTGGGAAACTCCGATGGAAAGCGCCTGTCGTGAAGTATCAAAACTTCTCATTTCCATAGGTGAGGATTTGAAGCCTGAAGAAAGAAATCATGCCTACGCACTTTTCAAAAAGTGTTACAATAATAATGACGTGCTTGACTTTCTGGACAGAAGTGTCAACCGGCGATTATTTCAGAAGTTGCACCGATGGCGCAACGAGAAGAAAAAGATAAAAAATCCGCGCCGAGTTACTCTTTACGACATCATGGATTATTACAACTGGAAATAAGTACTAACTTAATCCTTATTCACTGGCCATAGCGGCATCGAGGGTGTTTTTCATCAGCATGGCTATCGTCATCGGCCCTACGCCACCGGGCACCGGAGTAATAAACGACGCTTTGGCGGCAACTTCGTCAAAAGCAACATCACCGGCCAGCTTGCCGTTTTCCAGACGATTCACGCCGACATCAATCACCACTGCGCCCTCTTTCACCATGTTGGTTTTGATAAAGTGAGGCTTGCCAATCGCGGCAATCAGCACATCCGCCCGTCCGGTTACCGCCGGCAGATCACGTGTTCTGGAATGACAAATCGTAACCGTGGCGTTTTGCGCCAGAAGCAAAAATGCCATGGGTTTGCCGACAATGTTACTGCGTCCGACGACCACCGCTTCTTTTCCGGTCAGATCAATACCACTACGGGCAAGCAATTCCATAATTCCGCGAGGCGTACAGGGCACAAATAAAGGCATACCGGTGACCAGACCGCCAACATTATAAGGATGAAAGCCGTCTACATCTTTATGGGGATCAATGGCGCCAATGATATTTTCTGTGGAGATATGTTTGGGCAGGGGAAGCTGAACTAAAATGCCGTGAATAGATTTATCTTTATTCAGCTTATGAATGATTTTAAGCAATTTTTCTTCATCGGTTGTTGCCGGAAGCCTGAACTCGCGGGATAGAAATCCGACTTCCGCGCACGCCTTGGCTTTTCTTCCCACGTAAACCTGCGACGCCGGATCTTCCCCGACCAGCACCACCGCCAGTCCCGGTATAATTTCCTGCTGCTCTTTGAGTTCCAGCGCTCTCTGACGCACTTCGTTGCGAATGTCCTGCGCTATTTTGTTACCATCAATAATAGGGGCC
>JBATES010000259.1:0-5547 GCA_049664145.1 Smithella sp.
TGGTGGGCCCACCTGGAGTCGAACCAGGGACCTACCGGTTATGAGCCGGTGGCTCTACCAGTTGAGCTATAGGCCCGTCCCTTTCTAAAGCATAAAAAGTATGAATCAATACACACTAATATTGAGATTGTCAATAATATTTTACTGTTTCGTATAACGTTTCCTGGTTTTTTCTTTTAATTTGGTTATTTCAAAAGTTTCAATAACCTCAGGAGGTTCAAGAACTTCGTCTGTTTTTTCTGCTATCTCTGCTGATGATACTTCATCGCGGCTCAGAACATTAGACCGGTCACTGATACCGAACCGCATCCGTAAAACTTTTTCTTCACGAGACGTTAAAGTCGTTAGAATTTTTCTTGTCTGTTCCGCCAAATCGATATTGATCGTTGCCTCTGATGGCGAAATGACTCTTTTATCTTCAATAAAATCACCCAGATGACTGTCTTCTTCCTCGCCGATGGGCGTTTCTAGGGAAATGGGCTCTTTGGCGATTTTCAAAACCTTCCTCACCTTTTCCAGCGGATACTCCATTTTATTGGCAATCTCTTCGGGAGTCGGTTCGCGTCCCAGTTCCTGAACCAGATAGCGTGATGTTCGAATCAATTTATTGATCGTCTCAATCATGTGCACAGGAATTCGTATGGTACGGGCCTGGTCGGCAATCGCCCGGGTAATCGCCTGCCGGATCCACCACGTAGCGTAGGTGGAAAATTTATAGCCACGCTGATATTCAAATTTATCCACCGCTTTCATCAAGCCGATATTGCCTTCCTGAATCAAATCAAGAAACTGCAAACCTCTGTTGGTGTATTTCTTGGCAATGCTCACCACCAGACGTAAATTGGCCTCCACGAGCGTTCTTTGAGCGATCTCCGCTTTTCTTTCGCCGATTTCAATGGTCTTAATAATTGTTTTAAGCGTTGCGGTCGGTATTCCTACCTCATGTGCTATTTGCTTTATTTTCTTTTGCGCTTCATGAATCTCCGGTTTAATCTTTTTGAATGATTCTAACGGCATATGGACTTCTTTGGCGATGCGTTTGTCATCCTTTTTAGATTTTTTTAACTTCGCCCAGCACTTGTCCATCTGCACAACCGTCAGGCCGGTTTCTTTTTTATATTTTGCGACGATTTTCTCGGCTGCTTCAATCTCGTCCTCGTAACTCCTCAACTTAGAGATGAAACGCTGAAGCTGTTTCTTGCTGAAACGAATCTTTCGACAGAGCGTGACAATGCGTCGCGTGTTGATTTCCAATTGAGCATTTAACGTATCTTTTTTTTTCTTCGGCAGATTCGTTGCTTTAATTTTGGTTTTTAAGAATTTATTCCTGTCGTTAAAATCTTTGATTCTGGCGATTAATTTCAGGATTCTTTCTCTATGTTCGTCTTCCTCCATAAAGCCTTCTTCATCCTCAATATTATCCACCACATTTTTACTTTTTATTTCACCGGTCTGGAGTTTATCGCCGATTCTCAACACTTCATCAATCGAGACGGCCAGACGAAAGATCGCCGACATCGTTTCGCGAGCGCCTTCTTCGATTTTTTTGGCGATTTCCACTTCACCTTCACGGCTTAAGAGCGAAACCGAACCCATCTCACGCAGATACATTTTTACCGGATCGCCGGTTTTATCCACACTCGGTCCAAGTGCCAGCGTTTCTTTGAGATTGACATCGCCGATATCTTTCATGGACTTCTTCAAGGTCAGCTTTTCACCCTGTTCGGTATCAATGATATCGATATTCTTTTCTCCAAAAAGCGATATGATATCATCCAGTTGTTCCGCGGACGTCACATCGGGCAACAACGCATCGTTAACATCATCGTAAGTTAAAAAACCTTTCTCTTCACCCAGCATAATGAGCTTGTTAACTTCATCTGACTGAATTTCTTTTGCCATGGGGCGTCTCCTTCTAATATTTTATTGGCCGGACCTTCTTAATGCAGCTCTTTTTCCTGAATCAACAGATTTTCTTTTTCGTAAATAAGCTTGTTGATCAGATCCTGATTGCCGTTTTCCTGAGCTTTACTCAATTTTATTTTTATCTGTCGATGTTGTTCCTTGTACCATCTTTTTTTAATCTGCCGTATGTTATCAGAAAATATTTTTTCCATCATGGTTTCATCGACCGGCATATTCTTCATCATTAATTTATATATTTTCTCCCGTAATGATGAATGCTCGGCGTCTGATAAAACAACACTCAAATCAATAAAACCAAGCAATTTATAGGTATCAATAATTTTCTTTCCCAGATCCCGTATTTCAGACTGCATGAATAAATCTAAAATCTTTTCACGGTCAACCTGCATAATTTTTTGAGGATACTCCATCATCAGCTGAATCAAGTACAACTCCACCGGATCATAATCAACATGGAATGCCTGTTTAGGGACCGCTGCTTTTGCGCCAATTTTTCTTTCATCCTGGTAGATTTCCTTGATCAGTAATTCTTCGTTGACCCCGGTCTTTTCCGCTATGCGTTTGATGAAAAGATCCTTTTCTTTTTTATCGCTGATCTTAGCGATAAATTCCATGGCGTTTTTGACCATGTCTTTTTTATCTTCAAAAGTTGTGCCGGCGCCCAGGACGTTCTCAATATAATAATCGCTCAGCGGTTGGGCAAGGGCAATCAGTTCATCCATTTTATCTTTGCCAAATTTCCTGACATAATCATCGGGATCGGATTGACCGGGTAAAATCAGTGCCCGTGCTTTCATCCCGATACTTAAAAATAATTCCAGACTGCGGTCAAGCGCTTTTTTGCCGGCCTCATCCGGATCAAACAACGCAACGACGTCTATCGTATAACGGCGTAAGAGCTCCAGATGCTCTCTGGTCAGGGCCGTGCCCAGCGTGGCGACAACATTGCCAATGCCGGCATTCCATAAAGAAATTAAATCAAAATAACCTTCAACAATCAGAGCGAAGCCTTTTTTGCGAATTTCATCCTTTGCTTTATTCAGCCCGTATAAATTCTTGCCCTTGATATAAACAGGGGACTCCGGTGAGTTGAGATACTTAGGTTCGCCTTTATCCAGAATCCTTCCGCCAAAAGCTACGATGTCTCCGAAAACATTCTCGATGGGAAAAATAAGGCGACCGCGGAATCTGTCGTAGAAACTGCCATCTTTGCCCGGAATGATCAAACCGGCCTGCTCGGCCAGTTTCAGAGAAAGTCCGCTTTTTTCCAGATCATCTGTCAAAGAACGCCACGTATCCGGCGCATACCCCAAACGGAATTGCTTGACGACGTCGTCCGAGATTCCTCTTTCCTGCAGATATTTACGCGCAACAACCCCGGCGGCGGAAAAAAGATTACGGGAAAAGTGTTGAGCCGCCCGCGCATTTAAACCGACAATGCCTTCTTTCAGTAAATCCTTCTGCCGGCCTTCTTTACCGGAGGACACCGGAGGCAGAATAACTCCCGTTTTTGCCGCCAGATCCTTAATGGCTTCCGGGAAAGTCTTATCGGCAATTTTCATCAGAAACGTTATCGCGTTGCCTCCTTCTCCGCAGCCGAAGCAGTAAAAGATCTGTTTTTCACGATTGACGGAAAAAGAAGGTGTTTTTTCCTGATGAAAAGGGCACAATCCCGTGAAATTTCTCCCGGCTTTTTTCAAAGTCACGTATTCGGAAACAAGATCAACGATATCGACTCTGTTTTTAATTTCTTCAATCTTGCTTTGATCAACGTACACGGGCTATCCTGATTGTAAACTCAGCGTCGGAATCTCTTATGTAGACAGGAACGCTTTGACTTTTTCGCCGGCAGCTTTACCATCGGCCACGCCGGCCAGCCTGGGCATCAAAAGTTTCATAACTTTTCCCATATCCTTGACGGAAACAGCGCCCGCTTCCTCTATCGTTTTTTTAATGATAGCGTCTATCTCTTCCTCCGACATCTGCGCGGGCATAAATTCCTGAATAACCTTTAATTCCGCTTCTTCCTTTGCCACCAGATCAGCCCGGGCCCCTTTGGCAAACTGTTCAATGGAATCCCTTCGCTGTTTAATCATCGAAGAAAGAAGTTGTAAATTTTCACTTTCGTTTAACGGTCGCATCAAACTGATTTCTTTGTTGTGCAGCGCCGCCTTGATCATCCGGACGGCGGAGAGTCTTATTTTATCCTGAGCTTTGGCAGTAGCCACCATTTCTTCATTTATTTTCTTATTGATATCCATAATCACATTCACCTCTTTGTTGTTCAGCCTAATGCATCCTGAAGTTTTCTGCCGCCGAGCACATGAACGTGGAGATGAAAAACCACCTGTCCTCCCTCAGCGTTACAGTTAATCGCGGTGCGGAAACCACTGGCGTCGATTTTTTTTATCTTGGCCACCTTCTGCGCCGCGGCCATCAGATGATTCATCATGCTATCGTTTCCCGTATCAACATCCATCAGGGTGGAAATATGATTTTTCGGAATCATGACAACGTGCACCGGCGCCATCGGATGGATATCATCGAAGGCCAGCACTTTTTCATCTTCATAAACCTTTGTGCAGGGAATTTCTCCCCGAGCAATTTTACAAAAAATACAATCGGACATAAAAGTCACCTCCGTTACTTTTTGCTGATCAACCTTTCGCTTTTTTGATCGCTTCTTCCAGAGAAACAGCGCCCGTGTAAAGGGCGCGACCGATAATGACGCCGTAAAATTCACAATCATCAACGGCCAGAAGATTTTCAATATCCGTGATGGATGCCACACCACCGGAAGCGATGATCGGAATTTTCACCGCTTTCGCCAGCGCTCCCGTCGCTTTAATATTGACGCCCGTGCTCATCCCATCACGTTCGATGTCCGTATAGACGATGGCTTTCACCTGGCAATCTTCATAATGTCTGGCCAGGTCAACAGCTTTTTTCTCGGTGGTCTGCGTCCATCCTCTCACAGCCACATTGCCGTTCAAAGCATCAATGCCTAAAATGATTTTATAGGGAAATGCCTGGCAGGCTTCCCGGACAACGTTTTCATTTTGCAGAGCGGTCGTGCCCAGGATAACACTGGAGACGCCATGGGTTAAATAATAATTAATAGTTTCGATATCCCGTATGCCACCGCCAACCTGAACCGGAACATCAACATTCCGGGCAATATCCAGAATGATATTCGCATTGCGGGGCAGACCGGCAACAGAACCATCGAGATCGACGAGGTGAATCAATTCGGCGCCTTTTCCCATCCAGCGCATCGCCATTTCCACCGGATTGTCCCCGTATGTTGTCACGCGGTCGAATTTGCCCTGCGCTAAACGAACGCATTTTCCATCTTTAATATCTATTGCCGGAATTATAATCAATCGAACACCCCTTATGGGATCACGCAAAAAAAAGTATGATCAATAGTCTGTTTAATTTTGAAAATCGGGAAATGTTTTGAAAATCTTATCCATTCCCTGCTCGGTCAACTGACGCGCAGTCACCCATTTTGCTCCGCCCTTGAAGAATGAAGATATGTCTAAAATATTTTCCATCAAAGATTTCTGGGTTTTATCAAAGTACCCCTGCCAGATGATGTCTCCGTCAGCAGCCTTCACC
>JBATES010000260.1:0-1781 GCA_049664145.1 Smithella sp.
AGATGGGCACAGGTCATCAAAGGCGCTACGGAGAAAATAAAGGCGCTGGGACCGGCTAATAAATTATTAAAAAAGATTAATTAAAGTTTTGCAATAAAAAAATAACGGGGAATCATCACTGTGGAAAACATCGAAACAAAATTGCGGGAAGAAGCAAACAGGCTGCTTCTGGAAAAAAAGGTTGATGTCATTGTCGGTTATGAAAAAGGCACTTTACCGTTAACGGCGACGCCTTGTTTCGTTACCAAGCCGGAAGAAACCGAGAAACTTGTGTGGAATAATCTCTGCACACAGAATCTGGCCAAGTACGTTCATGACCTGATTACGCAACATAAAAACTCCCAGAAAAGAGTCAAACCGGAAGACCGGAAGAAAAAAATCATCGGTGTTATCGCGCGCGGCTGTACCACCCGTTCACTGATTATTCATCTGCAGGAAAGGCAGTATGGACGAGATGAAGTTTATATCATCGGTGTCCCCTGCGACGGTTACGTGGACGGCAAAGGATTGAAAGTTGCGATAGGCGGCGCAGACATTATCGAAGGATCGCTCGACGGCGACCAGCTGAAGATGAAAACGTCCGATGGCGATAAGACCGTGGCCTTGAAGGATGTTCTGGCGAATAACTGCAAGACTTGCCGGTTCAACAATCCCATTATTTCCGATGTGATGATCGGCTCCCCCGCTCCGGCCATGAATCCCGATGCGGAATATGACGAAGTCAAGGAATTCGAAGGTAAATCCATTGAAGAACGCTGGGCTTATTTCATGAAGGAAATGGAAAAATGCATGCGCTGCAACGCCTGCCGTCAGGCTTGTCCTTCCTGCTATTGCCCTATTTGTTTTGTGGAACAGAGTCAGCCGCAATGGGTGGGCATCGGCGAGGATGTGACCGATACCCAGGTATTTCAGCTCATGCGCTTGTATCACATGGTCGGGCGCTGTGTTGATTGCGGTTCGTGCATTTCCGTATGCCCGATGGGCGTAGATTTGAGGAAGTTCCTCAAGAAAATCGACAAGGATTGTTTTGAGTTTTTTGGGAACCGCGCAGGATCCAACATGGAAGACATGCCGCCTCTGGGCAAATTCGATGAACATCACGATAAAGGAGACTTTGTCTTCAACCCATAATCAGTTTGAGTAAATGGAGTTTACATGGAAACTTTTCTGGAAGAAGTAAACAAAAAAATACACGGCGTACCGCTACAGCGCTGCTACCACTGCCGCAAATGCACGGCCGGCTGTCCCATGACCAAACACATGGAATATAACCCCAACAAGGTTATCAAAATGATTCAGAACGGCCAGCGCGACAAGGTTCTCAACAGTTCAACCATCTGGATGTGCCTGTCGTGCGAAACCTGCATCACCCGTTGTCCCAATCAGGTGGACATTGCCCGGATGATGGATGTGCTTCGGCAGATGGCCATTGAAACCGGCGTCGCGGCGCGGGAAGCGAATGTTCTGAAGTTCCATGAGGCATTCCTCTCCGGTATGAAGTTCGGCGGACGTATCAATGAGCCGATGATGATGGTGCATTACAAACTCAAGTCCGGGGATCTTTTCTCAGACGCCATGCTGGGATTGGATATGTTTATGAAAGGTAAGCTGTCTCTGCTTTCTCCGCGGACGAAAGACATGAAATCGGTTAGAAATATTTTTGAGAAAACAAAGAATAGATAAAGAGGTTAAAGGTTAAGGAGGCTACTCTTGAAAGTTTCATACTATCCGGGCTGTTCGCTGCACGCGACGGGAAAAGAATATGATCAGTCCATGAAGGC
>JBATES010000261.1:0-12072 GCA_049664145.1 Smithella sp.
GATGAGTTGTTTGGTAACGCCTTTGGCGCCGATCATCACCAGCGGTTTCAGATGATGCGCCAGTGAGCGCAGATATTTTCTTTGTGAACCTTTTAATTTCTCCATCAACTTTCCTTTTTTAGGCTCAATCTTTACCATAAATAATCCAAACAATAAACCTTAATTGTAGGTTTTTTCGTCTTTACAAAATGCGTTTATCCTGATTAAAGAATGTAAACTTTATCCAGGAGGTTTTTCGTGAGTAAAGCAAACTTGCCTCAATATGATTACGATACCATCATCATCGGCGGCGGGCCGGCCGGTTATGCCGCGGGCATTTACGCCGCCCGCAGCGGAATGAAAACGCTGCTGATCGAAGGCGCGTCTACAGTCAGCCAGATAACCATTACCGATTTAATTGAAAATTATCCGGGCATTCCCGAAGGGATTAACGGTTTCGATCTGATGCAGCTTTTCAAAAAACAGGCTCTCAATTTCGGTCTGGAAATTGTTGCCGGTGATGTTCAATCCATAACAAAAAATGCCGCTGATCCGGTCATCTGGGACGTTGTCTTGACGGACAAATCGTACCGGACATTAAGTGTCATTGTTGCCACCGGAGCGCAATGGAACAAACTGGGCGTGCCCGGCGAAGAGGAATTTGCCGGAAAAGGCGTTTCATATTGCGCCACCTGCGATGGTCCGTTTTATCGCAACAGGGATGTCGTGGTTGTGGGAGGTGGCGATACAGCCATTCAGGAAGCGCTTTTCCTGACACATTTTGCCAGAAAGGTCACCGTCCTTCATCGTCGTGACCGTTTGCGAGCCACGGCCATTCTGCAGAAAAGAGCCTTTGCGGAAAAGAAAATAGAATTTGCCTGGCAGGCAAAGCTTGCCGGGATTACCGGGAAAGATTTTGTCACCGGAGTCAAGGTGGCCGATGTCCAGTCGGGCGCAATCAGGGAAATCGCAGTGGAAGGTGTTTTCATCTTTGTCGGACTGACTCCCAACACCGCTTTTTTCCGCGACGTTTTAACCCTGGACAAGGGTGGCTACATCATGACAGATGATCATATGAAGACATCCGCCGCCGGCATCTTTGCCGCCGGAGACTGTCGCGCCAAGCAGTTCCGGCAGGTGGTTACCGCCGCGGGCGACGGCGCCAACGCCATCCACAGCGCCGAGTTATACGTTGACGAATTGAAAGGACAGACATACTAATTTTAAAGTAGAGAAAAATAAATCATGGAGTCTTTTATCAACGCCTGGCAGTATCTGCCATTTCATATCAATCCGGCTCTGTTCAGTATCGGTTCCTTCCAGCTTCGCTACTACAGCCTGATGTACATTGTTGCGTTCGCTATCGTTTATATGGTGACCATGTACAGAATAAAAACCGAGAAATATGAATACACATCGGAAATCCTGCAGGATTATCTCGTCTGGGCAATGCTTGGTGTGATCCTGGGCGCGCGGCTGGGGGAGGTGTTCATTTATAATTCAACTTATTTCCTGCAGCATCCGCTGGAAATATTACTGCCTTTCAGCTTTTCCAATGGAATTAAATTTACGGGTTTAAGTGGCATGTCTTATCACGGTGGTGTCATCGGCGTGATTATCGTATCCATAATATTTTTCCGCAAAAGAAAAATAAATTTCTGGAGATTTGCGGATCTGATTGTGCCGTCGATTCCGCTTGGTTACACGTTCGGGCGCATCGGTAATTTTACCAACGGAGAGCTCTGGGGAAGAGTCACGACAATGCCCTGGGGAATGTATTTCCCCCTGGATCAAACCCAAAGCCTGCGTCATCCTTCCCAACTTTATGAAGCATTTTTCGAGGGAATTTTTCTGTTTGTCGTTCTGTGGCTGATGAGAAAAAAGAATTACGGCCAGGGATTTCTTCTAGGGGTATACATTTTTGGTTACGGGTTAGTCCGTTTCCTGATGGAATTTTTCCGTGAGCCGGATTTCATGGTCGGACTGATCAGCATCGGCCAGCTTCTCTGCGCTGTGATGATGGTAATCGGGCTGATTATCTTTTTCTGGCGCAAAAACGCTTCGGCTTCAGTAAAATAAAAAGGTCTTAACCAAATGACATTGTGGTGGATAATTTTCGCAGTTTTGATCTTATCGATGCTGGCTTTGGATCTTGGTGTTTTCAACCGCAAGGTTCATGTCGTCACGATGAAAGAGGCAATGCTCTGGACGTTCTTCTGGATTACGCTGGCCTGCCTTTTCGGAGCCGGCGTTTACTATTTCTATGGCCATTCCAAAGCCATGGAGTTTTTTACCGCTTATATTATTGAATATTCACTGAGCATCGACAATCTTTTTGTTTTCATGCTCATCTTCCGGTTTTTCAATGTACCGCACGCTTATGAGCACAAGGCTCTTTTCTGGGGAATACTGCTGGCGCTGATAACTCGCGCTGTCTTTATTTTCGCCGGAGTAGCCCTTATCAACACCTTCCACTGGGTGATGTACATTTTCGGAGCTTTTCTGATTTATACCGGCATCAAGCTGGCGCTGAACAAACAAACGGAAGTCCATCCGGATAAAAATATCGCAATAATAATGCTTAGATCATTTATTCCGGTGACCAAAGAATTTCAGGAAGCCAAGTTTTTCATCATTAAAAACGGCAAGCGTTTTGCCACGCCCATGCTGGCGGTGCTTCTGGCGCTGGAGACCACGGATATCCTGTTTGCCGTTGATTCCATCCCGGCAGTTCTGGCCATTTCCACGGATCCCTTTATCGTTTACACGTCCAATGTCTTTGCCATTCTGGGTTTGCGTTCCCTGTTTTTTGCCATTGCCGGTTTGATGAAGTTATTTCATCTTCTGCACTATGGCCTGGCGGCCATTCTAACCTTTGTTGGCGTGAAGATGCTCATCGAGGATTTCTTCCATGTGCCCATTGTAATTTCCCTGACGGTCATATCATCCATTCTTGTTATATCCATTGTCGCGTCAATGATCTGGCCGGATACCAAGTTCGAAGACATCCCCAATGTAACCATGAAGGATTGATGCCATGCAAAGCGAGTTTTTGACGCCTTCTCAGATTGAGTTGAAAAAGTGGGCCAGGCTTGATGATGGAAAAATCCGTCAGGAAGAAGGACTTTTTCTTGCCGAGGGTGTCAAGGTCGTCGAAGAACTGCTGACCAGTGATTGGGAGATTCATGCCCTGCTTGTCATGCCCGAAAAAATAAAATACTGGGAGAAGCTTATTGAACCCCCGGGCAGGGAAATCCCCACATATCAGATTAAACGTTCACAATGGGAAAAAATCGGCCAGGACAGAGAGCCGGAAGGCATCATGGCGATAGTCGAAAACAGATCCCTGCCTGATCTTTCTTCGTGGCTGACCCAACACGTCGGCAATATTCTGATTCTGCACGAAATCAACAACCCGCTCAATCTCGGAGCTCTGGTGCGTAGCGCGCGCTGGTTCGGTCTTGATGGAATCATTTTAAGCGCTCATTGTGTTGACTATACCAATCCCAAAGCCGTGCGCGCTTCCATGGGGAGTATTTTCCATTTGACAATAATTCCCGACGTTGATTTAACGGCGCGACTGTCCGAAATCAGGAAGAGTTTCTTTCTGATTGGTTCCGATGTCCATGAAGGATCGACCCCTCATCCGGTTAAAAAAAGGGCTGCTCTGATCCTCGGTAATGAAAGTCACGGCCTGCCGGAAGCAATTTTAAACATGACTGATGAAAAATGGAGTATCCCCGGCTGCGGCCAGGCGGATTCTCTGAGTCTGCCGCAGGCGGCGGCGATTATGATGTACGAATGTGTAAAACCATGAAATCCTACATCCAAATATCCACCACCACCGAAACAAAAGAAGAAGCGCAGAAGATTGCCAAGTATCTGGTTGAACAAAAGCTGGCGGCCTGTGTGCAGATTACCGGTCCCATAGAAAGCACTTACCGCTGGAAGGGGAAGGTGGAAACGTCCGCCGAATGGCTCTGCCTGATTAAAACGCGTGAATCATTATTCGGCAGGGTTGAAGCCGCCATCAAGAAACTTCACCCTTACGAAACACCGGAAATCATTGCGATGCCTCTTATCAACGGCAGCGTTGAATATCTGAAATGGCTGGATGATGACTCGTACGGTCTGGAAAGCTGAAGCGCGGCTTGACAGCCTCATTATTTAATATATAAGTCCTGTCGCCTTTAAGATAAAGAATGTTTGCCAAGCACAAAAAGGGCGAAAGTAAGTATGGAGCGTTTTTTTAAAGTTTATCTCTGAAATTATTCTTTTGTTTTTTTACACTATTTTTCACAATAAACCTTTCCTGGTCCACAACGGATAATTCTTCTGCATCAGGCAATGATCAGCCTCTGATCAATGATACTCAGACAAAAACAGACCAAGGGGTTTCCGCTTTGCCGGAACAGACGGATTCCGTCGAAAAAAAAGAATGGTTTACCCGCGGGCAAAAAACATTGCTGCTGAATGCCGGAACATGGGCGGTCATCATGGTCTACGGCCTCTCCGAATGGGATTACAACGAGTCAAGTTTCCATTTTGAAAATGAACACTGGTTCGGCAGGAAAACGGAATATGGAGGGCTGGACAAACTAAGCCATGCCTGGTCGTCCTATGCGATGAGTCATCTTTTTTCATATGTGTATCGCAAGTGGAATTACACAGATAAGGAAGCGAATCTTTATGGAGCGCTATCCAGTCTCAGTGTCAACACGTTTATGGAGATAGCCGACGGTTTCAGTCCCTCGCAGGGATTTTCCTATGAAGACATGATGATGAATATCCTGGGGTGCGGACTGGGCTATGTTCTGGGAGAGTATCCCGATCTCGCGCGGAAATTTGATTTCAGAATGGAGATAACACCAAAATTTGATTCCCAGGATTTAAAAATCGGCACCAACTATGAAAGGCAGACTTATTTGCTGGTGGCCAAAGCTGATGGATTCGATTTTATTGAAAATCCTTATTTGAAGTATCTGGAGGTCCATCTGGGCTACAATGCTCACGACTACAAAGGATATGAAGAAGATGGCCCGGATCATCGACATCGTCATCTCTATATCGGCCTGGGATTTAACGTCAGCAAGCTTCTGCAGAAATATGTCAAGACAACCGTTCTCGACTATATTCAGATACCCTACACATCCGCCCGGTACCGTTTTTCTCCGGATTAAACAGAGCAGGTATTCTGCGGCCGTTAACCTTATCTAACAGTATGGTGCCGCTCTGTTTATGTTACAAGGTCGCGTGTTTTTTCACCCAGGCAACATACTTGTCCATCCAGTTTTGCAGAAATTGTTTGCTGTCGGCGCCGATATTGCCAGCCTCATCAAACAATCCGTCCTTTGCCTGAAGAAATACTTCCGGCTGCCCCATGGTCGGCATATCCAGAAAAACAAGCACGTTGCGCAAATGCTGCTGAGACATGGCTGTGCCGATAACGCCGATGGAAATACCGATCACACCGGCCGGCTTGCCTGCCCAGACGTTCTGTCCGTAAGGACGGGAGGCGTGGTCGATGGCGTTTTTGAGAACGCCGGGGATTGAACGGTTGTATTCAGCCGTGACAAACAAAACACCGTGGGCAGTTTTTATTTCGTTTTTCAGTCGTTTTACGGATTCAGCCTGATTTGCATCATCATCCTGATTGTATAAAGGCAAATCGCTGATTTGCAAATGCTGAAATGAAAATACCGGCGGCGCTAACTTAATAATGGCATTAGCCAGTTTGCGATTGAATGAATCTTTACGAAGACTTCCGACAACAACAGCAATCTGATAATGACTCATGACATTCTCCTTACTTCTGAAGATAGAAGTTATTGTTTATGTTTTGTAATTTCCTTAGATACATCTTACAATATTTTTTATGCAAATGACATCTAAAATATCTTTCAAGAAAAGTTTAAAAAAAGTTTTAAATATGTTAGTACCTGAACCATCCTGATTCTTTTCTAAAGGAGACGATATGTCTGACAAAAACGAGTTGGAAAAAAAGTGCATTGATACCATCCGCTTTCTGGCGGCTGACGCGATAGAAAAAGCCAAATCCGGCCATCCCGGCATGCCTCTGGGCGCCGCTGCCGCCGCTTTCACGCTTTGGGCTAAACATCTGAAACACAATCCCAAAAATCCGCAGTGGCCTGACCGCGACCGTTTTGTTCTTTCCTCCGGTCACGCCTCGATGCTTTTATATTCTCTTTTGCATCTTACCGGTTACAATTTGACGATTGATGACATTAAGAATTTCCGGCAGTGGGGCAGTCGCACGCCCGGGCATCCCGAATATAAACATACGCCCGGCGTGGAAGTCACTACCGGTCCTCTGGGGCAGGGTTTGGCCAATGCCGTGGGCATGGCGATTGCCGAAGCACATCTCGCGGCGCGTTTCAACAGGGGAGACGAAAAAATAGTTGATCATTTCACGTATGTCATGGCCGGCGACGGCGACATGATGGAAGGCGTTGTTGCTGAAGCCTGCTCGCTGGCGGGGCATCTGCGCCTGGGTAAACTCATCATTCTTTATGATGATAACCGGGTGACGCTGGCCGGTTCCGCGGCGCTATCCTGCACGGAAAATATTGAGCAGCGTTTCAAGGCTTACGGCTGGCAGGTGCAGAAAGTCGCCGACGGAAATGACGTTAGCGCCATCGACCGTGCAATCAAAAAAGCAAAACGTGAGATCGAAAAGCCTTCACTGATTTGCATTTCATCGACCATCGGATACGGCGCACCCTGCAAGCAGGGGAGCTGCGACGCGCACGGTTCACCCCTGGGAGCCGAGGAACTGAAAAAAACAAAAGAAGCTCTGTGCTGGCTGGCGGATACGCCATTTTATGTCTCCGCGGATGTTTATCAGTATTTTCGCAAGGCTCTGTCACGCGGCAAGAAATCAGAAAAGCAATGGCAGGAATCTTTCGATAGTTACAAACAAAAAGATGCTGCCCGTGCGGCGGAATTTGAGCGTTTAAGCAAAGGCGATTTACCTGATGATTGGGAATCGGCGTTTAATGAATTTCCCAACGGCTCTAAAGATGTGGCCACGCGCAAAGCCGGTGAAATTGTCATGCAGTCCATCGCCGCTAAAGTTCCCGAACTGATGGGCGGTTCCGCTGACCTCAATCCCTCCACCTTTACCTGGCTCAAGGGGCTGGGCGATTTTCAAAACCCGAAGCTCTCTAAAGAAGGCTTGCACGGCATGGTCGGCGGACAGTGGGATTACACCGGCCGCAACATTCATTACGGCGTTCGTGAGCATGCGATGGGCTCGATTGCCGTAGGCATGGCCTTGCACGGCGGCTTCATTCCCTATACGGCAACATTTTTGACCTTTGCCGATTACATGCGCCCGCCCATGAGACTCGCCGCGTTGATGGGATTACGCACAGTTTTTGTTTTCACGCACGACAGCATCGGCGTGGGAGAAGACGGCCCGACGCATCAGCCCGTGGAACAGATCATGAATCTTCGTCAGGTGCCGAACATGACGGTTATCCGACCCGCTGACGCCAATGAAACGCTGGAAGCCTGGCGCATTGCCATCAGCAACACGCAAGGTCCGACAACACTGATCTTCAGCCGCCAGAATCTTCCTGTTCTGGACAGAACGATTTGCAATGCCGCCTCCGGCACCAGACAGGGCGGTTATATCCTCTGGGAATCAGCACCCAATCCCGAATTGATTTTGATCGCCACCGGCTCCGAGGTATCGTTAACGCTTGCGGCGGCCGGAAAACTTGCGGAAAATGGAACGAAGGTAAGAGTTGTTTCGCTGCCGAGTTGGGAAATATTTGACCGTCAGCCGCAAGACTATCGTGAAAGCATTTTGCCGCCCCAAATCACCGACCGGATTGCCGTGGAGGCAGGGATCAAGCTCGGCTGGGAACACTACGTGGGACTTTCGGGAAAGATCATCGGCATGGATACTTTCGGCGCCAGCGCCCCGGGACCTGTTCTCTATGAAAAATTCGGTTTCACCGTTGAAAAAATTATAGAGACAGCACGGCAATTGCTTCATCATTCCTAGTTTGGAGAAAATTAATGACGGAAGCACTGATGGATTACTCTCTGGCAGAATATGCAGGCACTGTGAACAGTGCCCTCGAAAAATTGCGTCAGAATAATGTTATTGAACGCCTCCGGTCAAAAGATTATACCCTCTGGAAGCCGAAGCCTGCTGAAATTGTCAACCGTCTGGACTGGCTGGATGCTCCTGCGGAAACGCTGGAGAAAGCCCATTACATTCGTACCGTTCTGGAACCGTTGATCGGGAAAGACATCCGTGATGCCGTTTTGTTGGGCATAGGCGGTTCTTCTCTGGCCGTTGAAGTCTTCAATAAAA
Source organism: Smithella sp. (assembly GCA_049664145.1). GTDB lineage: Bacteria > Desulfobacterota > Syntrophia > Syntrophales > Smithellaceae > Smithella. The sequence continues at coordinate 8,327 of JBATES010000261.1, forward strand.
TAATCGGCAGTAAAATCGGTTATTCAAAATTGTATATTGTAGATACTACCGATCCTTTATTGATATCCTCCGTTGCCCAAAATATTAATCCGGCAAACACTCTTTTTCTTGTTTCTTCCAAATCCGGTACGACGATGGAGATTTCTTCTTTATTTAAATATTTTTATAATTTTGCCTTAAAAAGTGGAGGGAAAAGCGCCGGCAGCAGGTTTATCTTTATAACCGACGCGGGAAGTCCGCTGGTGAAAATTGCTGAAGAAATTGCGGCTCACTACACCTTTTTCAGTAATTCCGATATCGGCGGCCGTTACTCAGCGCTTTCGCTCACTGGAATAGTCCCTGCGGCAGTAATCGGTCTGGATGTGGAAAAATTGCTGCAAAATGTTTCTTCCAATCAGGAATCCTTGATGAACGTCGGCGCTTCTTTGGGAACGACACTTGGCACGCTGGCAATTTCCGGCAGAGACAAATTGACTTTTGCGCTCCCGCCTCGCTGGAAATCTTTCGGCGACTGGCTGGAGCAGTTGATTGCGGAGAGCACCGGAAAGGAAGGAAAAGGCATTCTGCCGGTTCTGGATGAGCCGCTTCGCGATAAAGATGCGTACGGCAAAGATCGCGTTTTTGTTATTTTCCAGGACGAAGAAAGAAAAACCTCTTTGCCAACAGAATCTTTGATTAACGCCGGGCACCCCGTGATTACGGTCAAGATAAACGATGATTATGATCTGGGTAAGCAAATGTACATCTGGGAGGTGGCCACTGCCGTTGCCGCCCACATGATGGGTGTTAATGCTTTTGATCAGCCGGATGTTGAAGCAACCAAACAACATACCCGAGCCGTCATTGCAGATTTAGAGAAGAATAAAAACTTGAAAGATGAAAAACCGGCTGTTGTCTTCGATCAGGGTGAAATCTTCGGCAATACCAATGGCGCAACCCCCGCCGCAGTTTTTAAGAATTTTTTGAATCAGGCAAAAGCGGGAGACTATGTTTGTCTGCAAATTTATCTGAGTCCGTCGCCGGAAATTGATGCGGCGATTATTTTTTTGCGCGAAGCTCTTGCACAAAAATACTCTGTACCTGTGACTTACGGTTACGGACCGCGTTACCTGCACTCCACCGGACAGTTGCACAAAGGCGATTCGGGTAACGGCTTATTTATTCAGTTAACGCAGGATTATTCTCAGGATATTGATATTCCCGACAAAATCGGTGATGAGAAATCATCGCTTACTTTCGGCGTGCTCAAAGCCGCTCAGGCCAAAGGCGATTGGCAGGCGTTAACGGAGGCGGGCAGACGAATCATCCGTTTTCACTTTCCCCAAAATCCCGTTGCCGGATTAAATTCAATCGTTAAATCTCTTTAAGGTTGCACTTTAGCTGATCACCCGGAGAATCTGCGGAGCGTGCCGCTCGGAAGCCGCGGGAATCTCTTTGGGATAACCGATAATAATCGGTGCGACAATCCTGCAGCCATCGGGGATTCCCAGCAAAGCCTTTAACTGAGGATCGCGGATATATGATCCCAGGTGAATCCAGCAGGTACCCAATCCCCTGTTGACGGCGCTGAACATCATGTAGCTTGCCGCCAGTGCGCCATCCCAATCCAGTGATCCCACACTGGTCGAGCCGATAATATAAATTACACAGGGAGCATTATAAAAAACATTAAAGTTTTTGTCTTTGAGCACATCCACATAGGCCGGGTTGAGCGATGCTTTATTTTTGGCAAAATCATCCAGCAAGTTTGCCTTGCTTTCATCAGACAGAGCTTTCATGGTTTTCTTGCAGTTGGCAATGGCAAAACGGCAGGGCTGACCGTTACTGGCTGAAGGCGCCAGTGTAGATTCCTGCAAAATCTCTTCGATCACTTTCAGAGGAACTTCTTTATCCTGAAAATCTCGGATGGCTCTTCTGTTTTTCAACAACTCGGTAAAGGTCAACATAGCAAATATCCTCCTGTTCGTAATGATTTATTGTTCGTAATGATTTATATCGGATTTATATAGTAGTTGTTTATCATTTATCCCGGTAAAAAAACAGATATAAGAGCCAGAATTAAATATTGAAAAAAGTTTATTACCGGATTAAGCGCGCCTATCAAAAGAAGGCCAAGAACGATAAAAAAACCATAAGGTTCAATTTGGTTAAAAGTTCGTGTCAGTGATTCCGGCGCGAATCCCATCAGGATTTTGGAACCGTCCAGTGGTGGAATCGGGATCAGATTGAAAGCGGCGAGTATCAAGTTAATCTTGGCCAGCAGAAAAAGAACCTCCGCCATTATTCCTGACGGAGACGGAGCCATCAGGCGGTAAAGCAGCAGTGCGCAAAAGGCACAGATGATGTTTGCCGTAATCCCCGCCGCGGACACGAAAATAAGCCCCTTGCGTCTTTCAGCCAACGGAATATTCTCCAGATTCACAGGCACGGGCTTCGCCCAGCCGAAACCAATGAGAAGGAGCATTATTGATCCGAACGGATCGATATGCTTGGCCGGATTAAGCGTCAGACGTCCCAGCCATTTTGCCGTCGGGTCTCCCATTTTAAGGGCGACCCAGCCGTGCGCCAGCTCATGAAAAATAACGGAATATAAAAGGAGAACCGACAAGATGACAAACGCCATCGGATCTTTGAACAATAACTGTATGAGGCCCATAATAAAATCCTTTATGCTTATTATTTTATAAATTTGTTTTTAACGCTGTACCTTCCGGTATTATTTCTTTTTGCCGGTTTTTCGTCAGATCAGGAAAATAATTGTATTTCCAGCCGATGATGATTCCAATAATCCCCATGATCAATTCAATGATAATATAGAACAAACGGGCCGCAACCGGCAGAATCAAGGCAGTCTCAATGCCGGTAAATTGTTTTAACATAATGAACATGACGCCTTCCCGGACCCCCAGGCCTCCCGGACTGAAAAAAGCCAGCGAGCCCAATACCCCGGCCAGGGTGATCGTTGCCAGGATGGCAAACATTTTGTTGAAAGGAACCTCCAATCCTATTCCCCGGGCGAGGAAATACATGGCTGTTCCTATGAGCAGATAACCGACAAATTGCAGCAATTGCGTATAGGCAAAAATCAGTTTCTTTATTTTGACGGGTTGTATTTCCATCTTTAAAAAACGATTCAGGGGAATGATGAAATAATTCATGATGGGAGCGTTGCGGATAATAAAAATAAAATCCAGAACGATCAGCATCATAAAAAACAAAACGTAGATCCCGCCAGTTAATGTTCGCGTGTAGAAAAGGAAATAGCCTGAAGCATAAATGAACGAAACAAAGGCAAAACAAATAAAGTAAACCAGATTGATGTAAATCAGCGCCGTGTTGGAAATCCCTTTTGACGACATCAGCGCGATTTGCGCCGCGTAATTCCATATTTTACCGGGAATGTATTTAAACAGAGCGGCCGTATTATAAAAAGCTACGGCTTCACGAAAATTTAATTTTTTATGCAGATAATCGTTGACAAAGCCCCGCCAGATAAAAGGACCGATTATCAAAGCCATGCTTCCCAGGATAGCTGCTGCAATAAGACAGTAGATGTTGATATGAAAATGAAAAGCGCTGATGACATCAGCGTTCTTTTTGAATTCCAGATAGAAAAATACTGCCACGGTGATTATGATTGCCAAAGCGCAAGCCTGTCGCAGTACTTTGTTCAAATTCACTTTATTTTCTCCGGTTTCTTTTGCCTGCCCGTACCTGACGATGCGATTTACTTGAAATAACAGGAC
>JBATES010000262.1:0-5101 GCA_049664145.1 Smithella sp.
AATTCATGTAGCGCTTCCACAAAACGACTCATGTGCGTGCCCTTGAAGTGATGCGGCAGGTTGACGTACATATTGATTGTGGCGTTAACGAGTTGAGTTCCTTTAGCCCGATCTAAAACAATAATCGGATATTTGATATTTTTTACACCGACTTTTTTGATGTCGATATTGCGAAAATCTTTTTGGTTCTGAATGTCAATCATGATAAGAAAAATCTCTTAAGCTGTTCATAATTATTCGGGAATATAAGTAACCACCGCGTTTTCCGATTCCCAGATTTTTACCCGAACCATCTTCACGCCGGCAGCTTTGACTTTTGGTTCCATTGCTTCACAGATGTATCTGGCAATATTTTCCGCAGAAGGATTGATGCCGGCAAAAAAACTTAATTCGTTAAGATGCTTGTGATCCATTTCTTCCAGAATCCCGTTTAAACGGTTTTTCAAAAAACGAAAGTCGATGAGCAGACCGTTAGAATCTAATGCTCGGGCGGCGACCGTTATTTCAACCTTAAAATTATGACCGTGCAATTCTTCACATTTTCCGCCTATGTCAGCGAGTAAATGAGCGGCGGAAAATGATTTGATGATGGTTACTTCGTACATGGATAAAGCCCCTTTTTCAAATTAATATCACATTTTAGAATGAATGTTGAATAATTAATTATTTCCTGATCAACTGATTAAAAAATGGTGCATCGCAACGTCATCTCATTGCCGATATGAGTAGAAGAAATTTATGTGATCAGCGGCAAAGTCCAATTTCTTTTGCAGATTCCAGCGTTTTGCAATGGCCCAGCTCACACGCTTTTTCAGCATCGCGGCAACCAGATTCTTTTCGGCCTTGTTTTAGGTAAGCGACCGCTCTGTTGGCGTATGCTTCGGCATAATTTGGTTTCAAACGAATGGCCTGGTCATAATCTTCAATGGCGCGCTGATACAAGCCGATCTTATCATAAGTAAAACCCCTGTTGTTGTATGCTTCGATATAATTTTCTTTTAATCCTATGGCTTTGTTAAAATCATCAATGGCGGTTTGATATTTTCCCATTATTCCGTGAATAATTCCCCTGTTGTGGTATGCATCTGGATAATCTTTTTTTAAGAGGATGGCGTGAGTGTAATCTTCAAGAGCTTTTTGATGTTGGCCAAGTTTTTCATAAGCAGTCCCTCTGGTGTAGTAATTTTTGGCATTATCCGTTTTATAATAAATGGCTTTGTTAAAATCTTCTAACGCAATCGGATATTGTCTTAATTTCATGTAAACTATTCCTCTGTCATAATATGCAACTGAATAATTGGGTTTCATTGTGATGGCCTGATTATAATCATCAATGGCTTTCTGATTATGGCCGATTTTTTCATAAGCATTACCTCTGTTAATATATGGGACAAGATAATCAGGGGCTATCAGGATTGCCTTGCTGAAACTTTCAATAGCTTCTTCGAATTTTCCTTCTTCAATCAGAGCAATGCCCAAACCATCATACGCAAAATAGTTGTTCTTTATGGACTGCGTAGCATGGTTGAAGAGGGTGACGCTGTTTTTCCAGTAGCTGCATTGCTGCGATGATAATAATGCCATAATGGCCAGAAATCCCAGTCCTGCTGGGAATAAAATCTTTTTTCTTATATTTTCACTTTTAATCAGGTCTGGCATTCCCCAAGCCAGCATTATCGCTATTCCGATGCCGGACAGGTAAGAGTAACGATCGGCCATCGCGAAATCACCGACTTTAACGATTCCGATAACCGGCAACAGAGTTATCAAATACCAGAACCAACCGACAAAAGCGTATGCTATCCGTTGACTCTTTAAAATAACTATAAAAGTGATTATTGTAATCAGAAACGATGTTCCCAGAACATACGAGAGATGAATTTGCGATGGAAATGGGTAAAATACCGCCATATTGTCAGGAAAAAAAGTCTTCTCCAGATAAGTTATGAAAGCAATAGATGCGTTAGCAAGACGTAAAGCAAGCGGATAAACTTTTACGGCTGACTGATCCGGCTGAGCCATTAATGTGACGACGGAAAAAGCCGCAGATAGACACAAAAAAAGAAATTTTTCTTTTAACTGCCAGAAGTATAACTTGCTTTTTTGCAACTGAAATCGGTTGAGCGGCCAATAATCCAGAAGAATCATAATAACGGGTAGAATAACTGCGATAGGCTTGCTCATCAAGGCACAAGTAAAAGAAAATAGAACGAAAAGATAGCGTTTTAAAGTCGGCTTTTCCGTATAAAAGACGTAGAAGCACAAAGTCAGCATCCAAAAGAAACCGCTTTGAACATCTTTCCTTTCAGCTATCCAGGCGACTGATTCCACATGAAGAGGATGAATGGCAAAAAAAGCTGCAACAAAAGCACTTTTCCAGACAGCTCCGGTCATGCGGTTAAAAAGCCAGAACAACAATAGTGTGCTAAGAATGTGCAGAATGACATTGGTCATATGATACCCGCCCGCATTCAAACCAAAGCGCTGATAATCCAGCATCAGGGAAATCCATGTTAAAGGATGCCAGAATTCTGCATAAGTTGTACTAAACGCCCAAAGAATTCCTTTCAGCGTGATTCCAGATTGGATGTTCTTATTTTCCGTAACATAAACATAATCATCAATATTGACGAAATCGTATTGATAGACCTGCCAGAAAACAGCAAGGGTCAGTAGAGTTAAAGCTATATAGATGATCAGATTTCGTTTTTTTTCTCTTATGGTGATCTTCATGAACATTGCTATCGCACCGTTTTGCTTATTTAAAGGAGTCAATAAGGTTCAGCGCAGCATAAGTAAGACGCTTTTAAAAAATATTATTCAGGAAATATTGATAGAATCAACCCCTGTTTTTTCGTATTAAACCTTTATTTCTTACTGATGTCCTTTTTTCCAAATTTATAATTTTATATTAGGTTCCAAACTAATCAGTTTCAGAATTCGCTGTTCAATCAACGGCATAATCCTCTTGCTTTAGCACCCTCTAATATTCTGCAATTACCTAATTTACAAGCTTTTTGAGCGTCACTACATCCAAGCTCCTTGTTACCTTGATTTAAATAAACAAAAGCTCGATCGTTGTAGGTTTCGGGATCATCAGGTTTTAGACGACTGGCTTCTTTGTAGTCCTCAATGGCACGTTTATGATGGCCTAGCTTAAAGTAAGCATTCCCCCGATACTGGTAAGCTTGTGCATAATCAGGTATCAGATGGATGGCCTCATTATAATCCTCGATGGCACGTTGATATTGTTTGAGGTTATTATACATATTCCCTCTGACATAATAATTCTTGGCATCATTAGGCTTCAATCTGATGGCCTTGTTATAGTCTTCTATGGCACGCTGATGATGGCCAAGTTTAAAATAAAAAATGCCTCTGTCTTCGTAGGCCTTTTTATAATAAGGATTCAAACGGATTGCCTCGTCAGCATGTTCAATAGCCTTTTCGATTTTCCCTTCGCCAAATAATGCATAACCAAGAACGCTATGTGCCAAAAAGTTATCTTTTGTTACACGTAAAGCATGATTTGAAAGCTCTGTACTGTTTTTCCAGTAACCACATTGCTGCCACGATAAAATAGTCATGATAGCCAGAAAAGTTGTTCCTGCGGGTAATAAAATATTTTTGCGCATGTTTTCACTTTTAATCAAAGATGGGATACCCCACGCCAGCATAACGGCAATTCCTATGGACGGCAGATAATGGTAACGATCAGCCATTGCAAATGAGCTGATTTTAATAATTCCGATAACCGGCAGGATAGTGATTGCATACCATAGCCAGCCAACAAAGAGATATGGCAACCGCTTGACCATCGTAATGACGGCAACGCTGATAAAGATAATCAACAAAGTGGAACCAAAGACTTGCCACAATGGAAGTTGACCAGAAAAAGGATAATAGAAAACTAACTCATGCGGCCAGAATGTTTTCTCCAGATAAGTTACAAAAGAAACAGGCGCGTTGACTATCCTGTAATAAAAGGAGTAAGCTTTTACTGAAGGTTTGAAATGAGCATAAAGAGTGACGAGAGAAAAGACTGCGGACAAAACAAAAAAATAAAATTTTTCCTTCAACTGCCATAAAACCAAATTGTCTTTTTTCGATTCAAAACGGGTAAGTGGCCAGTAATCTAGAAGAATCATAATCAAAGGCAGAGTTACAACCATGGGTTTGCTCATAAGCGCCAAGACAAAGCCAAAATGAACGAGCAGATATCTCTTTATGTCCGGCTTTTCAGTGTAATAGACATAAACGCATAAAGTCAGTATCCCCAAAAAACCGCTTAATACATCTTTCCGTTCAGCTATCCAGGCAACCGATTCCACATGAAGAGGATGAATGGCAAAAAAAGCGGCAACAAAAGCACTTTTCCAGACAGCTCCTGTCATGCGGTTAAAAAGCCAGAATAGCAATAGTGTGCTAAGGATGTGCAGAATGACATTGGTCATATGATACCCGCCCGCATTCAAACCAAAGAGCTGATAATCCAGCATCAGGGAAATCCATGTTAAAGGATGCCAGAATTCGGCATAAGTTGTACTAAATGCCCAAAGAATTCCTTTCAGGGTGATTCCAGATTGGATATTCTTGTTTTCTGTAACATAAACATAATCATCAATATTGACGAAATCGTATTGATAGACCTGCCAGAAAACAGCAAGTGTAAGAGCTACCAATACGATAGATATAATTAGAAAATTTTTATTGGAACCAGCATTAAGCTTGTTTAACATATAAATATACCATGTATATTTATACCACATATTAGGTTAGAGTTCAGCAGTCTTTTGATTGAATAAATAAGACGATATGTGAACAGGAAACAAACTTAGAAAAAATAGGGAATGTGTGTTAAATATTATTTAAGGAAACATTGAACTCCAATATAAAAAAATTACATCTAACCGTTCTATAATCAAATGTAGAAGTTGGTTTATTTAGATAGTTTATTACTCGAGTGTTTCATGAAAAAAATATACGTCATCGTTATTTCTTTAATAGTTTTTTCATGTATCGTCTTCGGACGTATAGCGGAAAATGATTTTGTTAATTTTGACGATACTGCCTATATTACTGAAAATCATCAGATTAAGTC
>JBATES010000263.1:0-2176 GCA_049664145.1 Smithella sp.
GAACCCCATTTACGGATATCGCACCCGCGCCACTCTCAGCGACGACGAACTTTGGTACGAGGCCAATGCGTATTTTGGGAGATGGTTTGTCGTAACGTAACTATTCAGCGAAAAAAAGTTTAAATGAAGTAAAAAAAGGCTTGACAAGGTTTTAGGGGGGAAAAGTAAAAATGGCTTGTAGCTGAGAAACCGGCATATTTATGCTACAGGAAGCACTTAGACGGCGGTGATTGGACTTTTATGATATAACGGCGCGGCCATCTGTCATGATTATTTTTAAAAGCGACAGGGACGACTTCAGGAGGAAAAAATCCGGTTTTAAAACCCGTGTTATAATGCCTGTAAAGCTTACACGAGGAAGGCAACCGGATGAAAATCGAAAACATTGATATTCAGGCCACCATTGAAAAGGCACAGGCGCTCATCTGCCAGGATGAACACATGTCGGCGGCCATCAAGTCAATGTTTGAGGTTCTGATTCTGGTAATCAGCTTGCTTTGCAATCGTCTCAATTTAAACAGCAAAAACAGCAGCAAACCGCCGTCCAGCGACCCGAACAGGGGAAAAAACCCAAAGACAAAGACCGGCAGGAAGAAAGGCGGCCAGAAGGGCCATATCGGCGTCACCCTGCAAAAGGTCGATGATCCCGATATAATTGAACCGATCAAGATCGATCGACGCACACTGCCCGCCGGCCGATATCATGAGGTGGCCTACGAGGCCCGCCAGGTGTTCGATATCGATTTAGCGAGGGTGGTGACCGAATACCGTGCCCAGGTGCTTGAAGATGATAACGGCAATCGATATGTGGCTCCTTTTCCGGAAGGTGTTACCAAAGCGGTGCAGTACGGCAACGGGCTAAAAGCCCATGCGGTGTATCTGTCCCAGTTTCAACTGATACCGTATAACCGGATTCAGGACTATTTTGCCGATCAGCTGCATATACCGATCAGCGAAGGCTCGATATTCAATTTCAACAAACAGGCGTTTGATGTCTTGTATGTGTTTGAAAATTGGGTCAGAGAGCAATTAAGGGCTTCTGCCGTTGCCCATGCCGATGAAACCGGCATTAATATGGGCGGTGACAGGTTTTGGCTGCACTGCGTATCCAACGATTTTTGGACTTTTTATTACCCCCACGAAAAAAGAGGGACAGAAGCGTTTGAGGCGATGGGGGTCTTGCCCGGGTTCCGCGGCATATTGTGTCATGATCACTGGAAGCCGTATTATAAGCTCGATTGTACCCATGCCCTGTGTAATGCGCACCATTTAAGGGAACTGATCCGGGCCTGGGAGCAAGATGACCAGCAATGGGCAAACGATATGAAAGATCTGCTCGAAAAGATCAATTCCAAGGTCATCGATGCCGGCGGTGCACTCAATGCACAACAAGCGGGGCAATATCGGTATCAATACCGAGAATTGATCAAAAAAGGTGAAATGGAATGCCCGGAGCCGACCCGGCCCAATAAAAAGGGCAAAAGGGGCCGGATAAAAAAATCCAAGTCCCGCAATTTGTTGGAGCGGCTGAGGGATTTTGAGGACGATACCCTAAGATTTATGGAAAATGAGCAGGTCGCGTTCACCAACAATCGGGGGGAAAACGATATTCGGATGACCAAGGTTCAGCAGAAGATATCCGGCTGTTTTCGATCCATTGAGGGGGCCAAAATATTCTGTAGAATCCGTAGCTATTTGTCGACCTGTCGCAAGCAGGGAATGAAAGCAAGCCGTGCGCTGGAATTGTTGTTCAACGGCAAGCTGCCGGAATTTGTGAAGCAAGAGTAGTAATTTTATCGTGAATTACGCTGAATAGTTACCATGATTGTTTACCCGGCCGCCAGTTACGATTCTTTCGTTTCTTTGAATGATGCAATTGCTTATTTCAGAACCAGACTCCATTCAGACGAATTCCTTTCAGGAAACAACCCCACCCAGCAAGCTGCATTGCTCACGTCCTTTCGGTCCATCAGTGAGCTTGATTTGACCATTGATTCCACTGAAGCCGGCCAGATCCAGGCGTTAAAAAATGCACAATGTGAGCAGGCGCTCCACGAACTCAAAGAAGATATTGATTCACAGAATGTTAACGTCTTTGCAATGTCCGGGATAAGAACCGAAAAAAAAGAACTGCCGCGTTATTCTCAGCGGGCCATGGCGATTTTAAGGCCTTAGG
>JBATES010000264.1:0-1863 GCA_049664145.1 Smithella sp.
TCTAAAGGCGGAACTGCCCGGTGTGGAAGAAAAAGATATTGAAGTGACCGTTACCAGCGATTCGGTAACCATCAAGGGTGAGAAAAAGGAAGAAAAAGAAGACAAAGACAAAAATTACTATTATATGGAAAGATCCTACGGCTCATTCAGCAGATTAATTCCTCTGGAGGGAGCAATAGAAGCGGAAAAAGCAGAAGCGAAATTTAAAAACGGCATCTTGGATATCAAGATTCCGAAGAATCAGAGTGCCAAAACGAAAGGAACCAAAGTTCCCATTAAAGCTGCTTAAAATAAAGCCCGCCTCTTTTCAAAGGGGCGGGCTTCCTCAAATTAAATTACTATTCAATGCTTTTAATCCTAGTTGTAGCCCTCGTCGTAAGCAATCATATCCAGATGCAAGGTCGCGATATCTTCAACATCCATATTGGGTTCTTCGCTGGATTTGAACAATTCGACTGTTTTGACATAACGCCGGCATTTATTACAGACATCCACCCGATAACGTTCTTCGCCTTCGACTTCAAAATACGCCAGAGAGTGTTGTTCGTCATTGCCGCAAAACGGGCATTTGATGCGCTGAAAATGCCATTTGAAACCGCATTGATGACAAAACAAATATCGTTTCCCGTCTTCCTCTTCTCTGATTTCGCCAATCTTCGGTTCTTTGCCGCAAATGGGACAGTAGCCTTCCGACCATTCGTATTTTTTTACGATGTTTTCATATTTCCGGGCAATGAATTCCAGTTCCGGTCTCAGGCTTTCTTCCAGAAAAAGTTCAATCAGGTCTATATTATTTTCATCTTCGTGATCTCCCTGTGCTTCCCGGTTTTCATGGTCTTCGGGCTTATAATCGAAAGAAGCGCGAATATTTTGTTCCCAGTCAAAATCAGAACCTTTTATGATATTCGCTATGTTCTGTGACACTTCGGGAATTCGTTTATCCGCAATGGAAATCAGGGAATCAAAATATTTCCTGGGCTTGGATAAATCGTATGTCCTGCCCGTTAAATCAATCAGGGGAAGGCCACCCTGCATTTTTTGAAAAATTAAATTTTCATCCACACTAAAAACAGAATCTTTCATATTGTTGAGGTATTCTTCCCGCAAAATCAGGATGTCTGCCATAATATCCAGCAGCTCCGTATAATGGGGATTGGCCGATTTATAATCTTCAATGGTTTTTAAAGATTTGGGCAGTGTTGCAACCATGTTTTTTACTCCTTATATCAAAGACTTTGATTGATCATCCTGAATGCTGCTGAATGTTGCCGGTGTTCATTAGGACAAAACTTGATGAACCTATATCTGCTTTATCCGGTATCTTCAAGAAATATTTTCTATGATTGTAAGCTTTTGTTATTTAAGAGAAATCATGAATTCATGCAGAAAACATAAAGGTCATGATGATAAATAAAACGCATAAGATCGGTATGGAGTATTTAAACATGTATCCAAAGAAACTGGGCATTTTCACACCGGCTTCTTCTGCGATGGATTTGACCATGAAATTTGGCGCATTGCCGATGTACGTGTTAGCACCCATAAAAACAGCTCCCGCGGAAATTGCAGCGAGATAAGGAATTTTTTCGATGATTAATTTAGCCACGGCTTGTGATTCCGGTAGCCCGGGATAGAATTTGCCCAGTGCGCTGTTGAAAAAAGTCAGATAGGTGGGAGCATTATCGAGAAAACTGGACAAGGCGCCCACCGCCCAAAAATATTGAGCGGGTGTGTTGATGAATTGAATAAGGCCCGCCAGCGCGCCTTTTTCTCCGGCTTTTAAAATATCCAGTGCCGGAATGATCGTGATAAAGATGCCGGCAAATAAATACGCCACTTCCTGTATGGGAATCCAACTGAATT
>JBATES010000265.1:0-8309 GCA_049664145.1 Smithella sp.
TGCCCATTTTACAGGCGCTTTCAAATATCGATCACAAAGAACAAGAGGCACATATCAACAACCAGCTGAATTTATTCGATTAACATTGGGACAGCAATGGCATAACATACTGACGCAAAACCAGATCACAAGTCGATCTTCTGTTTTACACACCATTTCGTTACAACGTATTCAACAGGACAGGGTATTGAAACGGTTGGCGGTTGGTTTTTTCTTTCACTGGATAAGGCCTGCTTACTTATTATTTTGTTCATATTATTAGGATGGCTGTATTGGATATTTTATCACAAAGAGAACCCAGAACATTCCGGGGACTATCACTTATTAAAAGTGAGCATTATCTATGCTGTTGTTTACATCTTGTCCCTATGCATATCGATATCTTTTTTCGATGCATACACCCCCCTTGATAATCGTATTTTGTTACCTGTATTTTTATGTTTAATGTTCTTCATGCTGTTGTTATTTAAAAAATGTTCAGATAACTTTCGGCAACTTACAAGAGTGCTACTTTATATGGTTGCCTGTGTTTTTTTGTTAATGCAAATAATGACCTTCCAAAAGAATTTAGCATTATTTATTAATGATGGGATAACCTACAATGGCGTAGGCTATAGCAGTAAAATTTGGATAACATCCAAATCAGTCGATTATGTTCGAAGCTTACCGGAGCGAACTGTTATTTATAGCAATGGGCCTGAGATTATCAATCTTCTTTTAGATAGACCAAGCACGATGATTCCTCAGTTTATCAATCCTGTAAACAGGTTAAAGAATCAAAACTTTTCAGCAGAATTTAAAAATATGATGGAAGATATAAAATCAAATAATGGCTATCTGGTTTACTTTGTTAACATCAATTGGCGTTGGTATCTTCCCTCATTACCTAAACTTGTTCAATTATTACCAGATTCTACGATTTATCAAACTGAAGATGGTTATATATTCTTGCCTCCTAAACAATAATATCTATTAATTGATTTTACCTTTCAGATAGCAATATTTTTTCATTGTAAGGATCAACTACACGAATGAAATGATCCGAGGATTATACGCCATCAAATTGTTTGCGGATGGATGGCAACGGGTACGCGAGTGAAATAATAATTTACAGGGAGACAAACAATTTAATCTTTGTACATGTCTTCAATGATATCTTTATACTGCGCGGATATGGATTTGCGTTTGACTTTCATGGTGGGAGTCACTTCGCCGTCCTCGGTATAGAGCTTTTTATCCAGCAGGTGGAACTTGCGAATGTTTTCCACGCGGGCAATCTGCTTGTTCACTTTTTCCACTTCTTCGGAGATCAGCTTGATGACTTCCTCCGTTCGGGTTAGACTGGCAAATGTGGTGTACTGAACTTTTTGATCCTGCGCGTATTTGACGACGTTTTCCTCATCTATGACTATCAGCGCTGTGATGTATTTGCGCCGGTCGCCGATGACCACGGCATCGGCAATGTATGGAGAAAACTTGAGCAGGTTTTCGATATACTGGGGTGCAACGTTCTTGCCGCCTGCCGTTATGATCAGATCTTTCTTGCGGTCGGTGATTTTGAGATAGCCTTCCGAATCGACCTCCCCCACGTCGCCGGTATGGAACCAGCCGCCCTCCAGAGCCGCAGCCGTGGCTTCCGGTTCCTTGAAATAGCACTGGAAAATGCCGCCGTGCTGAATCAGAATCTCACCATCCTCGGCAATCTTCACTTTGGCGCCCGGCAGATTGCGACCTACCGTTCCCAGTTTAAAATTTTCCGCGTCGGAAATGTGCGTGATGCCCGTGGTCTCAGTTAGTCCGTAGCCTTCGCGGATCGGAATGCCGATGCTCTGGAAGAATTTTAGAATCTCATGAGAAATGGGCGCGGCACCGGAAAAGCCCAGGCGGACACGATCAAAACCCAGACGCTCTTTGAGTTTCCAGAAAACGCTGAAATAAGCCAGCTGATAACCCAGATATAAATACCAAGGTATCCGTTTGTTGCTTAACTTGTAAGTGTTGTACCGGAAGCCAATTTTGAAACAGAGGTTGAAGACCGTCCGCTTAAACCAGGTGGCGTCGGCCATTTTGAGCACGATGCCAGAATGATATTTTTCCCAGATGCGGGGGACAGCATGGAATAAGGTGGGAGAAACATCCCGCAGATCGTTCATGACGGTGTCGGTGTTTTCCGTAAAGTTCACAATATGGCCCGCCCGCATGTGCATCATCATATCAAAGATCTGTTCATAGACATGATTGAGCGGCAGGAAGGAGATGGTTTCATCCTTCGTTTCCATCTTCGTGATTTTTTCAGTCGCGCGCGCAATCCATAAATAATTCCGGTGCGCGATCATCGCGCCTTTCGGAGGGCCGGTGGTGCCGGACGTGTAAATGATAGACGCGGTCTCTTCGGTTTTACCGTCTTCCACGATTTTCTCATACAGGCCCGGATTCTCCTGATCGGTCTTCTCGCCCAGCGCCATCAAATCGTCCAGACTCATCAGCATCGGGTCATTGAAATGCCTGAGACCTTCCATGTCCCAGACCACGCATTTTTTGAGATGCGGCGTCCGATTGCGAAACGCCAGCGCTTTGTCAAACTGCTCTTCATCTTCGCAGAAAAAGACAACGGACTCGGAATGCCCGACAATATATTCGCACTCGGCTACCGGGTTGGTCGTATAAACACCGACAAAGATGCCGCCCAGCGACATCACCCCCATGGCCGAGAAGAGCCACTCCGGCTTGTTCTCGCCGACGATTGCCACATGGTCGCCGCGTTTGACGCCAAGAGAATGCAGTCCCATGGCAACCTTCTTCACATTCTGATAGTACTGTGCCCACGTGATGTCATGCCAGATACCGTAATCCTTCATGCGCATGGCAATCCGGTCCGGCTGGGTCTGCATCAATATCTTCAGGCTCTGGGGAAGAGTTTGAACGTTGTCTTTATCCATTCTTTACACACCTCAACGGAAACGAACCTTTCTGCGATATCGCTTGTATCCCTTCGCCGATGTTTCCGTGGCTATTCCCAAGTAGAATTCTTTCACGTCATCATCCTCACGCAGCACCTCCGGTTTGTCGGCCCGCACAATGCGACCGTTCTCCATAAGAAATGCATAGTGAGAATATTTGAGCGCCATGTTGACGTTTTGCTCGACAAGCAAAATGGTTACGCCCTCCTGGTTGATCCTCTGAATAATGCCGAAAATCTCTTTGGTCAACAGCGGCGAAAGCCCCAGCGATGGTTCATCCAGCATGAGAAGCTTGGGACGGCTCATCAGAGCCCGTCCGATGGCGAGCATCTGTTGCTCTCCACCGCTTAAATGTCCGGCCTGCTGATTTTTGCGTTCACTTAAAATAGGGAACTGCTTCAGAATGCCGTCAATATCTTTCTGAATTTCTTTCCTGTCTTTGCGGGTGTAGGCGCCCATGAGAATATTTTCCATCACGGTGAGTTCCGGGAAAACCTCGCGGCCTTCCGGCACGTAGCTGATGCCGAGACGAACAATCTCTTCCGTATCCATGCGGTCGATTTTTTTCCCCATGAATTCAATGGTGCCTTTTTCCGGCTGATCGTCTTCCAAAAGACGCATGATGGTTTTGAGCGTGGTTGTTTTCCCCGCGCCGTTACTTCCCAGAAGCGCGACAATATCGCCCTGCTTGATTTCAAAGGAGATGCCGTGCAGCGCCCGAATCAGATCATACCAGGTTTCGATGTTTTTGACTGCGAGCATCAGTCCTCCTCTCCCAGATAGGCGGCGATCACATCCGGATGCTTCTGCACTTCCTGCGGCGTTCCCTCGATAATTTTTACGCCCTGGCTGATGGCCAGGATTCTGTCTGAAATGCCCATTACCATATTCATGTCATGCTCAATGAGCAGAATCGTCACTTTATAGTCTTCCTGAATGTCCTTGATCCAGATACGCAGATCATCTTTTTCCTCAGTGTTCATGCCGGCGGAAGGTTCATCCAGAAGCAGAACCTTGGGCTCCAGAGCCAGCGCCCGGCCCAATTCCACCAGCTTGCGCTTCCCGTAAGGCAAATTAGATACAAACTGGTCGCGCAGAGACTGGAGATCAAGAAAATCAACGATATGTTCAATAACTTCGCGATGCCTGATCTCTTCCCTGGCAGCCCGGGAATGCCTTCCCCACATGAAGGCACCGCCGAGAATGCCTGTTTTCATGTGGATGTGCCGCCCCAGCATGAGATTATCCATGACAGTAGCGTTCCCGAAAAGCTGGATGTTCTGAAAAGTCCGCGCCACACCTTTGCAGGCAATAATGTCCGGACGCCGGCCGACAAGATTTTCGTTTTCCAGAATCACCTCGCCCTCGTTGGGCTTATAAATACCGCTGATCATATTGAAGATCGTGGTCTTGCCGCTTCCGTTCGGTCCAATGATCGAGAAAATTTTATTGCGATCGACTGCAAAGCTGACATCATTGACTGCTCTGATGCCGCCGAAAGCGATGCTGAGGTGTTCCACTTTAAAATGCGCCATAAGCCTTTTTACCCGTGACCGTAACAACCGGTTTTTACAACGGGAAGCAGGGTGAAAACCCCGCCTCCCGTTTGTTTCATTTATTTCTTCTTCTTCCAGGTTGCCAACTCATTGATTGTCCAGTCCTGCAGCGTGATATACGTGGAATTGGGACCGCACTTCTGGATCATGATGGCGTCCGATCCCTGATGCACGGCAGGAGTCCAGGTAACCGGAGGGCCGATTCCCTGAAATTTTTTCATCGAGTTGAGCTGTTTTAATACAGCCTCTGTGCTGAGTTTGGGACCGGTCTTTTTGAGGGCTTCGATCAAAGGTTCGGCAAAGAGAATGCCCGCCATATAGAAGGTGCCCCAGCGTTCTTCCGGAGCATATTTTTTTGCGGCTTCACGGTATTTTTTCAAAAGCGGCGTGTCGGAATCGGGAGCCAGGGCAAACGCGCCGGTAATGACACCTTCCCACAAGCCGCCGGTAATTTTGTTCATGAGCGTATAGTCGGACAGTGTATTGGAAGAAATCCACTGCGGTTTAAATCCAATTGTTGAGGCTGTTTTCAGCGCAATTGTGGCCGAGGTCGGATTGACCCACATGATGACCACGTCGGCCTCGGATTTTTTCAGGCGCAGCATCTGGGAAGAAAGATCTTTTTCACCCGGTTCTACGGAGCTTTCTTCCACAAGATTCATATTAAGCTTAGCCATCCTGGCCTTGCACCCTTCCAAGCCGCTTTTGCCATAAGCATCATTTTGATAAAAGAAAGCGATTTTTTTCGCTTTGAGCTTTTCCACTGCATATTTGGTCAAAATACTCGCTTCATCTTCATACAGAGGATAAATCCCGAAAAGATAGGGTTGTACCGGGAAAACGTATTCGTTAATGGCCGTCGCGGGGCCAACCCAGATGACCTTGTTTTCGGCCAGATAACCTTTTACCGCCATGCCGGCTGCCGCGCTCACACCACCGACAAAGGCAAATATCCCCTCGCGTTCCACCAGTTCCTTGACCACAGCCTTGGTCTGCGCGGGGTTATACTGATCATCGCGGATGAAGTATTTGATTTTGCGTCCGTGAATACCGCCTTCATCGTTGACGATTTTGACAAGGATATCCGTCCCCCGGGCAACCGATCCCCAGGGTGCGGCAGGCCCGGTCTGAGGCCCCCACTGTGCAATCCGGATTTCTTTGCTATCAAATCCCGGCTTGGCTGCGCAGGCCCAGCTTGAAATCATAAAAACTGTAGATACAATCATGACTGCGATAAGTACTTTTTTCATAGCCCCTCCTTCAGTTTGTGGATCGTTAAACGGTACCTGTTCCCAAAAACCTCTTTTTACATTTTATCCCTTGTACCAGCTTCCTTTTTCCTTAAGAAAAGTGAAACTGTAATTAAAGACACTGTTCTCTCCCGAGTGCTTAAACGTTACATCCACTTCGACCTGGACAAACTTGTCGACATCGGGATAGTCTGTCCTCATGTCGTTATCCCGCAGTCGATAGATATTCACAATCCGGTACGTATTGATCTTCACGGAGGAATTGTTGACAATATCATTCAGAAACTGATCGTAGGAATGAGTTTTCCTGTAAGAAGAGGAAGGAGCAAGAAGGGTGTACACCTGCTTCAGATCGCCCTCCTTTTCGGCCTTTAAATAATTATTGGCAACCTTTTCAATAGCGCTCTTTTCCAACAGCATTTCAACTTTGTTCCGGGGAACATCCCAAATCAGCAGACCGGCGATTATTATCGCCATGACGGCACAAAGAATGATTTTGATTTTCTTTCCACTCATGAAAAATCTCCCGGATTCATCAACCCATCCGTCCAATATGGACAGCAATTAAAAAACCTTAAACTTTTTTCACATAGTGCTTGGTGAACAACCCGCTGGGCCTGACGGTAATAATAAGAATAATGACAACAAAGGCCACGATCGGCTTCCATTCCGGCCAGGCATAACCGAAAAAGTTTTCGATGATGCCCAGGATCAATCCGCCGATGACCACGCCGGGAATACTGGTCAGTCCGCCCAGCACGGCCGCCGCGAAAGCGCGCATGAAGGGTTCCATCATAAAGTTGGGATCGAGCACCGAACGAGCCGCGAAAAACATGGCCGCGAGCGCGCCGATGAGCGAACTCATACCCCAAGTGATCGAAAAGACCCGCTCGACCTTGATGCCCATGATCTTGGCGGCGTTTTCATTTTGCTGTGTCGCCCGCATGGCAATGCCCAGTTTGGAATAGCGGAAAAAAAGGAAAAGCAAAACCATGACAACGGTGGTTAGCACGAAGACGCCGATGGTCCATGAGTTTAAAGCGAAACCGGGAAAAATCTGTATCGTATCGGAGACGGAAAGGAGAAACGGAAAGTCCTTTTGTTCGGCGCCCCATTTCCACCCGGCCAGTCCCATGAGCAGCATTTCCGCGCCCAGTGTCAGAATGAGCAGACCCAAAACAGTCGGCTCCTTGGCCGGGCGTAAGAAACAGAATTCAATGGCCATGCCCAGCCCAATGGCAAAAATGAGCGTAGCGGGAAAAGCAATATAGAAAGGCCATCCATATACGGTCATGATCTGGTAGGCGACAAATGTAGACATCATGCCCATTTCACCCTGGGCAAAATTCACCACATCAGACGTTTTGTAGATAATGGCAACGGCGACACCGAACAGGCCGTAACAGGCCCCGATGGCCAGACCTTCAATCAGCAGCATTTCAAACATGCAAAGACTCCATTCTGGTTTTTAAAACGGCCAGGTCTTCCAATATTTCTTGATCCGGATCCAGATGCCGAACATTCCCAGCGGCTCAAAAATCACAATGGCAATCATGATGAGCCCCAGGGCAATGCCGCCGAAGTTAGCCAGTCCGATGACGGTAAACCACTGCTTGGATATGGCCACCAAAAGCCCGCCAAGATAAGGCAGGTTTTCCACATTTTTTAAAAGATCGTACTGAAGATAGGTGATCAGGACGGCTCCCATAATCGCACCAAGAACAGACCCCAGGCCGCCAACAACCACCATCACCAGAAAGATGATGGAAAGAATAAAATTAAAGGAGAAGGGATCGAAAAAGCTGACAACAAAACCATAAAGCCCTCCCGCAACTCCCGCGTAAAAAGCGCTGACCGCGAAAGACATGGTTTTATAAATTGTCAGATTAACCCCCATCACTTCGGCAGCAATATCGTCATCGCGTATGGACATGAAAGCACGGCCTACCCTTGTCTTCATCATGTTTTTTGCGCCGATTACCAGTAAGATCGTGATGATCAAAATTAGATAATAAATTTTCACATCGCCCTGGATAACATAACTGAACGATGAACCGGATACTCCGAGATCGAGAGGCGGTGCCGTTATGCCCATTCTGCCGCCGAAGATATCCCATCGTCCGATAATATGCATAATGGTTAAGCCGAAACCCAGTGTAGCAATCGCCAGATAAGGCCCCTCCAATCTTAATGCCGGAAGTCCGATGATAAAGCCGAAGAACGCCGCAATCAGCGCGGCAATAATAATGGCAACAATAAAGGGAACGTGTAAGTGCATCATGATAAGTGACGTGCCGTAAGCACCGATGGCAAAAAAACCGGCGTGCCCCAGCGATATCTGGCCGGTGTATCCCACCAGAATATTAAGGCCCACAGCGAGAATCACATTAACCATGATGATATTCAGCAGATAAATATTATACGAAGGAGTATAAATGGGCAGAGTAAAGAGGAATAGAAGTAGAACGACAGTCCAAAACAGAATGGTACCGCTCTTGAATAACTCAACGTCCTCATAGTAATCACGTTTCATGTCCATGGGG
>JBATES010000266.1:0-6920 GCA_049664145.1 Smithella sp.
TTCATTTCAAATACTTATAACACTTTTTCCAATAAAAATCAACTACAATTCCGCAATTTTCTTCAATTTTCAAAGAGCATCTTCAATGTTTACGCGGCTTCCAGGCCGCATTTTTCAGGACGGACTAATTCGGACCTCATTGCGGGACGATCGAGTTCATCGCGTGCTTCAAATAGGCCCTCTTTACGAAGCTTCCATTCAATTTCCTGCCACCCACTGAAATGGCCACTATTAGCGTATTCATAGGCGCGTTTATGAATAATTTCAAGGCGTTCTTCTTTTTTCATTTTATCATTCCTGTGCTTCTGAAAAAATTGTATTCGTACTTATTCTGTATGCTTTTTTCAACACCTGTCAAAACGCCGTTGTCCAATTCACAATCCTCAACCCATCAATACGGCTGAAGTGGTCGGTATTATTTGTCACCAGGATCAGATTATTGGCAAGGGCGGTCGCGGCGATGGCGAGGTCGAAATCGTCCAAGCGGTTACCGCCGGATTCAAGGGCCGCATTGATGGGCGCCATTTCGATGGATTGCCCGCGTGTTTTGACTCTGGCTGTATTTGCCGTGATTCGCTGCGATTTATATGCGCCATAATAAAGCTCCATGTAGGTGACGTCGTTGATCTTAATGGAATCGCGCAGATGAGACTTCATATTTTCCACTACCGCCGGAAGGCCCTTTAAACTGTAAATAACAGTGTCCGTATCGAGCCGGTACATCAGAACGCCTTCCTGGTCAGGGGTGTATTTTTCCGCGATTGCTTTAAGTCTGCAACAGTCTCCTCGACTGTCCTGCCATCTTCCCATGAACCGGACATTTCGAGCAAAACTTGTGCGGGCATTTTTGCCGCCTGCACAAGTTGCTTTTTCAGGAGATATTCTTTTGTCATAAAAAGAATCTGCTGGCTGACGGAGCGGTTCTCCGAGCCGGCCAGCGCCTTGATCTGGGCATAGAAATTGTCGCTCATGCCTTTAATTTGTAGATTTGCCATAATGTTACCTCCTACCGGCTTTCTTTCATGAATATATACTCTTTGTTCATGAATAACTCAAGGGTAAGTCTGTTTCCATCCTTGTTCATTTTCTTTTGCCAAAGCTTCCAGTCTCGCCACTTCGTCTGCCGATCGAGCTGCACGTCCTTCAGGTGTATCAGGATAGAGTTTGACGCTGACACTATCTTGATAAAAAGTCCACATGCTGCCGGTTAAAGGGTCGACAAGTATTGCGCCAATTCCCCCACCGAGAAACAGATTGCAGAAATACCAGGGGTTCAGTTCCGGTGTGATCGAAACTTTCTCGGTTACATATCCATCCTTCGAAAACGTAATGTCGAAATGCTTTTTTTGAAAATATCCGTTGCCTCTTTCCAGTGTGGTGGTATGCGGTGTTTTTGTCTTAACGATGATTTTACTTTCTGTAACATCGGTGATTTCACAGGTTGCGCCATCGGGCTGTGAGAGAATGTGTAGGGTTTGCGGTCCGTGGGACATGATCGTTGCGCAACCGCTGAAGAGGAACAAGCAAGAAATTACCACCCCCATTATCATAATTCTGTTCATGCGCTGCCTCCTTCGTTATTTTGAAGAAGCGATAGAGCAGCAACCATGCCAAAGAATGTTGTTAATATGTAAGTTAATGAATATCATAATTTATCTCAAAAGCAGACCGGAAATGCCCTGCAATAATTCGTAATAAATGATATGAAATACGTAACGCATGTTACTATTATTTATAAGCCATGTCTTTCCTTGGCCCTTTTGCGAAAAGTGTGAGGTTTGATGTTGAGAAGGCGGGCGGCGGCTTCCCGGTTGCCATCTTTCATTTTAATGGCTTCTTCATAATATGCTTTTTCAAGATTGTGCAGGTGTGCGTCCAGATCGATTCCTTCATGGGGAATGGCGATTGCGGGGGCGTTCGTTTGGTCTGCATTGCCGGAGGATTTCGAAAGCGAGGAAAATGGCGCAGTAATTTCCGGCGGCAGGTCGTCTTCTTTGATCACGCTGCCTTTGGTGAGCACAAAAGTCCGCTCGACGGCGTTTTCCAGCTCGCGGATGTTTCCCGGCCACGAATAGGAAAGGATAAGTTTCATTGCCTCCCGGCTAAACTGTTTTTGCTGCCGGTAGCGGGAGTTATGCCGGTCAAGAAAGTATTCCGTAAGATGGGTAATATCCTCCGTGCGCTCCCGCAGGGCGGGCATGAAGATGTCAATCACCTTGAGACGGTAGTAAAGATCCTCCCGGAATTTTCCATCGCTGATGAAGGCGGTCAGATTCCGGTTGGTGGCGGCAATTATCCGGACATCGGCGCGGATGTTTTTTTCGCCGCCCACCCTTGTTATCGCCTTATCCTGCAAGACGCGCAGAATCTTGGCCTGAGCAGGCAGGGGCATATCGCCGATTTCATCCAGGAAGATCGTTCCCCTGTCCGCCAGTTCGAATTTCCCTTTCTTCTGCTGCGTGGCCCCGGTGAAGGCGCCTTTCTCGTGACCGAAAAGTTCGCTTTCCACAAGGGTCTCCGGAATGGCCGCACAATTAACGACAATCAGGGGTTCTTCTTTTCGGGCGCTGTTAAAATGGATGGCCTTGGCCACAAGTTCCTTGCCTGTTCCCGTTTCACCCTGGATCAGAACGGGCGAATCATACGGGGCGGCGGCCCGCACAGTGTCCATAACTTGCGTTAGCGATGGACTTTTGCCGATGATCTGAACGCCGGAAAATTCCCGCAGCATGTCGCCGCGTTCTGCCTCCAGTTTTTCCTTTCTCAGACAGGTCGCCGCAATATCGAGTGCTTCCGGCGACGGCAATGTAATTTTGGGAAAGGTCGCCAGTGAAAGATTGATCTCGGTGACAGCTTTTTGGTGGGGCCTTAGGAAACGCGACGGCGTGATCTTGAGGAGTGTGGCGGGCACAATACCTGATTGGGCCATCAGAAACCAGACGGTCTGCATCTGCGGCGTTCCGGAAGCCGTGGCGATGAAACAGGCGGGCTGTTGATCGCGATACGTATCCAGGATTTCCCGGCAGCGCGCGCTCATGTTCAGGAAAAGGGCTTCGTAATCGGTCGGGTCGGGGATGTCGATGTTGTGTATCCGCGTGCGGACATCGCCCTTTCGCCTGGAAATTTCCTGCTGGAGTTTCTGTGCGTTGGAAAGTGTGTTCGGAGTAGTGAATATGTGAATTGTCTTAAAAGACCGCTCTTTAAGCAAAGTAAGAACAGGGCCGTCTGTAAAGACGTCTTTCACTATTTCAGGATTGAAAGGATCACGGTTACCGGCAAAAGTAAAAAGAATATCCACAAATAATAATCTTTCCTGTCTTATTCTTATAGAAGTTCCGTAATTCTATGGTTCTCTACAAACCGCGCATATAATCGGGGCGCAGCATACTTTCATCTCTGTTTTTTAGAACCGCATTAACCGCCGCGATCATTTTTTGTTTGTCTTTCTGCAACGTGCCGGTAACGGGCAGATAGTTGGAAGCGTGGGTGCCGACAAACTTGATGCCGTCTGCCGTAATATTTTCCATCATCTGTTTCATCTCTTCCAGTGTTTCAAAAGGATTCAGCAATTCAAATTCGCCTTGCTGAACCTGACGATACAAAACAGTTCCCGGCACAGGCGTAACGGTCAGCGCCGCCAGATATTGCGGTTTCATTTCATTGCAGATTTTTGCCGTCGCCAGAGCATGCCTTTTCGAGGCCTCGCCCTTCCCCGCCAGTCCCAGAAGCACCATCGCGGAAAGATTGATCCCCGCGGCAATCAGATTTTGTCCGGCTTCCAGCATCTGATCATAGCCGACACCTTTTTTCACTTTTTTCAGAAGTTCATCATCGCCGGTTTCCACACCGATATACGCCTTGGTCAGACCGGCAGCTCTCAACGTTTTCAATTCTTCTATGGATTTTGATAAGGTGCTTTGCGGCCCGACATAACTGCCCACATGGCGCAACGACGGAAATGTTTGATACAGTTTTTTCAAAATAGCCAGCAGCATCTCCGTTTCCAGAGCAATGGCATCGCCGTCGCAAAGGAATACTTTTTCCAGATCACTGTAATGGTCTTTGGCCATGGTGATGTCTTCCATAATTTCGGCAAGCGACCGCTCTCTGTACTTCTTGTCCTTGTACATGCCGCAAAAAGTGCATTGGTTATGAGAACAACCGATAGTGCACTGGAGCAGATAACTGTTGGCCTCACTAAAAGGCCGGAATATGTTGCCTTCGTATCTCATTGATTTTACCTTTCATCGTAACGAATCAGTCCGGATAAGTCTTTTTCGAGCAGTTCAATAACCCACAGGTGGCCATATTGATCACTCTGAAAGAAGACGCTCCGCACCTATGGTCACAACCGTTGTTTTGATGACACCCAACGGTTCATTGGGGAAAACAATCATGAACGGGATCTGCCCGTTCGGCATGATCTTATCGTTGGAATTCTCCAGCCCCTCCGGTTGAAGAAGTTTCATGATGATTTCCTCTTCCGACAGATTGGTCAGTTCTTCATCGGTAAGAATATTACCCGCGTAACTGGAACGTTCTCCCAAAACAACGGAATAGGCGTCCACAATTTCACCCTTGACCTGTATCCGGGCCAGCGGAAACTCGGCACGATTCATCGCAGTGCCTTCCAGAACACCGATCTGCCCCAGGATGTAATTATTGATTCTGCGGTATCGCACATCCTGCAGTTTCACCATCTGATTGATAAACGCTCCTGAAGTTGGCAGCGGCTTTGATATTCCCGTATATTCATTAAACTGATTGATGAGATATTCCCCGCTCTTGACCAGTTGTTCACCGTACTGCGGTAACGCGAAAAAATAGATCACTAACGGGATAATCACGATAACCAGTGCAGACCAGAGAGCAATTTTCCATGCACTCCCTGAACGCTTTCGGACAGACTTTTGCTCGACGTTTGTTTGTTCAGCTTCCTGATCTTTTTCTATCGCTTGCGGTTTGATGATTTCATCTTCTTTTTCACTCACGCTTTCTTCCTGCGCCTTTTCCATGCTCAAATCGATATCTTCCGTGACGCGCTTTCTCGCGGCATGCCTGTATTTGTCCTGTTCATCTCTGTGAACCACGGAAGGCGGTTCCGCAGGCGGTCCGGATGCCGCTTCAGAATGCGCTTCTTCTCTGGACGCGATCTTTTCCGATTCTGCTTCCGGGAAAGCAGCCGGCGCCGGTTGCTTGGCCTTGGGATTTTCCTGAAAATAAACGTGGCCGCACCGGCTGCATCGCAGCCAGATTCCGCTGCCCTGCATATTGGAATCATCAAACCGGAATTTTGTCCGGCATTGTTTGCATTGAATAATCATTATTCAGCCTCTTCCATCACTGCTTTAATCACTGCTTAATTACATAAATATCAGGAGAAAAGCGATACATTTCATTGAAATCCAGCCCATATCCGACAACAAAGCCGTCCTCCATGGTGAAACCCACATAATCCGCTTCCAAAGATACTTTTCTTCTTTTACGTTTATCCAGAAAAACGCATATCTTCAGGGATTGGGGATTTCTTTCCTTCAGCCACTCAACGAAATACTGCATGGTCAGGCCCGTGTCCAGGATGTCCTCAACAATTAGAATGTCTTTACCTTTTGTGGAGGTTTCAATGTCCTTGGTCATGACCACTTTACCGGAACTCTCGGAGCCGGCGCCGTAGCTGGCCAGCCGCGCAAAATCCACTCTGCACGGAATGCTGATTTCACGAATCAAATCCGCCATGAAAATAAAAGCGCCTTTGAGCACACCGATCATAATCAATTCTTTTCCTGCGTAATCTTCAGATATTTGATTGGCCAGTTCCCGGACCCGCTTTTGTATCGTTTCTCTGGAGAAAAGAATTTCCTTGGATGTTTTATCCATCTTAAAAACCCCTGAAATCATAATATATTAATTGCTTGAAATCGTGTCTAGATTAGACAAAGTAGCTCTATTATGTCAATAAGAAATTAAAACTGCCGCTGATAGGCAGCGACAAACGCCTCAATATTTTCCCAGATCATCTTCTCCGCCGCCTCCAATTGGGCTGCTTCTTGAAATGAAGAGCAAAGACTCAATAAAATGGAATTTAAAGGTGATACATCTCTTCCAAATTTTTCATAATCAATATGACTGATCATATACTGCGAACCGTCAAAGTAATATTTGCCCAGCCGGTTAGCCTCCAGCGAGCGAAATGGCCAGTTGATTTTCCAGCCGAAATATTCGAGGGCGATATTTTTCAAATCCTGATTATCGAACACTTCCGGCTTGAGTTCGGCGCCGACTCTGTCGGCAATGAGTTGGAAATATTTCGTGACCAGATCAATATCCGTCAGCACCAGACCGTACAGATACCAGTCGTCAATGATCCTGATCAGGATTCGCGATTGAGACAGCGGAATAAAATAATGACTGGGGCAGAGATGTCCGGCGCAAAGTTCCTGTCCGTAAAAGGAAACATCGCGCATATCGGTGCCGGAATTTTGTTCCGGATGCAAAAGGCAACCGACCTTCTTTTCTTCTTCATCGAGAAAACCCAGATACTCGCAGCAGTGAATGACTTCATATCTTTTTTGAAAATCTTCAGCCGCCAGCGTTTGCGTGGAATAAAGTTTCAAATCATCCGGACTTTTTACCAGTTCACGAAAACGCTGTGTGCGCGATCGCAAACGAAGGATCAGCGAGGAACGGGAACTGTCCACATAATTATAAAGGCCGCAGCACGCCCCGCAGGACTTCCCGGCATCAGGCTGACAAAGGATAAATATGGGAGAATCAGACATTAATCGACTTCCTGACATTTTTTGTGAAACTCCAATTCCAAAAGCTAAGCGTATTGGAATTGGTTATTAACGGTCTCATAATTGAATGTACATTTGTCATGCCGGACTTGATCCGGCATCCAGGAATTTTGAACTGGTTCC
>JBATES010000267.1:0-30395 GCA_049664145.1 Smithella sp.
GCGCTATTTTGTTACCATCAATAATAGTGGCCATCCCGTCTTCATCTCCAATCAATCATGTTAAACATAAAACATTCCCCCTCAAATCCTGTTTCAGGAATTTGAGGGGGAACTGATCTAAATAAAATTAGCTAATTTTTATTCCGCCGCGTACTTTTTAATTAATTCGACAATTTTGGGGATATTCTCAGCCGGGGTTTTGCCGTCATAAATGTAGCGGACAACTCTATTTTTATCAACGAGGACGGATACGGCGCCCTTGTGCGGAGCTGACAGACCAAGAACCTTGCCTATGGTAAAATCAGGATCGAGCAGGATGATGGCACCACTGCTCTTCTGCTTACGTTTGGAAATCTGTTTAATAACGAAATTAGGTACCGGACTGTCTTTCTGGTTTCCGATGCCCAAGCCAACATACTTCTTTTCGCTTTTCAGATTTTCGAGATCTTTGTTGGCTTTCAATGCGGCAGTGACATGATCATTATCATCCGATGAGCTCGAACTGGCATACACGAGATAAACAGCTCTGTTGGCAAATTCCGGAGAACTGAGACTATATGATTTATCATCCAGCGCGTCATTCAATTTGAAATCACCCAGTTTGTCACCGACTTTCAACGGACCGGCATAAGCCGTGAAAACACCCAGTGAGAGAACAAGCATAACAGCAATAATTAATTTCTTCATCTTTTCCTCCTTTGGAATCTCCACAAAATACCACTTTTATTTTGTGTACACACAATATGTAAATTGTGGAGTTTTTTTATTTGGCGGGATTATAGAGTAAAAAAAGATCGCGGGCAAGCAAAAAAAAATATTCCTCTAACAAATTGTTATTATTCAAATTAAATACATAATGGTCGTCAAAAAACTAACTGACGTCTTATTTCCCTTACAAATAACAAATACATCACTCATGTATTGATTAGTATCAATTGATTACAATATTTTTCAGCGCTTCATCAATACCGGGATACTTGAATTGATAGCCGGCCTCCGCAAGCTTTTTGGGAATAACCCGCTGACCTTCCAGAAGAACAGACCCGAATTCGCCGAGAATCAATTTAATCATGAAACCGGGCCCGACATGAATGAAGGACGATGCAGGACTCTGCCGATGGCGGCAGCCAGTTCCTTGTTACGAACCGGCTGCGGCGAACAAAGATTGACGGCGCCGGATATATCTTTTTTCTGCAGGAGAAAGATAAAGGCTTCGACCAGATCGTGCGTGTGCACCCAGGAAAACCATTGGCGTCCGCTGCCCAGCGGACCGCCCAAAAACAATTTGAACATGGGAATCATTTGTCCCAAAGCGCCACCGTTTTTACCCAGGACGATGCCGAAACGCGTGATGATTACGCGGGCGCCTTTTGTCCGCGCATGGAAAGCTTCGGTTTCCCAATCATAAGCGAGCCGGGCCAGAAAATCATTGCCGGCAGGCGATGTTTCCGTGAGCTCTTCATCGCCATGAAAGCCATAATAGCCGACCGCGGGAAGTGCTGAAAAAAGTGATGTGATCCGATTTATCGGGCAGGGCCTCCGCCAGATTACGGGTTGTCAGAATCCGGCTGGAACGCAGGATCTGTTTCTGCTCTTTCGTCCAGCGGCTGAAGATGGAAGCCCCGGCCAGATTGATAATGACATCATGTTCGAGAACCGTTTTTTGCCACTCCCCCTGGATCGTCGGATTGCCCTGCAGATAGGAAAGACCTTGCATTTTCAAAGCCGGCTCTCTGGTTTCATGGGTAAGGATGGTCACAACGTGACCTTCATCAATCAGCCGTTTGGTTAAATAAGTTCCGACAAATCCGGTGCCGCCTGTCATAAATACTTTCATAAAAACCCTCCTGAAGCATAAAGACGTTCAACTTTTTATGATGACGCATCAGATTGGTGTGTAGTCATTATTTACCGCTCCCGATCAACGGCAGCACCTTTTTTATATTGAAATAGACGAGAAATTTCGACTCATTTTTAGCTGATTCGGATTCTTTTCTCTTTTTGCGGCGCATCACTTCAATCAAAGGTGAATTTTTTTCTTCA
This sequence comes from Smithella sp., assembly GCA_049664145.1. Lineage (GTDB taxonomy): Bacteria > Desulfobacterota > Syntrophia > Syntrophales > Smithellaceae > Smithella. The sequence goes on from JBATES010000267.1 coordinate 2,044, forward strand.
TGAGTCATCAACAGATAAAGCTCCTGCCTTCGTAAGATCCGTCCTCTTTGAAAAGATAAACGGCTGAAGGATTTGTCTTCAGGTTGGCATGGGTGAGACGATCAGCGGCAATAAAAGCGAGCGTCTTCTCATCAATAAAATGAGGCCGTCCGTATATGGCAGCATTGACCTTACCGGTTTGATCCGCGGTAGAAAGCACACCCACTCCTTTTGCTTTTTCAAAATATTCCGACAGCGTCATAATTCCTCCCTTGATTTTAATTATCTTTTGAGTAAATTAAGACATCTCTCAATAATGATAAAGGAGATAAAATTCTGATGAAAAATTAGCGCTGGGTCTTGTTTTTCTGCTTGCGGGTTGTGTCAGCATACCGGATGGCGTAACACCGGTAGAAAATTTCAACCTGCAGAGATATCTGGGCAAGTGGTATGAAATCGCCCGACTTGATCATTCCTTTGAACGCGGTCTCTCGCGGATATCGGCCGAATACAGCGTGAATGCCGACGGAAGCTTAAAGGTTATCAACAGCGGCTTCTCTGACAAAGACAAAAAATGGAAAAAAGCCGAAGCCAAGGCGCATTTCGTAAAAAGTCCCGATCAGGGCTTCCTTGAGGTATCTTTTTTCGGTCCATTCTACGGATCTTATGTCATTCTCGAACTTGATCATCAAAATTATTCCTATACGCTGGTTTGCGGCCCTGATCGCTCGTATCTGTGGATACTGGCGCGCACTCCCGTCATCAGCGATGAATTGAGAAAATCGCTGGTTGCCAAAGCCTCCACTCTGGGATTTAAAACCGAAAACCTCATCTGGGTGCAGCACGACTGAAGCAGCATCCTTATGGCTTAAAACAGACGCAAAATTGAGTCCGTCAGCGGCAAACCTGCTTAATGCATTTTTTTAAAAATTATGATAGCAGGTAAACAAATTCTTTTGAGGAAATGCCCATCATGATCGAATTGTAAACAGGGCTTTAAAAATATTTTGATTTTGGAAAGGAGTTAAAAATGAAAGATGTAGTAATCGTGAGCGGCGCCCGGACGGCAGTAGGCGAATTCGGCGGCTCGTTAAAAGATGTAAAAGTTGTTGATATCGGCGCACTGGTGATGAAGGAAGCCTTGAAACGCGCCGGTCTCCGACCATCCATTGATGATTTTCACAAAAGCTGCCGCGCTGATGCTCTGGGCAGTTTTGACATGACGGACATAAACAAAAAATATTATGACTACGACGCATCCCTTAAACCCGTTTACGTGGATGAAGTCATTCTGGGCAACGTTTTGCAGGGAGGGCTGGGACAGAATTCCGCCCGTCAGGCCTGTATTTACGCCGGTTTTCCGGAAGAAACCAACGCCTTCACCGTGAATAAAGTATGCGCTTCCGGCATGAAAGCCATCGCGCTGGCCACTCAATCCATTCAATCCGGCAATGCCGACATTATCGTCGCCGGCGGCATGGAAGTGATGAGCAATGCTCCATTTGCCGTACCGCAGGCTCGCTGGGGATATCGCATGAGCATGCCTTTCTCCCAGATTACCGATCTGATGGTTTATGACGGCCTCTACGAAATTTTCAACGGTTATCATATGGGATTGACCGCTGAGAATATCGCATCTTTATACAAAATTTCCCGAGCCGAACAGGATGAATTTTCCTTCCGCAGCCACCAGAGAGCCCGCGCGGCCAACGCATCCGGCGCTGTAGCCGATGAAATCGTGCCGGTAGTGATTCCGCAGAGGAAAGGCGATCCTAAAGTATTCAAGGTTGACGAAAGACCGATGGATACAACGCTGGAGAAGATGGGCAAACTGGCGACTGTTTTCAAAAAAGACGGCACAGTTACAGCAGGCAACGCCTCCGGTATTAATGACGGCGCTGCGGCAGTCGTGGTCATGAGCGCGGACAAAGCCAAGGAACTTAAACTGCAACCGCTGGCCAAAATCTGCGGGTTTGCGAGCGGCGGTGTTGATCCGGCTTACATGGGTCTGGGACCGATTCCGGCGACACGCAAACTTTTCAAGAAGCTGAATCTGACCATCAAGGACATTGATCTTTTTGAACTCAATGAAGCCTTCGCCGTACAGGCGCTGGCCTGCATGAAAGAGCTGGGCGTTGACGGAGAGAAATGCAACCTCAACGGCGGCGCGGTTTCTATCGGCCATCCTATCGGCTGTTCCGGCGCCCGGATCACCTACACACTGGCCATGCAGATGAAAAAGAAAGGATTGAAACGTGGCCTGGCTTCGCTGTGCATCGGCGGCGGACAGGGCATGTCCATGATTCTGGAAAACGTGTAAAATACTTTTATTCAACACGACCAAAAGGGGTGGAACAATCCACCCCTTTTTTTGTTTGATGTATCTATTCTGTTTCATTCTTGCAAAGACAACTTCCGCTCGGACACAGCACACAAAAGAATAATTCTTCAATTGCGGCTTCAGGAAAGCATTTGTCAACCACCTTTAAAAACATGAATTTATGTGATAAAAGATTATCAACACGTTATAAAAATATCCGTTCCCTGTTCATGTAAAAAAATTTAAAAGGTTGAATCTTGAAGGTCAGTTATTTTGATAAAATCAGAGGGGTGATGCATCTGCATCGGGCGGTGGCACTGGTCTGGGAAAGCGCAAGGTCGTGGACGATCGCGGGTCTGGGTCTTATGGTCATCCAGTCGTTTCTACCGCTGCTCACCCTTTACCTGATCAAACTGATTGTGGACGCTGTTACGGCGGGCATCAGCTCATCGGACAAATCGGCGGCCCTGCGAGATGTTATGTTATGGATTGGGCTGGCCGGTCTGGCGACCATCCTGACCGCCGGATGCCGCGCCCTCGAAAATATCGTGCGGGAACACCAAAGTCATCTGGTTACAGATCACGTCACGGATATCATTCACCGGCAGTCGGCTGCTGTTGACCTGGCCTATTACGACAACGCCAATTTCTACGACACACTTCACCGGACGCAGTATGAAGCGGCTTACCGTCCCAACCGCATCGTCAACGGGCTGACCAATTTGGGACAAAACGGATTTTCACTTTTGGCCATGGCGGGACTTATCTTTTATCTGCACTGGGCCATCGCTCTGATCCTGTTTGCCGCTGTCCTGCCCGGCATTGTCTTCAAGATGCGTCATGCCGACAGGCATTACGAATGGAAAGCACGCCGCACGGAAACGGAAAGGAAGATCGACGAATATCACCATCTCTTGATCGGCGGACATCCCGCGAAGGAATTGCGCCTGTTTAATCTGAGTGAACTTTTCCGGGACCGGTACCGGAATTTTCGGGAAACGCTGCGCGGAGAGCGTCTCCAACTGGAAAAGACACGCTCCTTCCAGGATCTGATTGCCCAGGCCGGAGCCGTTGCGGCACTTTTTGGAATGCTGGCTTATATCGCCTGGCGGACTATCCATGGAGCAATGACTCTTGGAGACATGGTCATGTACTACCAGGCCTTTCAACGAGCACAGGGATATCTGCAGGGAATCATGAGCGGTCTGGCCGGGCTTTATGAAGACAGTATTTTTTTGAATTACTTCTATGCCTTCCTGGACCTGAAGCCGCAGACCGTCGAGACACAGATCTGCGCTCCTGTTCCCCATCCCATGAAGTCGGGCATTGCACTCGAGAATGTCTTTTTCAAGTATCCAACCGTTGAAGAGAATGTTCTCCGCGATATCAATTTGACGATCAGACCCGGAGAAGTTGTGGCACTGGTGGGCGATAACGGATCGGGCAAGACAACCCTGGCTAAGTTGTTGTGCCGTCTTTACGATCCTTCCCACGGACGTGTGACCATGGACGGAACTGATTTCCGGGATTTTCACATCCAGGCCCTGCGCCGGGAAATTACCGTAATTTTTCAAGACTACCTGCATTACCCTCTTACAGCACGGGAAAATATCTGGATCGGAGACATCAAAACCAATCCTGACGACGAACGTGTTCACCTGGCCGCCGGGCAGTCCGGCGCAGACAAGGTGATCAGCCATCTGCCTTACGGTTATGAAACGATATTATCAAACAGGTTTGAAAAAGGGGTGGAGCTGAGCATCGGTGAATGGCAAAAGATCGCGCTGGCTCGCGCTTTTATGCGCGACGCGCAGCTGCTGATCCTGGATGAGCCCACCAGCTCACTGAGCGCACAGGCGGAACACGATGTTTTTGAGGCCTTCAAGAAACTGCTCAAGGGGCGTTCCGCGCTACTCATCAGTCACCGTTTCTCCTCTGTACGAATGGCTGATCTGATCTGCGTGCTGGAAAAAGGGGAAATTATAGAAAGCGGAAGTCATGATGAACTGATCCGACGGGGCGGCCAGTACGCCCACATGTATGAAATTCAGGCTTCGCGCTACCGTTAAAAGACACCGAGGCCCTTCAGGATCTCCCTGACATTTCTTTTCTTGACCGGATTTCCACTTTTATCTATAAAGAAATCCAGGAAAATTCCAACCCGAGTGGAAAACTAAGGAGCATCCCCATGACATTAAGTCTCAGAAAATTAAATTCATTTCATGGCAGAAAAGGCCCCTTGCTGCTGATTATCATTGACGGCGTCGGCATCGGCAAAGAAGATGAAACGAATGCTGTTTACAAGGCCGCTACGCCCCATCTCGATCAATTGCTCAAATCCGAACTTTACTCGCAACTGAAGGCTCACGGTACGGCGGTCGGACTGCCATCCGATGATGACATGGGCAACAGCGAGGTGGGACACAATGCCATGGGGGCCGGGAGGGTTTTTGAACAGGGTGCCCGTCTGGTCAACAAGGCGCTTACGACCGGCGCTATCTTTCAAACCGGCGTCTGGGAACATATCGCCAAATGTTCCCAAAACGGCGGAACCATTCATTTCATCGGTCTTTTATCGGACGGCAATGTTCATTCACATATTGAACAGCTCTTTATTATGATCGACAAGTGCGCCGAGTTGAATTTCAAAAACGTCCGGGTTCACGCTCTTCTGGATGGAAGGGATGTGGGGGAAAGGACGGCGCTTGATTACGTTGTTCCCACCGAGGAAAAACTCAAAAAAATATCCGACGAAAAAAGCTTTGATTACGCCATCGCCTCCGGCGGCGGACGCATGAAGGTCACCATGGACAGATACAACTCCGACTGGAACATCGTGCAACGGGGATGGGATGCGCATGTCCGAGGAGAAGGCCGAAAATTCTGCTCCGCTTCCGAGGCCGTGAAAACTTTTTATGAGGAAGATCCGAAAGCAACCGATCAGTACCTGCCCGCTTTTGTCATTACCGATGATGCGGGAAAACCCAAAGGAATAATCAAGGACAAAGATGCCGTAATCTTTTTCAACTTCCGCGGTGACCGCGCCATTCAGATATCCAGGGCGTTCACAGAAAAGGACTTCTCTGAATTCGACCGGGGAACGCTGCCGGATATCTTTTACGCGGGTATGATGGAATACGACGGCGATGCGCATATCCCGCCTAATTTTCTGGTGCAGCCACCGGCGATTGATCGCGTCATTAGCGAGTACCTTTGCGCGGAAAAGGTGAAAACCTTCGCGGTATCCGAGACGCAGAAGTTCGGCCATGTGACTTATTTCTGGAACGGTAACCGTTCCGGTTATATCGATGAATCACTGGAAAAATATGTGGAGATCCCTTCGGACAGGATCGAGTTCGACAAGGCGCCGCAGATGAAAGCAAACGAAATAACAACCACGGTAATTGATCTGTTGAAAAGCAACAATTACCGATTCGGAAGGCTTAATTTTCCGAACGGCGACATGGTCGGCCACACTGGTTCAATGGAAGCGGCCATCATCGCGATGGAAACAGTGGATAAATGCTTGGGAGAGCTTCTGAACGCCGTTAAAGAAATGGGCGGCGTTGCCGTTGTTACCGCTGACCATGGTAACGCGGATCAGATGTTCACAATCGACAAAAAGGGTGCAAAATCGGTGAAGACCGCACACTCCCTGAATCCGGTTCCCTTTATTATTTGCGATCCTCTTTATCAGGGGGAATACCGCATGGCGGATCTCAAAGAAAAAGGGCTGTCCAATATCGCGGCAACCCTCTTGAATCTTCTGGGCTACGAAAAACCGGAAGACTACGATCCGTCATTGATAGAAATCGTATCCACCGGAAAGACATGATTGCCACGATGGATGGAATTCGAAAATTATTCAAGGACATTCCAAAAGAAAAGCCAGAGCGGGATGAATGTGCCGGCTCTGGCTTTTTTGAATGATCAAAAGAATCGGCTAAAAAGTGAACCTGAATCCGCAATAAACATTATGGGACGCGAATTCAACATCATAACCTTCAAGATCAAGGTCTTCCGTTGCGAAATACCGGTATTTAACATCGATGCTCATGTGGGGGTTAATGGCAAACGCAAGGCCGGCTCCAACCTGATAAGCTAATACCGTATCATCCGCATCAAATAATTCAACATTGGCCATACCGATTCCACCGGTAATGAACGGTGTAACCGGAGAGGGATTGACAAAATCCAGATAGAAATTTCCCATGAAGGAATAGGCCGTCATGTCGCTCTCGTCGTCATCATCATAGTAATCGTGATCATAGTGATCGTGATCATAATAATCGTGATCATATTTATAATCGACATTATTCCCCTGGTATCCGAATTCTCCTTCGATTCTGAACATGCCAAAGTTGAAGCCGGCGGCAAAACCACTTGCAAAACCGGGGTCATATTCTATGCTCCCCAGGTCGTACCCGTCTATCGATATATCGCTATCTGTCAGCGCACTCACGCCCAACTGACCGCTAATATATGGCCCCATTTTATTGTAACCTAAAGAAATACTGGGAAGCATAAACAACATCAACAATACGACAGAAACTGAAAAAGTCCTTTTCATAACATCCTCCTTGTTTAATTAATGGTTATCAAATGTTCATGTTGATGAATTACACCATTATCAAAATTGTCAACACCATTGCACGAGGTCATCCTAAAGCCCCTTGTGCTTATTTTCCAATAAAAGTCGGTTTTCTCTTTTCCAGGAACGCCTTCATGCCTTCTTTCTGATCTTCCGTGCTGAAGCACTGAGCGATGCAGCTTATTTCCAGTTTGTTGGCGTTATCCAGCGGCAGATCAAATCCGTAATTCATCGCGTTCTTCGCCATCTTCAGGGCAAATGGAGGGAGTTTGGTCAGCTTTAAAGCGAATTTTCGTGATTCTTCCAAAAGATTTTCCGGAGAACAAACTTTGTTGACCAATCCTATTTCATAGGCACGCTGAGCATTAATTTGACCGCCGCCTAAAATCAATTCTTTTGCTATGCCCATTCCGACAAGCCTGGGCAGGCGCTGTGTGCCGCCCCATCCGGGAATGATGCCGATTAAAATTTCCGGCTGGCCGAAAACAGCTTTTTCGGACGCGAAGCGAATATCACAGGCGAGCGAGATCTCCGTTCCTCCGCCAAGGGCAAAACCATTGACCGCGGCAATGGACGGTTTGGGCATGGTCTCAATCAGGCGCAGAGTGCGATGCCCCAACTCCATCATTTTCTGGATTTCGATTGTGGTGCTGTTTTGCATCTGCGAGATATCGGCTCCCGCCACGAAAGCCTTGTCTCCCGCTCCGGTTAAAATAAGCACCTTGATGTTATCGTCTTTTTCACAGATTGAAGCCGCGTCGAAAATTTCCGTCATGACTTCAAAATTCATGGCGTTTAAAACTTTAGGCCTGTTAAATGTAATGGTTGCGATTTCTTCTTCGATGTTGAACAGAATGTTTTTGTAATCCATCGTCTCCTTCCTTCCTAAAAAAAAGGCGGAGATGCAAATTTAAGCATCTCCGCCTTTCCGATTAATTAACCTTTTCTCTTTTTCAATTCTTCAGCTCTTAATTCCTTGCGCAGAATTTTCCCCACAGTGGTCTTGGGCAACTCTTTGCGGAATTCAACTTCCGACGGCAGTTTGTAAGCGGCCAGATGAGCCTTGCCAAATTCGATCATTTCCTCGGCCGTAGCCGTCTGACCTTGCTTGAGTACGATAAAGAGTTTTACATTCTCTCCTCGTTTCGCATCGGGAACACCGATGGAGCAGGCCTCTTCCACCTTGGGATTGGTATAATAAATTTCATCGATATCACGGGGATAAACGTTGTAGCCTCCGGAAATGATCATATCCTTCTTGCGGTCGACAATATAAAAATATCCTTCCTCGTCCACCGTCGCGATATCTCCCGTATACATCCAGCCGTCTTTCAGAACATTGGCCGTTTCTTCGGGCATTCCCTTGTATCCTATCATCACTTGCGGCCCTTTGACGATCAGTTCCCCCGGTTTGCCGATAGGCATGTCCGTCACACCGTCATCCAGATCAACGATCTTGGCCAGTGTATCGGAAATAGGCAGGCCGATGCTGCCGATTTTCTGTTTGCCGTTAAACGGATTGATATGAGTGACGGGACAGGTCTCCGTCATGCCGAAACCTTCGGAAATAAATGTGCCGGTCTGTTTCTGAAACTCATGAATGACTTCCACCGGCAGGGGCGCGCTTCCGGAAAAAGCACCCTTAATGCAACTCATGTCTGTTTTCTTCAAATCCGGATGATTGAGCATTCCGATATACATAGTGGGAACCATGGCTGCAAAGGTGGGCTTGTATTCCCGAATCGCCTCGAGCAGCGGTTGAGGCTGAGGCCTGGGAATCAGGATCTGATTCCAACCGAGAAAAACAGACAAATTCAGGGAACAGGACATTCCAAAAACATGGAAATAGGGCAATGCACCCAGCGATGTTTCACCCCCTCTTCCAAAGCTTGGGAACCAGGCTTTAATCTGCTGTACCTGTTTGCTCAAATTTCCATGTGTCAGAATAACGCCCTTGGATACGCCGGTCGTTCCGCCGGTGTACTGATATACGGCAATATCATCGAGGGTAAGTTTTACGTTCGGCGGATTGGGCTGATATTTTTTAATGCAGTCCATCCAGCGATAGACATCCGGCGCGGCCTTCACATCGGCAAACGGGAATTTCTTCAGTTTCTTGCCGAGAAATCTTTTTATCGGGTTAAGGAAATCGCCAATTCCCATATAAACGATTTGCTTAATTTTTGTCTTGGGCCGCAGATCAATCATGCGATTGCCGAGGGCATCGAGGGTTATAAGCACTCTGGAACCGGAATCGTTAAATTGATGATCCAGTTCCGGATCCGAATAGAGCGGATTATTCATAACAACAATGGCGCCTATCTTCAGAATGGCATAATAGGCAACAACACATGGAATGCTGTTCGGCAAGAGAATTGCAACAGCATCTCCTTTCTTGATTCCGAAATCAGTCAGACAAGTGGCAAATCGCTCCACCTGGTCATTGAACTGACGGTATGTCATCTTGTAACCGACAAACACCATGGCTGTATCGTTGGGAAATTCTTTTGCCGCTTTTCCCAGATAATCCGGCATGGTCAGTTCTTCATACTTGATGTTTTCCGGAACCCCCTTTTCGTAGGATTTTAACCAAGGTTTGCTTTCATAAATACTTGCTGCCATTGTTTATTACCCCCCTATTATTTTTTTTGTTTGCGGGCATTATACTCTGCCGCTGTTTAAATTCAAACACATTTTTATTTTTTTAAGAAAAAAAAGCCCGGCCTTAAATTAAGGTCGGGCTTTTTAATAAATTTTATAAATATTTAGTTAAGTGGCGCAAGTATCAACTGGCGCTTTGGTTTCTTCCAGTCCCATCGCCTTAACAACGATTTCGGCGATGTCCAAAGCAACCATTGTTTCCGACTTCTGTTTGTCTTTGATTCCGTCCGAAATCATGGTCAAGCAGAACGGACAACCTACGGCGACCGTGCCGGCATTGACCGCAATAGCCTGATCGGTACGCGCATTGTTGATGCGATCACCATGTTCCTCCATCCACATTCTGGCGCCACCGGCGCCGCAGCAGAAGCTCTTGGAGAAATTACGTTCCATTTCCACAACGTTCACGCCGGAGATGGCATTCAAAATGCTGCGTGGCTGCTCGTAAACCTGGTTGTAACGGCCGAGGAAACAGGAATCATGGTAGGTGTATGTTCCTTCCAGTTTCTGGGTGAATTTAATCTTACCCTTGGCAATCAGGTCGGCGATAATTTCGGTGTGATGATAGACTTCGTAATTGCCGCCAAAATTGGGGTAATCTTTCTTGATGCAGTTATAGCCATGCGGACAAATGGCGATAATCTTCTTTACGCCATAGCCGTTCATAATTTCGATATTGGCCTGTGCCTGCGACTGGAAGAGGTAATCATTACCGCCACGCATTGCCGAGTCGCCACAGCAGCTTTCTTCAGTTCCTAAAATACCGAAGCTGACACCGGCGGCCTGCAGAATCCTGGCAAAGGCAACAGATATCTTTTTACCACGATCATCAAAAGAACCCGAGCAACCGACATAGAAAAGATATTCGACATTGGGATCTTCCGAGAGGGTTTTAACACCCAGTTCTTTCGCCCAGTCACCGCGCAGGTGAGCACCGATACCCCACGGGTTGGAGTTGTTTTCCATGTTACGATAGGTTAACTGCAGTTCCGGAGCGAAATCTGCTTCGGTCAGAACCTTGTAGCGACGCATATCGATAATCTTCTGAATGTGTTCAATCGAAGATGAACAGTTTTCCATACAATACATACAGTTGGTGCAATCCCATACCGCATTCAGATCAACCGCATCACCGATCAAAGCTTTTTCAGGAGCGGCGCCTTCCGCGGCTTCCACGGGAGCAGGTGCTTCAGCGCCTTCAGCAGCAGGAACAACCGCTTTCGTGGCGGCCAGAGGGGCCTGTTCCAGCCAGAACGTCTTGATATCCTGAACCAGTTTCTTGGGCGACAGGTGTTTGCCGGTCAGATAAGCCGGGCAGCCATCCTGACAGCGTCCGCACTTCGTGCAGGCGTCAGAATCAAAAATCTGCTTCCAGGTGAATTCTTCCAGCTTGGAAACACCGAAGGATTCCTGATTTTCAATATCACGGATCGGCTCGACATAACCGGCCGGTTTGAGCGACATCATGAAATGATTGGCCGGTGTCGTGATGATGTGCAGCAGTCTGGAATAGGGAATGTAGGCGATGAAACCGAGAGCGATAAAGGTATGGGTCCACCAGCTGATCTTATGCCATGTTTTGGCTGCTTCAATATCCATACCCGAAATAGCCTGGGCCAGAGTCCAGCCGACAAACGAACGTGTTTCCCATGTTGCATAACCGGTGGTCGGATCTAATGTTGCGTGAATACGCAGCGCTTCAATGATGAAACCGGTAATGATAATGCCGGCAATCAGTAACAAAGCGATGGCATCATCGGCGGTATTATCCGATGTGCCTTTGTAACCGAGACGATCGGGCTTCTGAATATACCGGCGATAGGCCGCCATCAAAACTCCGATAAGCACAAACAACCCGAACAAATCCATCAGAAAAGAAAAATTAAGATAAAAATTGCCGCGCAGGAAAGCCCAACCAAAAAGCGGTTCCGTGATATGGAATTCACCGGCATCGAAAGCTGCCCCGAAAATCAAGACAAAGAAGCCAAAGAATATTAATCCGTGCATTAATCCCGGATAAGCATCTTTCCATGTTTTAATTTGCAGAAATCCATTCATGAACAATGATTTCAATCGCTCGGGAAGCAGATCCCAGCGGATTTCATCTTTACCCATCGCTTTCCACAGCTGCCAGCGTTTGTAAACACCGTAAGCAAATATCGCCATGGCAATGGCGGTAAAAAGAAAAAGCATCGGCTCAAAACTATGAGCGTTCCAGAAAACTTCACGACCTTCATTTCCGACTGCTATCGGGGGAATACTGTGTTCCATTGATCCTCCAGAATATTGAGGTTTTATATTTTTATCTTAATTTTTCTGTTCAAGTTCTGATGGACGTGAACAAAAACATTAATGAAAATCTGTTGATGATCCTTTTATATTAAGCTTCCGGCAATGGCTTTCACACCATCACCGGAAGCTTTTCTAATTCACAACAAAATTAAGCAACCAGCTTCTTGCAGGCAGCGGTCAATTCGGGAACGACCTTGAAAAGATCATCCACGACGCCGAAATCAGCTTTCGTGAAAATGGGTGCTTCCGCATCCTTGTTAATCGCCACGATGCACTTGGAGGAGCTCATGCCCGCCAGATGCTGAATCGCGCCGGAAATTCCACAGGCGATGTACAGGTTCGGGGAAACAACCTTGCCGGTCTGTCCGACCTGGTCCTTCTGGGGACGCCAACCGGCATCAACTGCAGCGCGCGAAGCACCGACGGTACCTTTGAGTACGTCAGCCAGTTCTTCCAGAATCTTGTATTCATCCGGACCCTTCATGCCGCGTCCGCCGGATACAATGATGTTGGCTTCGGTCAAGTCAACCTTGCCGCTGGTGTCTTTCTGCACTTCCAGAACCTTGCTCTTCTGAGCGTCAACAGCGACATCGACTTTCGTTACTGCGGCAGCTTTGGCGTTTTCCACTGCCGCAAACACGTTGGGGCGCAGCGATGCCATGGCCGGTGTGGTATTGAAGACCACTTCGCCAAAGCACTTGCCGGCGTACATCGGGCGCACAGCAACCAGTTTGCCACCGTCAATTTTCACATCCGTGCAGTCTGTGGCCAGACCACCGGCCAGCTTGGCGGCTACGCGGGCGGAAAGATCCTTGCCCTGCACGGAAGCGCCAAACAATGCGATCGCCGCATCATTATCCTTTAATATCTTGGCGACGACCTGAGCATGGGCTTCTGTAACGTAAGGTTCCAGAGCCGCATTGTCGCCGACAAAAACTTTATCCACACCAAATTTACCCAATTCGGCTGCCAAACTTTCTATACCAGAACCTAGCAGAATGGCGCTGACTTCATCTCCTGTCTGATCAGCCAGTTTTCTGGCCGCGGAAGCAAGCTCAAAACTTACTTTACGCAGAGCGCCGTCTCTTTGTTCTGCAATTACAAATATTCCTTTTGCCATTTTTCAATTCCTCCGCTTTTAAATTAAATTGCTTTAGCTTCTTCCCTGAGACACCGGGCCAATTCCGCCGCTTTCTGAGCCGCATCATCGCCGCAAATGATCTTGCCGGCTGCACGGGCTGGGGGCGGAACAACTTTGGCTACTTTGGCTTTCACATCCGTTGCGATTCCCAAAGCCGCCGCGGTTTTCACATCGACTGGTTTCTTCTTGGCTTTCATAATGCCGGGAAGCGACGCGTAGCGGGGTTCGTTGAGACCTTTTTGCGCCGTTACCACGCAGGGTAAGCTGGTTTCTACTGAGAGCTGTGCTCCTTCGATCGGTTTGATTACTTTCACGGAAGAGCCGGCAAAGTCCAGTTTGGTGACCAGTGTCAGCTGAGGAATTCCCAGAAGCTCAGCCAGCATGGCGCCGACCTGACCGGAGTCATCGTCAATGGCGCGCTGTCCGCAGAAAATAATGTCATGGGGCAGTCCCTTGATTGCGGCAGCCAGAGCTGACGCGGTTACAAAAGCGTCGGCGTTATCCAGCGCGGGATCACTGATATGTACGCCTTTATCCGCGCCCATCGCCAGAGCCGTTCTGATGGTTTCCATTGCTCGTGCCGGTCCCACGGAGACAATGGTTACGTCCCCGCCGTTTTTCTCTTTCAGTTTCAGAGCCTCTTCCACACCGTACTCGTCATAAGGATTCATGACCCATTTGACCTGGGAATCATCGATCCCTGATCCGTCAGCTTTGACCTTGATCTGGGCTTCCGTATCCGGTACTTGTTTTACGCATGCGATAATATTCACTTTGTCCAACCTCCTTCTTCTGCGTGTCCTTAATTTCCGAGGAAAACACGCATTTTATTTTTTCTCTTTATTTATATTTTATAAAAAAGTCCGGTTCCCTTATCCGCAAGAAAACCGGACTTAATGTTTTACAGTCTGTTTTTGACGATATCGTCAACCACGGACGGATCTGCCAGCGTGCTGGTGTCACCCAGGTTGCCCAGATCATTGGCGGCGACTTTCTTCAAAATTCTTCTCATGATTTTGCCGCTGCGTGTCTTGGGAAGACCATCGGCCCACTGAATCTTGTCGGGCGTCGCGATGGGTCCGATAACCACGCGGACATGCGCGATCAATTCTTTCTTCAGAGCGTCGGTTTTTTCTACGCCGGTCTTCAGGGTTACGTAAGCGTAAATGCCCTGGCCTTTAATGTCGTGCGGCATACCAACAACAGCGGCTTCCGCGACAGACTTGTGGGCGACCAGAGCGCTTTCGACTTCGGCGGTGCCCATGCGGTGACCGGACACGTTGATAACATCGTCAATACGGCCGGTAATCTGATAGTAACCGTCTTTGTCACGGCGGCAGCCGTCACCGGTTACGTAGTAGCCGGGGAATTGTTCAAAATAGGTTTCCTGGAAGCGCTTGGGATCGCCATAGACGCCTCTCATAATTCCGGGCCATGGTACTTTGATGCAAAGAGCGCCGCTGGCTTCGGTGTCCTTGAATTCTTTGCCTTCGTCATCGACCAGCACGGGCTGCACGCCGAAGAAGGGCAGGGTGGCCATACCGGGTTTAATTTCAATTGCGCCGGGCAGCGGGGTAATCAGAATGCCGCCGGTTTCAGTCTGCCACCAGGTATCCACGATGGGGCATTCGCCGCGGCCGATAACATTATAATACCAGTTCCATGCTTCGGGGTTGATCGGTTCGCCGACGGTTCCCAGAGTCTGCAGAGAAGAGATGTCGCATTTCTTCACGAAATCATCGCCTTCCTTGGCAATCGCGCGGATAGCGGTCGGAGCGGTGTAGAAAATGTTGACTTTGTATTTTTCGACTACCTGCCAGAAGCGGCTGTAGGTCGGATAATTGGGAACGCCTTCAAACATAACGGATGTCGCGCCATTGCAAAGAGGACCGTAAAGAATATAGGTGTGACCGGTGACCCAGCCCAGGTCGGCGGTGCACCAGTACATATCACCGTCATGATAATCGAAAACAATCTTGTGGGTGTAAGAGCCGTAAACCAGATAACCACCCGTGGTGTGCATAACGCCCTTGGGCTGTCCGGTGGAACCTGAGGTATAAAGGATGAACAGAGGATCTTCGGAATCCATCCATTCGGGTTCGCACTTGGCATCCACTTTGGCCATTTCTTCATGATACCATTTGTCGCGGCCGGCAGTCATTTCACACTTAATCTTGTCGCCGACTCTCTTAACAACAATAACACTCTTGACAGACGGGCACTGTGTCAATGCCTCGTCAGCTATTGTTTTCGCGGGAACGGCTTTGGCGCCGCGGAAAGTTCCGTCGCAGACGACCAGCACTTTCGCTTCACCGTTGACAATTCTGTCTCTGAGCGCGTCAGCACTGAATCCGCCGAAAACGATACAATGAATGGCGCCGATGCGTGAGCAGGCCAGAGCGGCAATGCCCAGTTCGGGAACCATCGGCATGTAAAGGCAAACGCGGTCGCCTTTCTTAACGCCCTGAGCCTTCAGAACATTGGAGAACTTGCAAACTTCTTCATACAGTTCCTTATAGGTTATACCTCTTGCTTCGCCGGGTTCGTTGCCTTCCCACTGAATAGCCACCTGATTGCCACGTTTTTCAAGGTGTCTGTCCAGACAGTTGTAAGAAACGTTGAGTTTCCCGCCTTCAAAGAATTTAACAGAGATGGGGCCTTTTTTAATGTCAAAGTTATAGTCCATAACTTTGTCCCATTTCTTGAACCAGGTTACCTGCTGTTCAGCTATTTCCGCCCAGAACTTCTCGGGCTCTTCCACTGAGCGTTTCCACAGTTTGTCATAAGCTTCTCTTCCACTGATCCAGGCTTTCGCTTTCGCCTTTTCCGGAATCGGGTATATCTCCTTTAATTGAACTTTTGCATCAGCCATGATAATTTATTCCTCCCTAAATTTTTTATGATTTTAAACGTTTAATTAACGCCTTGATACTAAAATAAAAAATTCTATAAATACTTGATACTACCGATTTTTTTGAACAAAGGTCACAACTTGACTGAAAGTCAGAACCGCGTCGGATTTTCCCTATCCTAAGATTTCCATGATGTCAAGAAATATTTAGAATCTTTTGCTCCTGATGTTTTGCTGATGTTTCGCCTGCAAAAGCAGGCGCCGCCACCTTTAATTTTTCCGGAAAAATCCGGGACGAATTACATCCGCGGAATCAAACAATATTCTTGACAAGATAATTTAAGGTATGTTAGCTTCAACACGGCATGTTATTATTCGCGATTGCATTTTTTTAATCAATCGACAAATATGCCGGCGGCAAGGGAGCTTTTGGAAAATACCCGTTTCTAAAAGCGTCATTTACTTACTCTATATGAAAAAGGAGGAAAAAATGAAGAGATTTTGGTTAGTTTTGTTGTCACTGGGGCTGGTCATGGCCTTCAGTGTTTCAGCTTTAGCAGTAGATGTGAAGTTCAGCGGTGAATATTACGTCCAGGGAATGTATCTGGATAGAACCGATGTGAAAGATGCCTCTGATGGCAACGATCCCAGCACGGCTTTCTTTTTCCAGAGATTCCGCCTGGGAACTGATTTCATCGTATCAGATTGTTTGAAACTGGTCACCCGCGTGGACATCATGGAAAGAACATGGGAACCGGATACAGCTACTAATTATGGCGCGGATACAAGTGGCTCTGATGCAAGAAATGTTGACTGGGATATAGCCTACATTGATTACACCTCGCCCATAGGTAAATTTTTAGTTGGTTACATGGAAGACTATGTATGGGGAACCATCTGGGGCAACAGAGCCACGGGACCCACCACCGGCAAGATTAAATACATCGTTCCGATTCCCAATACTCCTGTAATGATGGTATTCGCTTATGCCAAGGAAGAAGAAAATAATCTCTCCATTCAGGGCGGAATGCAGGCCGAAGACAGAGACTACGAGTCTTACCGCGTAGGTCCCATCTTCAATTTCAAGAGTGACGCGGTAGCCGGCGAAGCCGGTATTCTGTTTATTTACAATAATGTCAATCAGTACAGAGGATTGGGATTCGATCCGGTAGTAGGAACCGCTCCTTTCAAACAGGACATGTATGTATTCCAGCCTTATTTCAAGGCCAAGGTTGGCCCCGTTGCCATGCAGGGTGAAATAAACTATGCTATTGGCAAAAGAGAATTTGAATCTCCTGCAGACGCTTATCTCGAGGATCGGGATATCAACTCTCTGACCGCATGGTTTGATGCCGATGCCAATTTCGGTATGTTCAGTGTCGGCGGTTCCTTTGCCTATGTCATGGGTCAGGATCCCAATGAAGAAGACATTCAGGATGCCCTCACCGGCGGCCGTGACTGGAATCCCTGCTTGATCATGAACAACAACAATATGTACTACACCTGGATAGGTCCGATGGGCAGCAATGTCACCCCGGGCGCCACTAACGCTTTCCGCGGTTCGGTTGACGGCGAAATGAACAATGTCTTTTTCGGCCAGGTCAGAGGCAGTGTCACCCCCATTCCCCAGTTGACTGCCGGAATGTCTTTCTCCATGGCACAGGCTGACGAAGATTTTGAAGGCGACAGCGACAAGGGCTTCGAAATTGATTTAACCGGTACCTACAAAATCACCAACAACCTGTCCTATATGCTGGGCTTCGGTTACCTCTTCACCGGTGATTTCTACAAAGGTGCTGATGGAGCCGGCGAGATTGAAGATGATTACATCGTACTCAACAAACTCACCCTGAGCTTCTAAGAGAGTGACTTAACCGGCGCACATAAAGGTCACATGATGTGCCGGATGATTGAAACTTAATACTTAACCCCGGGAGGACGGGTAACCTCCCGGGGTTTATTTTTTCTAATATTCCCCTATCAAGATCCTTAAAGCGGTCGCGGCTATTTTATGGTTCAACTGTGCCGCGTAATAGTCCGACTCGGCTTTCGCCATGGCGGCCCGTGCGCTGAACACGTCCGCTTCCAGATTCAGTCCCGCCTGATTCCGGTCGCTCTGAATCTGCAAGTCTTCCTGACGAAAATCCAGCGCCTTTTTAGCCACACGGATCAATTCCACGGTCTGGTTGAGTTTGCGATGGGCTTTTTCGATGTCCGCATGGAGCTGCTCCTGTGTATTGGCCAGATTTTCCTCGGCCTGTTTTTTCAATGCCAGGCGCTGTTTAAAAACATAGGTATTGGAAAAGATGTCCTGAAGGTTCCATTTCATCAATACGCCGATAAATGAATTATTTTCCGGATAGAGCGTGATGCCATCCTGATAGGTATAACCCCCGATGGCTCCCACATCGGGCAGATAGCTGTACCGGCTTGCCCTGACCGCATGCTCCGCCTTCGTTTTAAATAAATCGGCCATTTTCAGGTCATTATTGTTCTTTTGCGCCGCGCTGATGATTTCGTCCAGTTTTTCGTCATGAACCGGCGGATAATCAAAGGAGACCGGATCGAGGATCAGCGCTGTCGTCCTGGGCAGACCCGTCAGACGTTTCAAGTCGACGGTATAATCATCCATCTGGATATTAATTTTGAGAAGATTCTGCTCTTCATCAGCCACATTGGCGCGCAAACCTGTTGCGCTGGAACGGGTTGTTTTACCGGCGAGAACGGCGCTTTCCACATCGTAAAGTTTTCTTTGAGCCAGCAACAATTTAATTTGCGCTTCTTCTTTCTGCTTCTGCAGAATGAGCAAACCGATGTAAAGTTTTTCAGCGTTTTGCTGAATCTGCAGGGTTGACTTCGCCTGTTCCACCCGGGCAATATCCAGTTCCGTTTTCGCGACGTCAACGCCCGCGTTGATTTTCGGTATCTGCGAAATCGGCTGATACAGGATGGCGGCGGCGCCGTACAGTTCATGAGCCCCCAGCTCGAAGTTTTTATCCGCCGGCGGCATGGGAATGTTCATGGCGCCCATGGGCAGCTCGCCGAAAGCTCCGCGCAAAACGTTGAGAACCGGCGTGTTATCATTGTATTGATAAGCGCCGCCCAGGATTACGGAGGGGAAAAATTTCACCCGGTCTTCATTCACCTTCTGCTGTTTTTCATCCACCTGTAACCTTCTGATATTCAGCAAACGGTTGTTTTGAACCGCAAGGTCGATCACCTTCTCCAGATTAATCCTTTCCGGATTAAGTTTTTCCGGATCCTGCCCGGCGTTGCCATTCAGCGGAAATAAAAACAGAACCGTGAAAATCAGCATTGCGACAGAGCTTTGCTTGCTGGACGTCTCCGTTTTACCGGCGTCTGGGTCAAGCGTGTATTGTTTATCAGAGGGTTTCACAAACTGCGCGTAAAGAACCGGCACCAGCAGCAGGGAGATGACCATGCCGAACATCAGCCCCACGGCGATAACACTGGCAAGCGGACTCCACATCGGCGAACCCGAGAGAATCATGGGCAGAACGCCCTCGGCAGGCTCGCACAGAACCGTCAGCGTGCGCAGGCCGTTGCGGTGCATAATCCGTCCGGTATGCCGAGGAGTCTGGCCTGGACATTTCCTTCCGGCACCTCCCCGTCGGCTTTGGCATTCAACTCCCATTGCAAATGCCGTGTTTCCTCCTCGGTCTTTGTATTAATCAGGATTTGCGCGAAATTTTCCACCGGCGGTTCGGGGGTAAAATTATAATAAAAGCGGGGCGCGCTGGCGCCGATAAACGTGGCGTACGAAACAACCCGCGAGTCATTTTTAATCAGGTTCTGAATTTTTAAAATGGCCTGTTCGGTTTTCTCCAGTTTTGTGCCGGTCGGCATCCACAGATCCACCACAAACTGACTGCGTTCGGCAGCCGGGAAAAATTTCTGAGGCACAACCTGATATAAAAGAGCCGCGAGAACCAGGCTCGACAGACAGCCGGCAACCGTTAATGCGGGATGAGCCATACACCAGGTGATTGTTTTGTTGTATCCGCTTTGCATGAAGTCCAGCATGGAGAACTTCTTCTTGCCTGGCGGGGTTTCCGCGGAGGACTCGTGGACACCTTTTCTGATAAAGGTCATGCACAAAATCGGTGTGAACAGCATGGCCACGAGAAATGAAGATAAAAGCGCGATGGTGACGGTCAGAGGCAGCGCAATGATGAATTCACGGACCATGCCGGTTAAAATCACCAGCGGCAGAAAAGCCGCGATAATGGCCAGGGTGGCCGTCAGAATCGGTATCACCAGCTCGGTGGCGCTGAGCCAGGCGGCGGTCTGCCTTTCGATGCCCTTGTCCAGGAGTTCCACATAATTATCGGCAACAACGATGGCGTCATCCACCACCATGCCCAGAACGATAATCAGGGAGGCCAGGGAAACCTGATGCAGTTCAATGCCGATGGCATGCATGACTGCGAACGTCACGGCAATCGTCATGGGGATAGCCGCGGTGGCGACAGCGGCGACACGAAACGGAAGCAGGAGCATAATGATCACAATCACGGCGATGATCGCCATCAGGAACTCGCGCAGGAATTGGCTGACATTTTTATCGACAATCTTAGGTTGATTGACAATCGTGGTCAGTTGGACGCCGGAAGGAAGCCGTTGGGCCGTCTCCGCCAGTTTTTTGTCCACCTCCTTGCCGAACTCAACGATGTTGTTGCCTTCATGCATCTGCACAGTCAGCAGCATGGTGTTGTGTCCATTCACCATCGCTCTGGACGTCGGCTCCTGGTAACGTCGTTCAATGCCGGCCACATCTTTCAAACGAACCACCTGCCCTGTCCTGGCGGCGCCGTCGCGTGTCATGGAAATTGTTTTTTCTTTTTTGACTTCTTCGTACTGAAACAGGTATTGTTACAGTTATTTGGTCACCTGCGGATATTTGAGAGATTTTTTGACAAAATTCATAGGCGTTATTTGAAGATGATGGGAGAACCGTCGTTTAATTTATGTTGACCGCCGACAACAATCCTTTCATCAGGACTGATGCCGGACGTGATCTCAATGTTGTTTCCCGTCATCTGCCCCAGGGACACTTTGCGTTTGAAAGCCCGCGTTGTCGGTTCGGAAACCGAACCCTCTTCAATGATTCTGCCGGTCATGGTGGAATCTCGCTGCAACATGCACACGCGCCTCAGCGCCGATCTTCACCTGCTGCAAATCAGCTTCCGGTATGGAGTCAATTACCTTAACGCGGCTGATATCCGAAAGAACAAAAAGCGGCATGCCGGTGCCGACAATTTCACCGGTTTCCGCTCCTTTTTTCAACAACACACCCTGAAAGGGCGCATATAATCGGGTGTCGAGAAGATTTTTATTTTGAAGCTGCTGTTGCGCTCTGGCCGTTTTCAGGGCGTTGGATATTTTGCTGAAATCGCCATCTGATAAACTCTTTCTCCCGTGCATGATGCTCAACCGGTTGAATTCATCCTGAACCTGCGCCAGATTGGCGTCGGCCATCTCTTTGGCGATCCGGTAATTTTCCGGCGCCGAGGGTCGCTCCTTCCTCCCCGGCGATATAATTTATTTTCCCCGCGACCAGGAAACCCAGCCGCGCTGTTTTGTTGCCTTCAATATTGCCGCTGGCCGATATATCCCGGCTGACGGATGCCTTAGCAACCTTTTGCACAATGACGGAAACCGGAGCAAGGGCATTTTTATCGGCAGATCCTCCGCCCCGGCAACCGTTCATGAGCACGACGGCCAGCAGGAGTAACAGGAACAAGCAATTTCTTTTCATGTAAATCCCTTCTTCATTTCATGGTGTATGGTTTCTTCTTCTTTATTTTTGGTGATGCTCTTAGCTTATAATGACTGCTTATGCAACCGCTGCCCATTTGATTATTTTTTAATGAATTGTCAAACAATTTTAAAGGGTGATTTTCTGCAATCACGTGATCATCCATATTCAAACCGCTTTTGACTAACCGCCACAAAATGTGCTAAACATTCCCGGCGGAGGTATCCCGCAAAAACGGAGGGGATATGCCGCGGCAAATATTTTTTAAAAGGATCTTTGGTTATCAATAAAATTTCTGGAAATACGACAGGATTAAAAGCAACGCAAATCAAGCAGATCGAGCGTCTGGGGCATAAAGGCATTCCTCCGGAAAGCATCATCACCAACGATCTGGCGCGGCAGTTATCATTTATTGCCCGTGAAATTAACCGGCAAATCGGCCTGCTGATCAATCGCAAGGGGGAAATCAGTTACGTCATCGTCGGCGATCATAAAGGCATTTTGATTCCTTCCCTGGACGGTTTCCGTTCTTCTTCAATGCGGTTCAAAGGACTGCGCCTGATTCACACGCATCTGGGCGGCGAGAACCTTTCTGATGAAGACCTGACCGACTTATCGCATCTGCGCCTTGATCTCATCGGCGCGCTGGACGTGCTGGAGGATGGTTCTCCCGGTGTCATGCACTGGGCGCATCTTGTGCCGGAAAATCCCGCTGGAGACTACTGGCTTTTTATGAAGCCGGAAGAACCGCACCAGTTGAAGATCAATTTTCCTGCCTTCATTCAATCGCTGGAGGATGAATTCACCCGAAAACAAAAAGCACGCAAAATAGACGCCAGGGATAAAGCCATCCTGCTGCACGTAGAAACCAATCCAATGGCCGACGCGGCGGCGTCTCTTGACGAACTTGCGCAATTGGCCCACACTTGCGGCGTGGAGGTTTTCGATTCCATGGTGCAGTACCGGCCGCAACCCGACCCCAAATTCATGGTGGGGCGCGGCAAACTGGGCGCCATCGACCTGCGCGCTTCACAAATCGGCGCGAACATGCTGATTTTTGATCATGAATTGACACCGGCGCAGGCACGATCGATCACTGATTTTACTGGTCTGAAAATCATCGATCGCACGCAGGTCATTCTGGATATTTTCGCCCGACGCGCCCACAGCCGCGAAGGCAAGATTCAGGTGGAACTGGCGCAGCTCAAATACCGTCTGCCGCGACTGACACACGCGGACACATCGCTGTCCCGTCTGGCCGGAGGAATCGGCGGAACAGGCCCGGGTGAAACCAAACTCGAGATTGACCGCCGCCGTGTCCGCGAACGCATTCACCGTCTGGAAAAAGATATTAAAACCATCACCAAATCGCGCCGCCAGCGGTATGGCCGGAGAGAAAGAACAGGGCTACCCATTATTTCCATCGTCGGTTATACCAACGCGGGAAAATCGACGCTGCTCAACACGCTGACCAAAAGCTCGGTTCTGGCGGAGGACAAACTCTTTGCCACGCTCGACACGAAAAGCGCCAGATTGCGTTTCCCTCAGGATACGGAAGTCATCATCACCGATACAGTCGGCTTCATCCGCAATCTTCCCGAAGAACTGTTTACCGCTTTTCGGGCCACCCTGGATGAACTCATTGACGCAGACATTCTGCTGCATGTCATTGACGCCAGCAGCAGCCAGATCGAAAAACAGATGGCCGCCGTGGAAAAAATTCTGGAAGAACTGGAAATCAACGACAAGCCGACCATCCGGGCGCTGAATAAATGCGACCTCGTCGCGGACAAAGAACTGCTGGAAAATCTCTGTCGTCGTCTGGATGCTGTGGCCGTGTCGGCGCTGGACAAGAAAACGCTTTTCGGATTGATGGAAAAAATAGAATCGTTGATTGCCGTCAAACACAACTTTCCATCGTCCTGATTTTGTGCTATGAGAAACACGATTTCTCGTCGTCCGCGTTTATCGGAACCTTCCGGAATGAACCATGTCGTCTTCCGGATATAGGCGGGGGATCTTGATTATAAATTTTGTTTGAGCAGGTTGTATGTATGAAATAATCTGGCATGGAAGAGACAGCCAGAGTCTGGTTGAAGCCTCCCTCCTCTTGACTGAATCAATGGATTGCCAAAACACAAGGACGTATTCATGAACAAAGATTTTATTGAAATCCGCTGGCACGGTCGGGGCGGCCAGGGCGCGATTACCGCAGCCAAGATTGTCGCGGGCGCCGCGTTTATTTCCGGTTACGCGGGCGTGGTCATGGCGCCGACTTTCGGAACAGAACGCCGCGGCGCGCCGGTGATGACGTCGCTGAAAATATCCAAAGAAAAAATTTATGATTTAACGCCTATTGAGACCCCGGATATCGTTGTTGTTCTCGATCACCTGCTTTTGAAAGAGGCGGACGTCACCCACGGCCTGAAGCAGGGAGGAATCATCGTTTTGAACACGCCGATGGCTCACGAGGCATACAATTTTAAGAATTACCGTCTGGCCACCGCGGACGTCACGTCCATTTCGGTGGAGGCCGGGCTTCCTCACGGCATGGTGAATACCGGGATTATCGGTTCCCTGGAGAAAGCCATGAATCTGCTGGGGATAGAAATACTGATTCAAGGCATTGAAGAAGAATTCCGGACGCGGAAACCTCAAAACAATTCACGGGCGGCCAAAATCGCCTATGAACGAACGATAACGGGAGAATGAAAATGGGCACCAGAAATTACCGACGGAAAACATCCCACAGTGAACACGGTCCCGGCGACGGCGGCCGGACAGGGTCATGGCGAGTAGAGCGACCTGTCCTGGATCAAAGCCTTTGCACCCCGTGCAAAAGGAATAAAGAATCCTGTTTCATCTGCTGGCTTTTCTGCCCGGAAATCGTCATCTCCCGAACCATTCCGCCAACCTTCAATCTGGAATACTGCAAGGGGTGCGGCATCTGCGCCGAGGAATGCCCGACCCGGGCGATCACGATGGTGGACGAAGCCAAATTTTCAGAAGAAGAAAAGGAGTAGTCGCCATGCATATTATCGAAAACGGAAATGTGGCCGCGGCTCTGGGCGTCAAACTCTGCCGTGCCGGTGTTATCGCGGCTTATCCGATCACCCCGCAAACGCCGCTGACGGAAAGACTCTCCGAATATGTTGAAGCAGGCGACATGAAGGCCGAATACATTCCGGTGGAAAGCGAGCATTCCGCGCTGGCCGTTTGCATAGCAGCCTCTTCAGCCGGCGCCAGAACATTTACCGCCACCAGCGCCAACGGCCTGCTTTACATGCACGAACAGGTTCAGTGGGCTGCCGGCGCCAGGCTGCCCATCGTCATGTGCGTGGTCAACCGCGCGGTCGGTGCACCCTGGAATGTCTGGAACGACCAACAGGATTCGATTTCCCAGCGTGATACCGGCTGGATACAAATCTACTGCTGCGATCACCAGCAGATTATTGACACCGTGATAAAAGCTTACTGGCTGGCGGAAAAAGTCAGCATCCCGATCATGGTCTGCTACGACGGCTACATCCTGTCTCATACTTACATGCCTTTCGACCTGCCGGATCAGGAAAAAGTGGATGCATTTCTACCGCCGTTTAAACCGGAATACGCTTTGAACCCCGACCAACCGGCCAACCTCAACACAGTTACGCTGCCCGATGTCCGGACAGATATTCACGGCGAGCTGGCCCACGGTTACATGGAAATACGTTACCTGCTGCAGGAAGATTTGCGGATAACCCTGCAGGCCGCCGCTGAAGCGGAGAAAAGATTTGCAGAAATATTCGGCCGTGGCGGTGATCCACACATCGAGCCTTATCGCTGCGACGACGCGGACTTTGTCGCCGTGGGCATCGGATCGCTCACCTATCAGTTGCGCGTCTGTGTTGATGCCTTGAGAAAGGAAGGAATCAAAGTCGGGGTGATGGGCGTTCGTTATTACCGGCCGTTCCCTGATGAAGCCATCGCTCATGCCCTGAAAGGCAGGAAAGGGATTATCGTCTTTGAAAAAGCGCTTAGTTATGGCTACGAGGGTGCGCTTGCGTCGGATCTCAAATCGGCGCTTTATGAACATCTTGCCGGAACAGGTTCTTTACCTCCCGTACAGAATTTTATCGCCGGGATCGGCGGTCGTGAAATCAGAACGGAAGACCTGACGAATACGTTCAGAGCGGCCACCCAAAGCAGAATTTCCAAAGAACCGCTTTGGATCGGTCTTAAGTTATAGGAGAAACGCATGCAGGTTAAAACGAACATCTTAAATTTGCCGACGCAGGAATTTGTTCATCCGGGCACCAGAGCTTGCACCGGCTGCGGTCTGGCCATTGCTTACCGGGTGGGACTCAAAGCCCTCGGGAAAGACACCATCCTGATCGTGCCGCCGAGTTGTCTGACGGTTCTGCAGGGGCTTTTCCCGGTGGCCTCCACCAAACTGCCCTGTTTGAATGTGACGTTTGCGTCCACAGCGGCCGCAGCCACCGGCATTCTGGCCACGTTAAAGACTCAGGGCAATGACCACACGACGGTCGCCGCATGGGCAGGCGACGGCGGCACCAGTGATATCGGTTTGCAGGCCTTATCCGGCGCGGCAGAGCGCGGCGATAATTTTATTTATTTTTGTTACGACAATGAAGGGTACATGAACACCGGCGTCCAGCGTTCCGGCACCACGCCGATCGGCGCTGTCACGGCCAACACGCCTTTCAAAGGCAAACAGCAACAGAAAAAGGATGTGCCGGCCATCATGGCCGCGCACCAATTGAGTTATGTGGCCGCCTGTTCGGCTGCCTATCCGCTGGATCTCTACGACAAGATCAAAAACTGCCTGCATCTGCCGGGCACCAAATATTTTCACATTCACATTCCCTGCCCGCCGGGCTGGGGTTATGACCCCCGCTACGGCATCAAGATCGGCCGCCTGGCCGTGGAAAGCGGCTACTATGATCTCTACGAAATCATCAACGGCGAGTTCAGATTGACCGCCGCCTCCGAAAAACTCGTGGAAAAACGTAAGCTGACTCCCGTGCGCGAATACTTCCGCGCTCAATCCAGATTCAAGATTCTGACGGACGCACAAATTGCCGATATTCAGAAACAGATAGACGAAAAATGGGCGGGTTATTACAAGAAAAATGAATAAAAAAATTGGCGGCAATAACTGCGGCGGCAATTTTTTTTAATTTCCATACCTTTGATAAATCCGGCAAAGAAGCCCTTGCCGTGCAATTTATTTAATCGATGAGGCAATGACGTATCCTAAAATAGCGACAAATATGCCTCCGAAAACCAAACCGATGATGGAAAGCAGCTTCTTGGGATGGTTCAATCCGAGCACGCCGGACATAATTCCGGTAATAGCACATGCCATACTGATGAACATGAATAGAATCGTAGAAGTTTGCCAACCCTCTTCACCCGTGTGATGCATTCCCAGGGATATGAAAATCACAATCAGTATCAATCCGATAGTGGAAGTCACCGCTGAAATGATTCCACCAATGGGGCGATCACTCACATCCGCTGATTTCGATGTTGACAGGTCATCATCCGTGATGACCGATATCGTCCTTTGGGTTTGAGGTTTCGCCTGCACGTTGCCTATTTTTTCTCCGCAATTATCACAGACCGCTTTGCCGACAGCAACTTCCAGACCACATTGGGGACATTTAGGCATAGTTTGATTCTCCTTTTAAAATTCATGGTGTAGTGAATCTAAAATTCTTCTTTGATTGGTTTCTATTATAAAAAGAAAGATTTTTGATGTCAACTGAATATTGGCCGTTATGGTGATTAGCCGATAATGGCTGTTTTCAGCGCATCCATATTCATGTTGCCGCCGGACATAATCATCACCACCTTTTTACCGGCCAGACGCTCTCTTATTTTATAAGCGGCCATCAATGAGACGGCCCCGGCAAATTCGGCCAGATTATGCGTGGTCGCCAGCGCCATTCGCACCCCTTCCCGTATTTCATCTTCCGTCAGCAGAATCACATCATTGATGGCGTCCTTGAGAATGACATACGGCAGATGAAACACGCTGCGGGAAGCAAGACCGTCAGCAACCGAGTGGGCTTCATCCAGGGTGACAAGTTCCCCCTGCTTCCAGGAGTTGTAAAAAGAAGGAACGTTTTGCGGCTCGACACCGATAATTTCGATATCAGGCCGGACAGCGCGTGCTGTTTTTAAAATCGAGGCGCATCCGGCGCCGCCACCGATGGGACAGATAATCGTGTCCACTTCCGGCAGGTCTTCCAGGATCTCCAGCCCCATCGTGGCCATTCCGTTCAAGATTTCCGGTTCATTGCCCTGACGAACATAGTAATAACCCGCACTGTCCACCAGTTCATCGCAATAGGATTGCGCATCGTAAAAGTCTTCTCCGTGAATGATCAATTCCGCGCCGTAACTTTCGATAGTCCGGTTGATTTCAGGATTGTTTCCCTCTGGAACAACCACCGTGCAGGGAACATGAAACCACTGGCCCGCCCAGGCCATCGCCAGCCCGTGATTTCCCCGGGTGGCAACCAGGATTCCCGCTTCCAGCTCTTCCCGGGACATGTGATGAAAAAAATTAAGCGCGCCTCTGATCTTGAATGACCCCGTCGGATTATGATTTTCATGTTTGACGAACGCCTCGCAGCCGATCAGTCGCGAAAGTTCGGAATAGCAAATCAGGTTGGTTCTGTTCAAGTAGCGCTCCACAACCGATTTTGCCATTAAGGTTCTGGTCAGGTT
>JBATES010000268.1:0-16237 GCA_049664145.1 Smithella sp.
GAAAAAAGAGTGATCCTGGAAGGACAGGTGAGGATAACAGGCAGTTTGTCGAGGCCGTAATGTGGATAGGAAGAACAGGGGCGCCCTGGCGTGATTTACCATTGCAAAAGGAGCAGAGGCGGTGATTCCACCAAAATCTAACCGTAAAAATCCTCTTGATGATGATGCTTGTTTATATAAAGAACGAAACAAAATAGAGAGGATGTATGGTAAGCTCAAACATTTTAGACGAATAGCGACGCGTTATGACAAGTTGGCATCGTCATACTTGTCTTTTGTATTTGTTGCAGCAATATATCTTTGGCTAAAATGAATGTCGACAGAACATAGTTACCAAAGACACAATGATTTGTTTTCTCTTTTTTTTCTTTGACCAGAGGGAAAATGACTGTATAAGCGTGGCCTCCAATACAAAGGGGACTTACAATATTAAACTCTTATCAAATTTTTCATTTCGAGTCATTCTGACTTTATTATGTCTACAGGCTATTGTTCCGTGGAGCGCTTACGCTGTAAATTTCTATGATGGCGCACGGGCAAAGCAGGGGACTTATTTTCTCACCTATACTTCTCTTTACGCCGCTGATGAAATAACCGATAAGAACGGCGATGCAGGTAAAAAAGATTTTGGCCTGTGGAGTGCTCAGGAATTGCTGCGTCTGTGCTATTATTCACCTGATTTTGTCGCAACAGCTCTTGTTCCTCTGGGATATATGGAAATCGACTCACTGAATCAGCAATCTTCAGGTCCGGGAGATATCAATCTTGGCGTTGGTTATTTTCTGCCGGTTCAACAGGTTAATATCTTGCCGATGATCTTTGTGGAATTCCCGACAGGTGAATACAGCTCTTCCAAAGCTGCCAATGTCGGTTCCAATCAATACGATATCAAGCCGGTCTTATTTTTTCACAAATCTTTTGAAAAATTCAGCTTGGATGCGGCCGCCAAATATTTTTTTCGTTTAAAAAATGACGACACCAATGTTCTGCCCGGCGACGAGTTCTATCTCCAGTGTCTCTTCGGCTACAGCCTGACGGACAAATTCAAACTGGGACCTTCCATCAACTGGATGATCAGCAAGGATAAGGAGATAGACGGAGTTGAGGTGAAGGATAGCGCCAGAGAATCTCTTTCCGCGGGCGCCGATATCTATTACCGCTTTCCCTGGCTCAGCGTAACATTCACGTATCTTTATGATATCTATACTGAAAATTCTCCGCGCGGGCAATTTTTTCAAATCAAAACAGTTTACCGTTTTTGATAATCAATCAGCATTATTATTCTTAATCAAAGATTATCCAAGCCAAAGTTATATTTTCTTTGACATCAAAGCCGTTTTCCATCAATACTGCCCCACAAAAATAAATCTTAATACAAATAAATATAACTGAGGGGGAAGTACTATGGTGCAACTTCAGGAAACGTCGATGGGAGCAATTTTCCCGAATAGGGTTCAGCAATACGGAGACTAGACCCTGGTCATCTACAAGAACAGCAAATCTGGTCAATGGGAGGAAATATCATGGAACAAGCTCAACGAAATAGTCAGAAATCTGGGCATGTTCCTCATCAAGCGAGGAATAAAACCGGGCGACAAGGTGGCTTTATTTTCTCCGAATCGCTATGAGTGGTGGGTGGCGGATCTGGCCATTATCTCCGTGGGCGCCGTGAACGTTCCCATTTACGCCGCCAACTCTGCGGAAGAATTCCATTATATCATCGATAACTCCGACTCGAAAATGTGTTTTGTGGGCACCAAAGAACACATGGCCAAGATTATCAAGGCCAAGGAAAAACTGCCTAATTTGGACGAAATCATTATTTTCGACGAACTGGATAAGCCGGTTGCCGGTGTCATGACGCTCGCTGAAGCCATGAAGGAAGGGAACGCCACCACCAACAAAGATGAATTCGACCAGAGGATAAAACCCATCAACATTGATGATGTGGCCACTATCATCTATACGTCGGGAACCACCGGCAATCCCAAGGGCGTCATGCTGACCCACAAAAATTTTGTTTCCAATGTGAATCAGATTAATGCGGCAGCCCGTGAAGACTGGGCGGGAGAACATACCTTCCTCTCTTTCCTGCCATTGGCTCATTCTCTGGAGAGAACCGCGGGATATTACGCCCCCATTTTCCTGGGCAAAACAGTTGCCTTCGCGGAAAGCACGGACAAACTTCTGGAAAATTTCAAGGACATTCGACCGACTATCCTGGTGAGCGTGCCACGTATCTATGAAAAGGTTCATGCTGGCATCAATGCCAAGATGGCAAACGAATCGGGCATTAAGAAAACTCTCTTCAACTGGGCCATGGGGTTGGCCTAACAGAATCTCCCTTATATCTGCAATAACAAGGAGAGAACCGGCTGGTTTGCGATTCAATACAACCTGGCCGACAAGCTTATCTTCAGCAAGCTCAAGACGGCTCTCGGCATGGACAAGCTGCAGTTCGCGCTCTCCGGCGGCGGGCCGCTTTCGGTATCCGATGCCGAGTTTTTCCTGGGCATGGGCATCAAGGTCCTGGAGGGGTATGGCCTCACCGAGACCACGCCGGTGACCAACGCCAATATTCCCAATAAGATCAAGCCCGGAACTGTCGGGCCGGTGGTTAAAGACACCATCATTAAAATCGGTGAAGACGGCGAAATTCTCATCAAAGGCCCGCAGGTGATGAAAGGTTATTATAAAAACGAAGAGGCCACCAAGGAAGTTTTCATATCCGACGGCTTTTTCCGCACGGGCGATATCGGCGAAATAGACAGCGACGGATACATGAAAATTACCGGACGCATCAAGGACATCATCGTGACCTCCGGCGGCAAAAATATCTCACCACAGAATATCGAGAACACGCTCATCACGTCGTCGTTTATCGAACAGATAGCGGTTATCGGTGATAACCGGAAATATCTCTCCGCTCTCATCGTGCCGGCGTTTGCAACACTGGAGAGCTGGGCGAAAGAGAAGGGGATTGCCTTCTCCAATCGTCATGATCTTATTCCAGAATCCAGAGGTCATAAAACTCTACGAACAAGAGATTCAGGAATATATGAAAGACTACGCCCGCGTGGTATCAATCTTTGCTGACCTTTCTCTGAACGCGTCAGATTCATTTGAATATTGCTTGATCCCCGCTTTTATCTCATCAAATCTTCGTTAAGCATCGTTTCCAGTTCTTTTGCCGTTGCCGGATCAATGGCCTCGATTTCCAGTTGGCCCGGAATCATTTCCAGCAACTGCCTCGCCAGTTGCTGGCGCTGGTCAGAGTTTTCTTCCGCCTCAAGCCATGTCGTCTTTTTTTTGATAAACAACAGTTTGTTGACCAGGTCGGTTAACTGAACATCAGGATTTTGCCGGGCAACGTTTTGAAACGCCTGCCACTCCATTTCGGACACATAATCAGGACGTTCTGTCACCGTACCGGAAACCGTTTTGCCCGGAACGGCCGCCACCGCTGCGACTTCCTGGGCTTCTGTGAATTCTTTTTCAGACATGTTGAGTGTATCTGGTTGCATAGCAGAAACAGGCTCCTCGATATTTTCATCATTTTCATTCAGCCAATACAAAAGGCCGGCGATTATCAAAACTCCGGCGGTCAGCATGGCGATTATGATTTTTGTCTTGGTCCCGCTTTTGTTTGTATCGGCTTGAAGCATTGCGGATATCTCCTTTGATTTCTTTCATTACTCAAAAAATTTGGAATACGCCAGTGTTTGAATATAACCCCGGCCAAGCCATCATGCGATGGATTGACCGGAGCTATGATTAAAGGTTAAATAACATTACCACTTTTTCGGTGCTGGTGGCGTCACGGTGAACGTGAATTTCTGGCCCGGGCCGGACATCAAACTTGAAAACAAGGCATTGATAATAATCCCGTTTTCGACCATGTCCGGGAACGTTGTAGTTCCTGTGAATTTCAGAGAGCCATCTCCCAATGACGATACAGGTCCGTTGAAGGCGATGGGGAAGTCGACTGGCGTCTTGGTTTTCAGCGAGAAGGGAATCCCGACACCCAGTTCACCTACCTTTCTGAGATAGATATCCGCGAACACATGTCCGTTGATGTGCAGGATGCCATTGTTATCCAGGGAGGCTGTGCCTGTCATCGGTCCCGCGGGGACAATCTTCAGCTTCACTTGCAACGGAAGCATGCCGAACGCATAAATATAGTAGCTGAATTCCGGAATCGACATGCCGCCTGTAATAGTATTTTTGGTCATATTGGTATCAGCTGAGAAGGTTGATCCATCCGGTAATTTCACATTGCTATTGAGTGTTTTCAAATGAATGGTTCCATCGAGGGTCCAACCATCGAGAGAAAAAAGAAAATCACCGTCAACAGGATTCGCTGTGGAGACAGGCCGTGGATTCGAGGTTCTGCAGGTACTGATCGCAATTTTTCCATTGAACCGGTCTTTCAGCCAGTCCAGCACATAGGGTGCGGCCTGGAATTGTGTGGTGATATGCTCGCCGGGGAAAACCATATAGGATGTGCTGGTAGAGAGATTACAATAGGTTGTCTTGAGATTCAGCGCCTGTTCCAGCGGAATAAATTCATCGCTTGTGCCATGATACAGAAAAACGGGTACGTTTATCTTGGTTTTGCCAAGTTCCTGCGAATTGACGACATCGGCGATTTCCGGTATCGAAAAAATTTGATCCGCATCTTCGCCGCCTGCGGTAAAGCGAGATAACGGGGTATTCATAAAAGCAAACAGTGCTTCAAATACACCCATGGACAGACCTCTATCAATGGCGTCTAAACCACTGGCATTCACCCGGTCACTCAGGAGAATTTTATCCGGATACTGCGAGTTCATCCCGATGCAGGTTTCCAGCAGGAAAGATGAGCCATTATTCCCGTCCAGGTATTCCCCGACGGCGAACAACTCGGCGGGGACGCCACCTGCCGCAACACCGGCCAGCTTAATGCCCGATGCGTAAGTAGGCTGCAACTGGCCCGCCCATGCTGCCGACTGACCGCCCTGAGAATATCCCCAGATGCCGACTTTCGCATATGATTTGAGAGAAATATTGGGGACCTGCAGCGCTGCCGTGACAATATCGAGAACTGCCTGTCCCTGAGCTTTGCCAACCATGTAGGTTGGTACGTCGCCGTTGGTGTAACCGGGATTATCGGTGATCAGAACAGCATATCCCATGTTGAGCGCCGCATTAATATTGGAATTCTCGTAGTCGGTGCCGTTTTCTAGCTGAATAGAAGGTGCCCAGCCCTGGGCGAGGCCGTGGGTACCGACCGCATAGCTGATAATGGGACGAGCCGTGAGCCCATAATTATATAAAGACTTTGGCACCAGTACCGTACCGGTGACCACATTGGGCTGTCCCAGTGCATCCTGTGAAGAATACATGATCGTCCACGAGTAGCATGATGGTCCGCCCGGCGGAACGGATGTTGATGTGCGGTACCGGATTAGGGTACCGTGAGTTGTCGGTATAGTGGATGGCTTCTCGTAAAAAGCCATTCCCGCAGGACCAACCTGCGGAGCGGCAATGGCCGAAAAGGCTAGGAGATATCCAATGGTTAAAACTAAAAAGAATATAGAAAACAACAGCTTAAAGCGTAATGCACGTTTCATAAAACCCTCCATTAAAATTGTTTGAATAATGATGAAGTGCAACCAATTCACCAACACTTGCGTATTGATGTTTTAATATGGGTCTCATTTGGTCAGAAACGTGCAGGCGAGAATCCGAAACGTACAGTTCGAGGTGATAAATAAAATATTCTTTTTGTTATTTTTGTCAAGAAAAAATAATTGCGACTATTTTTTCAAAATAAGATTTTATAAAAACGTTTATTTCCCAATGAATTTGCGCTTTCCTTTCTCATGAAAGTCGGGCGCTCTTATGATGTTTTTTTTGCCGGGCGGAGATCAAAGATGTATTCCACTTCATCTTCCGTTTCGGTGATTTCCGGTTTGATTGAATCTGATTCAAACACTTTCCCCATCCCTTTATTTTGTGGCATCCTAAAGGCAAAGAGTGTTTTAATGCCACGGTCACGGGCGATGTCCACAAGGGCAAGAACTCTTTCCCTGATGGATTTGCCGGCAATATTGGCAATGCCGTACTCCGTCATGACGTAACGGGTTGTCCCCAGCGTTGATCGCACCTGCTCGCTGTTTTTGTGAGCGACGACAATGTTGCTTTTCCCTTCCTTGTTCAATGATCGGACAGTCACAATCGATTTTCCGCTTCTGGACATTGAGGAAGCTAATGAAAAATTCAGTTTCCCTTCAAAGCCGGGCAGACAATAACCGCCGGGATTTAAAATGACCGCGTTACCTGTAATGTCGACGCTTTGGACATTGATGACGCTCACCAGGCGGGGAATATTCGGCAGATCGGCCTGATAGCTGGCGCGCAGCATGGGTGTGAACGAGAAAAAAGGATTATTGTTGACGTAATCGTAAAGGCTCTTGGAACCAAAACAGGAACTCGTCATAATGATTTCCTGATGATCGATGCCGTGATCCAGATACAGAGCGCCGGATTCAATCAGGTCGATAACCCAATCCGATACGGCATAGGAACATATCCGGAGATCTTTTTTAGATTTCAAATGACGGGCAATGGCGTTAAAAACACTTCCGAAATGCAAAGCAACTGTCGAATCATCTTCGATAATGTTGCTGACATGCCAGCCGATGCGGTCGGTAATCTCATCCGGCGCGGAGGTTTGCAGTTCCAACAGCGGCTGGTCGCTTTCGATATAGCCGTCAAACTGATTGATATGCGCGGACATGGCTCCATGGGTAATGGGGACGTTGGATTAATTTCGGCAATCGCGATCGGCGCGTTTTTAAGCACTAGGTCGGCGACATCGGACACAATGCCCAGACTCACAAAACCTTTATTGTCAGGTGGTGAAGTCTGAACGATGGCCACGTTCACATCCAGGGCATTGGAATGAAAAAGATAAGGTATTTCGGCCATATTGGAAGGGATAAAGTCCATCCAGAAAGGCGGGGAGGTTTTTCCTGTTTGCATCCCCTGCACAATGGCTTCGCCAACGCTGAAGGTTTTCCAGAGGTATTTGTGGGGTTGCCTTTCCTTCAGGAAAAAGCGCATTTCCGGCAGAATAAACTGGATGATCCACAAATCGATCAGGTTGGGATGTTTCGATTCCATAATCATGGAGATGGTCTTCATCGGCGTTGCCGACCCGCTGGAAATAAAAATCCGATCTCCGGGGCGGATGTGCTCGCAAAGAGAGTCAAAAGAGATTTTCTGACAATTCTTGTGACCTGTTGCCATCGCCGAATCCACCTCCATATTATACGCGTTATGGTTAATTTCTTTTACTCATCAGATTTCCGTTTTTAATTTTACATATACTTTAAAGGGTATTTTTTACTGTAGCCAACCAGTTCCACATAACCTTTTCCCTGGACAGGCAGGTCATTATAGGTGCCGTCAATGATAACGCTTCCTTCCCAATAAGGCATCGGCTCCAAGCTCACTTCCTGTTCAGCGAGCATCGGATTGACGTTCAGCTTTAAATTCAGAGATTTAATATTGATTTCCCACGAAGCCGGGTAATTCGAATCAGTCTGCTGGCTGTACCAGTAGCCTAAAGTTTTAATATCCATGTCATCTTTTGTCAGCCGGATTGCCTGCCCGTCGGGAGACACGAAGGTACCGCCGCCGGCATCAATAAGGGCATCTCGGTCATTTCTGATGAGATAGATCATCAGTTCGCAATGATTATCCAGCTGCACGCTGAACCAGTCCCATCCGGACTGCGGATAGATCAGTTTCATGGTTCCATACTCGTGATCCATCCATGATAGCCCGGTAACCTTCAGGGGCTTACCTTCCACAGTCACCGTTCCCGACGTTTTCATCTTTGTCAATGAGTAGTAGTAATTGGCGTGCTCTTTGCTTTTCTTCAGAATGCCGTTGTCGCCATGCAGAACGGCCGGTTTTAAAGCCTCCAGTTCCAGATCAATCTTGTAGCCTTTCATGTCGGCGGACAGAATGTGTTTGCCTTTTTCCTCATGGGCTGTCCAGCCATTAATCATGACATCATATTTCTTTTCATCAGCTTTTGATTTGGTGAAAAAGTTATTGGTCTGCGTTGCTGTAAATTTTTTATTCTGCAGGTCGGTCAAGGCAAAGTGTCCCAGCATGCCAACATCTTTGAACCAGTGGGCGGGAACGGGAATAAACAGTCCGGGCAACTTATCTTCGTTGGTAATTCTTTTGAAAAAGGTCAACTCGTATCCGAACTCCCGCTTGTCTTCCGTGGTTAAATGGCCTGTATAATACCACCATTCACTTTGCGCCCAGTTGTGAGCGGCTTCATCAAAAGGCATGTTTAACGGTTTTTCAGGCAGCGAATGATTGATGGTATAAACCGGAGCACAAGCCAATATTAAAAACGAAAAACAAACGGCAGACAGGATTTTGATTCCTTTCATTTTGTCCCCTCCCAATTCTCGTTAAAGCAATAAAGTCCATACGATAAAAGTCAAATATTTTGAATTTTGATTTTCAAATTCAAAACTTTTATCGCCCAATATTAATCTTGACATACAATGATAGGTTTTCTATAGTTACTAAACAAAAAGAATCCCAATAAAGCAAATAAAAAAACGATGATTTTTGTTGGTGTGTGCGAAGGAATGCTGAAATTCTATTTTGTTCCGCAAAATTAAATATGCGCAATAATGACACTGTTAAAATAGAGATTGCAGACAAGCTCAAGCCTCCACAAATAGAACTTATCCAAAAGCCTCATCTGCCGGTCAGCTCTGAGAAGTATGAATATTTCCCCTGGCCCTATTACTTATCTTTGCCTTTTATGTGGCTTATTACATGCTATGTCATGTTGAAAAAGAATCTTTACAGGGTTTTAGGTCTTGGTCAGCCTAAAACAAATACCTTTTTATTTGACGGCCTGGGCAAGGAATCCAGAAAGGTAAAAGATTATGCGACAACCTGGAGAGCGATGAATATCATTTACCATCATCCCTTTCCTCAGAAATGGACACCCGGAGGAATCGTTGATGAGTTTTACTGGTTTGGTTTGAACTGCCAGGCTCTTCGTAACCGGTTGAAACTTGTTAAAGACGAATTAAGAAAGGCGATCTCCAGGGTAGATAACGGCAGTGAAATAAGAATTCTGTCGCTGGCCTGTGGTTCGGCGGAATCGGTTATTGAGATTATGGCTGAAGCTAAAGTGATGAATAAAAGGATTAAAGCGATATTTGTTGATATTGACGGCGACGCTCTCGAGTGGGCAAAAACGACGGCCAGGCATTACGGGCTAGACGGACAAATAACAATCTACAAAGGACACATCTATGACGCCATTGAATCCTCTTATGAATTTAAACCGCAAATCGTCGAGATGATGGGCTTCCTGGATTACATCGAACAGAAAGACGCAATATACTGGGTCAGCAAGATAAGAGAAATCATAGAGCCTGACGGTTTTTTAATCACCTGTAATATCTCCCCGAACATCGAGCAGCATTTCTTAAAATGGGTCATTAACTGGCCTCAGTTTACCGCTCACCGAAAGATCTTGATGACGTTGCCAGAAAGGCCGGCTTCGCCGATTTCCGTTTAATTTATGAACCACTGAGGATCCACGGCCTGCTGGTTGCAAAAAAAAGTTAAAGCGGGATTTACCATCCACCACCGCCCCCTCCTCCGCCATCACCGGACGAACCGCCCAATATTGAACTTTGCAATGCTAATCTCAAGGGAAAGTAGCAGGGTATTAAGATCAAGATTAGCTTGACATATCAAAATCAGTTTCTTACAATTTAGACAAAATGACAGAGTTTGATAAGGTATCAAACGGAAGATTTCGATCATGGATTTTTGTGATTTGATTAGACATTAACCATGGAGGGAAACCGATGAAGAAATTATTTTTCAAAGCAATTTTTTTAACGTTGGTATGCTTCACGCCTGTTCTGGCCATGGCACAGCCTAGTGTGTATATCAACATTCCCATTCCTCTTCCTCCGCCGATTATCTTTCCGGGAGCGCCCGAAGTTGTGGTCGTGCCGGGAACGGATGTTTATGTTGTGCCTGATCTGGAAGATGAAATTTTCTTCTACGGAGGATGGTGGTGGCGTCCCTGGCAGGGCCACTGGTATCGTTCCCGATACTATGACAGTGGCTGGGGATATTACAAAGGCAACCCGGCTTTTCACAGACATTTTTACCAAGGATGGAGAGATGATTTCCGGCATCATCGATGGAGAGGTCAACCATGGGAATATCATCGGGTACATCATGAAGATCTCCATCGTAACTGGCGCGACTGGGAAAGAACAAGATACTGGCACAGACCTCCTCCCCCGCGGCCACATCGTGATAGCATATACAGACAGGGGCCAGGTCATCCGCCACCTCCCGCTTTGCGCGGACACGGTTATCGGCCTCATCCCGGAATGCACGATGGAAAACCCGGTAAGGACAAGCCCCGCCAAGACCGTTACAGGGGCAGGCCCGGCGATGGCCGCGATGGTCGACCCGGCAGATAATCCGGTCTTCATCATACGGGAGATGAAAGGCCTTAAGAGAAAAACAGGATGAAAAAGTAAAGGGTTCAAATATCAAGCTTTTGCACCAGCAAGAATTTTAAGGAAAATACCGGCTTTGATTATCGGAAGAAACATGATTTTCAAAGCCGGTATTTTAATTCTTAAAACCTGTTTTTGTCGGAAGAGAAAAAAATGAAAATTTTATCCTCTGCCCTTGACTTTTCCCCGCCTTTCCTGTAGAAAAGTGGCGACCTTTTAAGGGAGTGATTTTTATGGTCCCGGTCACCACCAAACCGTATTTTAATAGAGTTCCTTTCATAATTCTTCGGCAGGGTGTCCCTGCTTTTTTTATTGATCAAAGAAAAAATCAATCAGTATCTTTCCGCCGGCAAGACGGGATTTTCGGTTGTAAATTCCAAAGCTTATGCTTCCGGTTATCACGGTATAATTCGACTGACGCTTCAAATTTTTTGTTCGTTTTAAGCAAGTCTTATTAAAAAAATAAAGGAGGATTTGAATCATGGCACAAGTATTTGAAAACAAACAGCCGGTTCTCGGCATTAACAGTCTGGGCAGAATCGGAAAGTTGACCTTATGGCATCATATCAGCAGAAAATATTTCAAAGAGATTTTTGTCAATCAGGGAAGGGAGGTAGGCACAGGCCTTGATTCCGTCGCCCAGGCCATTGAAAAAGATTCAACCTACGGCCTGATGCATAAATTTTTGTATGGCGTAAAAGCGGAACGCATCATTCAGATTGTTGATGAAAAACAGGGGAAGCTGCTGATTGACGGCATACCGGTCACCATTCTGCGTGAAGCCAGAAATCCCGCGGAAATTCCCTGGAGGCAGTACGGTGTGGACGTGGCTGTGGATTGCACGGGAAAATTCAAGGATCCAACCGTCGCATCGGACAACAAGAGCGGCTCCATCAGGGGGCATTTGCACGGCGGCGCAAAAGTGGTGATCAACTCGTCTCCCTTTAAAATCAAAAACAAGGCGCTTTCCACGCCGGATGATGCGATAACCATGATTTACGGAATCAATCACACGGCTTTTGATCCGAAGAAACACAAGATCATTTCCGCCGCGTCCTGCACGACCACAGGACTTGCGCACATGGTCAAACCTTTGCTGGATAATGAAGAAACGAGCAACATCCTGACGGCTTCCATGTCCACGGTTCATGCCGTTACCAATACCCAGAGCGTGCTGGACAGCATTCCCAAAGCCGGTGAAAAAGATTTGAGAAAGAACCGGAGTATTCTAGACAGCATCATCCTGACATCAACCAATGCCGCCAAAGCGCTGGCGGAAGTTATCCCGCAGGTTCAGAATATCGGTTTTATGGCCGATTCCATCAGAATACCGACCAGCACGATGTCCCTGATCGTCCTGAACACCACGTTTCAGGCGCGTTCAGGCAAGCAGGGCGCGGTAATGGCCATTAACACAAAAATGCTGAATGAATTGTACAGAAAAGCCGCGGAGAACAATCCCGAAAAACTGATCAGATTTACGATGGAACAAAACGTGCCGGCTGATCTTATCGGCGTTGACGCGGCCGTCATCATCGAGGGCCAGTTCAATCACACGCGGACGGCTTATATTAATCTGGACTGCTCATACATTCCGTGCCTCCCGCAGGATATCAAAAAAGCGTTTCCCGAAAATGTCCTGAAAGTTCCCGTTGTGCACGCCAAGATATTCGGCTGGTATGATAATGAATACGGCAGCTACACCAACCGATTGGGCGACCTGACAGTTTACATTCACAAGAATATTCTGTAAAAAATATCCCATTAGCCGGTAAGAAAACTTTACTGGCTAATGGTGAAAATTATCCTCAAAGCGAAGCTATACGAACTTTCTCTTTTCAACTTAAAATCAAAATAATTCCATTTTATGATTACACAAGTAACATGAACGAAAACAGTAACCAGTTGAACTTATTCACAGATTATTCCGGACAGTAGTGTTATAATAGTTATAGTTTCCTTTTAATGAATCATGATATTGTGCTATAAGCTCCACATGTCTATTGATCGTTTCAAGAACATTACAATTCAGCAGATGGAAGCAATCATCGCTCTGGTGGAGGAGGGGAGTTTCAGCCGTGCCGCCAAGAGCATGCTTTTGACCCAGCCTGCGCTGACCAAAAATATCAAAAACGCGGAGGATTGTATCGGTGTCCGGCTGGTGAACCGCAGCAGCGCGGGCATTTCACTGACGCCGGAAGGAAAGATTTTATACGATTACGCGCGCCGCATGGTTAGGCTTCGGAATGAAGCAAAAGAAAAAGTTCTTGCCCTGAGCAAGGAAACCGGTGGCAATATTTATTTGAGCGCCAGCACGATTCCCGCCACCTATATTCTCCCGCGCGCGTTGAGTGATTTTAACAAAACAAACGCTGATATTCACATCTATATCAAAACAGCGGACAGTGAAGAGGCGATGAACATGGTTCTGGACAACGAAGTGGAAATGGGTTTTATCGGCAAGAAACCTTTAAATAAAAAACTTACGGCGGAAACTTTATGGAAAGATCGTCTGGCTCTTATCGTTTCCAAGGATCACGCCTGGTGCAGAAAGAAATCAGTGTCATTGCCGGAATTGTTAAAAGAACCCTTTGTGGTCAGAGAAAAAGGGTCGGCAACGAAGGAATTGTTCGAGTCATATCTGAAAAAATCAAAATCAATCAGCCTTGATCAATTTAATATCTGCGGCGAGCTGGGAAGCTCCGAGGCGATTAAAGAAGCGGTCATCGCCGGATGGGGTGTCTCTGTCATTTCCATTCATGCCGTATCGCGCGAGCTGTCTCAGGGATTGCTTTGTGAAATTCCGATTCAGGGATTATCTATGGAAAGAAATTTTTATTTGATTTACAAACGCCAATTCGACTTCCGTTCTTTTCATAAAACATTCATTAAATTTATCAAACCTTACCTGCCTGCATCATTGGGTTAAATCATCCATCCCGGTTGTCCTGATTCGCAAATAAATAAAAGACGGCGATGATTCGCAGATTAGTCGGATTTCTGGAGACGACATTCGACTGTAAAGTGACAGATGCGGCCATCAAGCAGGAAATCAAAAACACGAATCTGAAAAACAAACTGCTCAATCAGATTTTTGATTTTGCGCCGTTTGACAGAGCTTGACAAAATCACTGAAAAGTATAAACCGGATGTCGTGCTTGACGTAGCGCTGCACGCCTGTTATTCATACAACGTCGAATCGTCAAAGGGAAAGGGAAACACAAAATCCCTTTTATAGGGATAGAGACGGATTATTTGCAAATCATTGTCGGACAGCTTTGCAAGCGCATAGAGGCGTTATTGGAAACCATGCCGAAAAAAAGAAGCCGTATATAATGAATGTCTTTTCTTCAAGCTGGATAATGGCAAAGAAGGAATGGAGGTATTTCCATGGGTGACACAAAAATAGTTGACGCAAGGGGTCTTGCCTGTCCGCAGCCGGTAGTTCTGGCCAAGCAAGCGTTAGAAACCAATGAAAAAATAAAAGTGCTGGTTGACAACGAAACGGCGCTGGAAAACGTGAAGCGTTTGGGTACAAAGCTGGGCTGTGATATCAAGGTGGAACAGAAAAAAGACAGAACTTTCGAAATAAAATTGAAGCTCAAAAAAGGCGCGGTTGTTTCCAAAGAGGAATTCGTGCCTTCATGCAGCGCAGTAACTACGGCGTCAGGACCTTTTGTCATTGTTCTATCCGCTAACACGATGGGACACGGCAATGACGAATTGGGTTCTGTGCTCATCAGGTCTTTTCTGCATACGGTTGCTGAACAGTCGCAGAAACCGGATACCATTATTTTTTATAACACCGGTGTCAAACTAACCGTGCAGGGTTCCGAGGTTATTGATGACTTGAAACAACTGGAGAGCGCGGGCGTACAACTGCTGGTTTGCGGCACCTGTTTAAATTATTTTGAGATTAAGGATAAACTAGCCGCGGGTACAGTCTCCAACATGTATGATATTCTGGATGCCATGAGACGCGCGGGACGTTTGCTTACGCCATGAATAAAAAATCTCCGTATTCCGTCATGCTGTTCAAGGCGGTCAGTTACGTCCTGAAGGCGGAAAAAATTCTCAAAGCGGAAGGCATTCGGCACAAGATTATTCCGGTTCCCAAGCATATCAGTTCGGATTGTGGAATATGCCTGCGCTTTGAACCGGACACGCAGGCGAAAATTGAAGCCGCTCTATTGAACAAGGTGGATATAGAAGAAGTTCATAAGTTGGAGGAACAATAACAGACGGGTTTTGAGATCGTATAATAATGAAGAAAACTATTATTTATTTTGACAATGCCGCTACATCGTGGCCGAAGCCGCCGGAAACAATCGCTGCGATGCAGAATTATCTGCAGAATGTCGGCAGCAGTCCCGGCCGTTCCGGTCATCGTTTGTCTATTGAAGCGGCGCGTATAGTTTTCGAGACTAGGGAAAAGCTGGCGCAATTGTTTAATGTTCCGGATCCTCTGAGTATAATTCTGACCAGAAATGCAACCGAAGGATTGAACATTGCGATCTTCGGTTTCTTAAAATCCGGTGACCACGTCATCACGTCCGGTATGGAACACAATTCGATGATGCGCCCGCTGCGAGCAGTGGAAGCGAGGGGCGTCGATATAACTGTTGTTCCCTGCGCAAGCGACGGATTGATTGATCCCGGTAATATTCTCAAGGCAATCAAAAAAAATACAAAGGCAATCGTTATCACCAACGCATCGAATGTCACCGGAACTGTTATGCCCATAACTGAAATTGGCAAAATTGCCCGCGAAAATGATTTGGTATTGTGCGTGGATGCGGCGCAAACGGCAGGCTGTTATCCAATCGATGTTGAGGCCATGAATATTGATCTGCTTGCCTTTACCGGACACAAAGCTCTTTTCGGCCCTTCCGGAACAGGCGGCCTCTATATTCGTGAAGGTCTGGAAAAAAGGATAG
Source organism: Smithella sp. (assembly GCA_049664145.1). Lineage (GTDB taxonomy): Bacteria > Desulfobacterota > Syntrophia > Syntrophales > Smithellaceae > Smithella. Next base: position 15,518 of record JBATES010000268.1, read on the forward strand.
AGCCGATCTGCGTCGGCGGAACAGGAAGCCGTTCAGAGTGGGAAGAACAACCGCATTTTATGCCCGACCGCTATGAATCGGGAACACCCAATACCATCGGCATTGCCGGCTTACGGACAGGGGTTGAATTTATTCTTTCCGAGAGCATATCCAAAATTAAAGTCAGAGAAGAAAAACTGGTACAAATGTTTATTGACGGCGTCAAAGATCTGCCGGGAATTATTCTTTATGGTCAAAGATCAGTGAAACAGCGCACACCGGCAGTTTCATTCAATTTTGCGGGAAAGGATCCGGCTGCCGTAGCTATGGAACTTGATGAACAATTCGGTGTCATGTGTCGTTCCGGCTTACATTGCGCACCGGCTGCCCATAAAACCATAGGAACTTACCCGACGGGAACCATCCGTTTCAGTTTCAGTTATTTCAACACGGAAGAACAAATCATCTCGTCCATCGAAGCACTAAAAAGAATCAGCCAATCATTGTAATGAATCCCAAAGCAAGCGGTTGCTTATTCTGTTTCACCTTATTTGCTTTCCATTACAATCACCATAAAAATTTCAAAAATTTTCTTGCAAGCAATTTTGCGACACAAAAAAACCCCCTCAAGTCCTTAAGACCTTGAGGGGGTTAAACTATATCAACAGATCATGTTTTTGTTCTTTGCGCAGCAGCTACCTTGTCATCTGTTCTATATCTGTTGCTATATCTTAGCTGACT